>NZ_JAMOLN010000069.1 GCF_024448165.1 Streptomyces longispororuber
TGCTCGGCCGCCTTGGCGCCGGGCGTGCTGGTGGAGCCCTTGCCGTTCTGCGCGGGCTTGGCCGGCTCGGCGCTCTTCGCGGGCGTGCCGGAAGGAGCCGAGGCCCGGTCGGCCTGCTGGTCGGGCTTGGCGGCGGTGAGTGGCTTGGCCTCGTCTGGCAACGGCGCTCCTCGTGCACGGGTCCCCGTTCAGGTCCCGGAGAGCCCATGGTATCGATCCAGCGGCCACCGAACGTATTCGGCCGGTGGGACCGCTGCGTACCCGAGGAACACCAGAGGCGGGCGCCGGATTCCTCCGGGCCCGCCGTAACGGCTGTGAACTGGGGTTTTACACGACCAGCAGCGCGTCGAGCGGGGCGCCGTGAAGGGCGGGTTCCAGCCGGGCACGGCCGGGCAGGAAACCCAGTTCCATGAGGACCGCGACGCCCGCGACCTCGGCGCCCGCGCGACGGATCAGGTGCAGGGCGGCCTCGGCGGTGCCACCGGTGGCCAGCACGTCGTCGATGACCATGACGCGGTCGTCGGCGCACAGGTCCTCGGCGTGCACCTCGATCTCGGCGGACCCGTACTCCAGGTCGTACGACTGCGAGAGCGTCGCTCCGGGGAGCTTGCCCGCCTTGCGCACGGGGATGAACCCGAGGCCCGCGCGGATCGCGACCGGGGCGCCCAGGATGAAGCCGCGCGCCTCCAGGCCGACGACCTTGGTGGCGCCGTGCCGGACACAGAGCTCGGCGAGGGTGTCCGTGAGGGCGGTGAAGGCCGCCGGGTCCGCCAGGAGCGGGGTGATGTCCTTGAAGAGGACGCCGGGCTCCGGGTAGTCCTGCACGTCCCGGATGCGGCTGAGGAGCAGCTCCTTGATGTCGGTCATTTGTGCACCTCAGCGAGTGTGTGTATCGAGATGTGGGGGTCGGGACGTGGGGTCTCGCACCGACGAAAACCCTAGCAGTCGCCCCTGTCGGGAAACGACGCGGGCGCCAGGGCCTCGACGGCTCCTGGCGCCCGTGTACGGGGTCTGCCGGATCAGCGGCGCTTGCCCGAGGGGCGGCCGCGGCCGCGGTTGCGGGCCGGCTGGTTGCGCGGACCCGCACCCGCCGGGGCGGCGTCCTCCGGGTCGTCCTGCTGCGGCACCTCGGCCTGGAAGCCCTCGGTGGCGGGGCCGTCGGCCTGCGCCGCGGCGGCGGCCCGCTTGGCGAGCACCCGCTTCTTGAGGGCCTTCATCTTCGGCTCGCGCTCCTTGAGGTCGGCGACCAGCGGAGTGGCGATGAAGATCGAGGAGTACGCACCGGCGGCGAGGCCGACGAAGAGCGACAGGGAGATGTCGTTCAGCATGCCGGCGCCCAGGAAGCCGCCGCCGATGAACAGCAGGCCGGCGACCGGCAGGAGCGCCACGACCGTGGTGTTGATCGAGCGGACCAGGGTGCTGTTGATCGAGCGGTTGGCGATGTCGCTGTAGGTCCAGCGGGTCTGCTTCTCGATGCCCTTCGTCTGCTCCTTGAGCGAGTCGAAGACGACGACCGTGTCGTAGAGCGAGTAACCGAGGATCGTGAGCAGACCGATCACCGTGCCCGGCGTGACCTCGAAGCCCACCAGGGCGTAGATCCCGACGGTGATGGTGATGTCGTGGACGAGTGCGATGAGGGCCGCGATGGCCATGCGCCACTCGAAGGCGATCGCCAGGTAGATCACGACGAGGACCATGAAGATGGCCAGGCCCTGCCATGCCTTGTTGGCGATCGTCTCACCCCAGCTGGGGCCCACCAGGTCGGCGTTGATCTTGTCGGCGGAGATGTCCAGGTCCTGGGACAGCTCCTCCTTGATCTGGTCCGACTTGCCGGTGTCGATGCCCGCGATCTGGATGCGCAGGCCGCCCGTGCCGAGCTCCTGCACGATCGCGTCGTGGCCCGACGCCTTCTCCGCGTACTCCTCCGCCTTCGCGGCCGAGACCGTGGTCTTGGGAGTCGTGAAGACGGCGCCGCCCTCGAACTCGATGCCCATGTTCAGACCGCGCACCACGAGGCCGACGATGGCCGTGATGGTGATCAGGATCGAGACGCCGTACCAGATCTTGCGCTTGCCGATGAAGTCGTAGCCGACCTCACCGCGATACAGCTTGGCGCCGAGACTGCCGAGCTTCGACATCTCACGCCTCCTTCGGGTCGACGGGGCCAGCGGCAGGACCAGTGGCACGGCGGGAGCGGCGCAGCGGGGGCTGCACGCCGAGGCGCTTCGGGTCGAGGCCGGACCACTTGTGGCCGCTCGCGAAGAACTTCCGGCGGGCCAGGATCGTCATCAGCGGCTTCGTGAAGAGGAAGACGACGACCACGTCGAGCAGGGTGGTCAGGCCGAGCGTGAACGCGAAGCCCTGCACCTTGCCGACGGTCACGATGTAGAGCACCGCGGCCGCGAGGAACGACACGAAGTCGGAGACCAGGATGGTGCGCCGGGCCCGCGGCCAGGCGCGCTCCACGGCGGGCCGCACCGAGCGGCCCTCGCGGATCTCGTCCCGGATCCGCTCGAAGAACACGATGAACGAGTCCGCGGTGATACCGATGGCCACGATCGCACCGCAGACCGCCGGCAGGTTCAGCGCGAAGCCGATGGCCGGGCCGAGCAGCGTCATCAGCGTGTACGTGAGGATGCCGGAGGCGAGCAGCGAGGCGAGGGCGACGAGCGACAGGCCCCGGTAGTAGACCACCAGGTAGATGATGACCAGCGCGAGGCCGATGGCGCCGGCGATCAGACCGGCGTGCAGCTGCTCACCGCCGAGCGCGGCGGTCACCGAGGTGACGCTCTGCTCGTGGAAGGTCAGCGGCAGGGCGCCGTACGACAGCACGTTGGCCAGGTCCTGGGCCGACTGCTGGGTGAAGCTGCCGGAGATCTCGGCGTTCGAGCTCAGGGTGGAGCTGACGCTGGGGGCGGAGACCACGTCGCCGTCGAGCACGATGGCGAACTGGTTCATCGGGGACTGCTGGTCCTTGAGCTTGCTGGTCGTCGACGCGAACTTCTTCGAGCCGGAGCCCGTGAACTCCATGTTGACGACCCACTGGCCGGACTGCTGGTTGATGACCGCCTGGGACTTCTTGACGTCCTTGCCGTTCACCTCGGACGGGCCGAGGATGTACTTCTCCCACTGGTCGGCCGAGTTCTTGCCGCAGGCGACGATGGTGTCGGTCGGCTTGGCGCCCTCGTTGACGTTCGTGCGGGCGGCCTTGTCAGTGCAGTCGAGTTCGGTGAACTTCTTCTGCAGCGCGGTCGTCGCCGGGTCGGCCGAGGCACTCGCCGAGGGGGACGCCTTGTCGTCGGCCTTGTCGCTCGCCGAGGCGGAGGCGCTCGGCGACGAGTCGGCCTTCAGAGCGTCGGTGACGGCGCGGCCCTGGGAGGTGGCGGTGGCGGACGGCGTCGCGGACGACGTGTCGGTCGCCTTCTCGCTGGAGCCGTCGGTCGCCTTGTCCGTGGCCTTGCCGCTGGAGGAGGCGCTCGGCGACGGGCTCGCGGAGGAGTCCCCGGTCGGAGCGCCGGCGGCCACCGTCAGGACGGGGCGGAAGTAGAGCTGCGCGGTCGTACCGACCTGCTCGCGGGCCTGCTTCTCGTTCGTACCCCGGGGGATGTTGACGATGATGTTGTTGTTGCCCTGCGTCTGGACCTCGGCCTCGGAGACACCCATGCCGTTGACACGGCGGTTGATGATGTCCGCCGCCGTGTCCATGTTGGTCTTGTTGATCGCGTTGGGCTTGCCCGGCTCGTTCTTGGCCTCCAGCGTGATGCTGGTGCCTCCCGCGAGATCGATGCCGAGTCGGGGCGTGAACGTCCCGGAGATGAACATCCCACCGACGAGCGCCACCATGATGATCACGATGAGGCTCAGAGCACGGCCCGGCTTGCTCTGGGCACCTGCCCCTCGGCTCTTTTTAGGTGTGGCCACCTTCTCGTACTCCCTCTCCATCCGCCCGGCATCGGGGTTCGTGCTCGGGCGGCCATGAAATGGTCGAGAATCCGCGCGGGTCACGCACGAACCAGGACCGCGGGGCGCAAGCGGCACGCCCCGCGGCGGTGGTCGTGACTACTTCGCGTCGGACTCGCCGTCGGTCTTCTTCGGCTCCGCGTCATCGGCCTTGGGGGCCTCGGCGGCCGCGGCGGCCTCATCGGCCTCGTCCTTCTTGCCGAGGTCGATGCGCGAGTCGTCGGCGGCGGTCTCGTCGGTCTCGGTGAGGGAGGACGCGTCGTCCGGCACGATGGCGCCGTCCGTCAGCTCGTCGTCGCCGGACTCCTCGCCGTGGACGATGCGGTTGTACTCGTCGTCGGAGAGCACGGCGCCGATCGCGTTCTTCGCGAACATCAGGTGGACGCCGGGGCCCGCGTCGAGGAGGACGGCGTCGTCGTGGACCTCCTTGACCGTGGCGTACATGCCCCCGATCGTCCGGACGCCGGAACCGGGCTGCATTTCATTACGCATCGTGGCGGCCTGCTGCTGCTTCTTCTTGGCAGACCGGGTCATCAGGAACATGGCCCCGATGAGCACGATGAACGGGAGGAGGGTCACGAGACTCACGGGTGGGAACTTCCTTCATACGACCGCACAAAAGAGCGGCCTTGTTGGGTTCGGGGGTCGACCGTCGTCCGGGAAAAGCTATGGACGACGTCGGCGGAGTCTAAGCGAGTCCGCCATCTGGGAACAACGCTCAGCATGGCACCGGGGTTCCACGGCCCGCGAGTCCCCTCGCCGTCACGCCCCGAACAGGTCCTGTTGTCCGCTTGCGCCCGTTCTCCCCTGGGGCGGCGTGAGTCCGAGGTGGGCCCAGGCGGCCGGAGTGGCGACGCGACCACGGGGAGTACGCGCCAGCAGTCCCTCCCTGACGAGGAAGGGCTCGGCCACCTCCTCCACCGTCTCGCGCTCCTCCCCCACCGCCACCGCGAGGGTGGACAGACCGACGGGACCGCCGCCGAACAGCTTGAGCAGGGCCTCGAGGACCGCCCGGTCCAGGCGGTCGAGGCCGCGGCCGTCCACCTCGTACACGCCGAGCGCGGCCGCGGCGATGTCCCGGGTGATGTGGCCGTCGGCCTTGACCTGGGCGTAGTCACGGACGCGGCGCAGCAGGCGGTTCGCGATGCGCGGGGTGCCGCGGGAGCGGCCGGAGATCTCGGCGGCTCCGGCGGTGTCGATCTCCACGTCGAGCAGGCTCGCCGAGCGGTGGATCACCCGCTCCAGCTCGGCCGGCTCATAGAACTCCATGTGCGCGGTGAAGCCGAAGCGGTCGCGCAGCGGCGGCGGCAGCAGGCCCGCGCGCGTCGTCGCGCCGACGAGGGTGAACGGCGGCAGTTCGAGCGGGATGGCGGTGGCGCCGGGGCCCTTGCCGACGATGACGTCGACGCGGAAGTCCTCCATCGCCATGTAGAGCATCTCCTCGGCGGGCCGGGACATCCGGTGGATCTCGTCGAGGAAGAGGACCTCGCCCTCCTGGAGGGAGGAGAGGATCGCGGCCAGGTCGCCCGCGTGCTGGATGGCGGGCCCTGAGGTGATGCGGATGGGGGCGGCCATCTCCGCCGCGATGATCATGGAGAGCGTCGTCTTGCCGAGGCCGGGGGCGCCGGAGAGCAGGACGTGGTCGGCGGTGGCGCCGCGCGCGCGGGCGGCGCGGAGCACGAGGTCGAGCTGCTCCCTGACCTTCTCCTGGCCGATGAACTCGCCCAGGTCCTTGGGGCGCAGCGCCGCCTCGACGGCCTGGTCCTCCCGGTCGGCGGACGCACCGACGAGCCGGTCGGCCTGCGGGTCGGCCGCGTCGTCGGTGGTCTCGTCCCAGTTCATGTGGTGTGCCTCGCGTTACGGGGATCTACGGGATCGGGGGGCGGGCGGGTCGGCTAGCGCGTGCGGTTCAGGGTCTGCAGCGCCGCCTTGAGGAGCTGGCCGACCTGCGGGGTGCCCTCCATGGCCTCGGCCTGCGGGGCGACCGCGCCGACCGCCTCGTCGGCCTCGCGGGTCGCGTAGCCGAGTCCGATGAGCGCGGCGTGCAGCTGCTCGCGCCAGCCGGTGGTGACGGGGGTACCGATGGCGGGGCCGCCCGTGCCGAGCGGCTCGCCGAGCCGGTCCTTGAGCTCCAGGAGGAGCTTCTGGGCGCCCTTCTTGCCGATGCCGGGGACGGCGGTGAGCGCCTTCTCGTCGGCGGTGGCGACGGCCCTGCGCAGTCCGTCGGGGCTGTGCACGGCGAGCATGGCCTGGGCGAGGCGCGGCCCGACGCCGCTCGCGGTCTGCAGCAGCTCGAAGGTCTGCCGCTCGTCGTCGTCGGCGAAGCCGTACAGGGTGAGCGAGTCCTCCCGGACGACGAGGGAGGTGGCGAGCTTGGCCTGCTGGCCGAGGCGGAGCGTGGACAGCGTGTTCGGTGTGCACTGGACGGCCATGCCGATGCCGCCGACCTCGACCACCGCGGCGTCGGGGGCGAGGGCGGCGACGGAGCCGCTGACGAAGGCGATCATGCGGTACGGCCTTTCAGTGCGTTCGACGCGGTCGCTGCTTTGGCTGTGTGCAGCGCCACGGCTTGCTGGAGTCTGTTCTTCGCGGGGGCTCGCCAGATGTGGCAGATGGCGAGGGCGAGCGCGTCGGCGGCGTCGGCCGGCTTGGGTGGCGCGTCGAGCCGCAGCAGCCGGGTCACCATGGCGCCCACCTGTGCCTTGTCGGCGCGGCCGCTGCCGGTGACGGCTGCCTTGACCTCGCTGGGCGTGTGCAGCGCGACGGGGATGCCGCGGCGCGACGCGCACAGCATGGCGACGGCGCTCGCCTGGGCGGTGCCCATCACCGTACGCACATTGTGCTGGCTGAACACCCGCTCCACGGCGAGGACTTCGGGCTCGTGCTCGTCGAGCCACTGCTCGATGCCCTGCTCGATGGCGACGAGGCGCAGGCCCAACTCCGCGTCCGGCGGGGTCCGTACGACCCCGACGCCGCGCATGGTCAGAGGCCGCCCCGCGACTCCCTCCACCACGCCGACACCGCACCGGGTGAGACCCGGGTCCACCCCGAGAACGCGCACGCCTGCCCCCCCTATCGATCGCCTGTTTGTGCAGGCTATCGGGTGCCACTGACAAAGCGGCGGGCCGACGGGGTGTGTCCCGTCGGCCCGCCGCTGATGCCGGGTCAGGCGTCGACCTTCTCCATGACCTCGTCGGAGACGTCGAAGTTCGCGAAGACGTTCTGCACGTCGTCGCTGTCCTCGAGGGCGTCGATCAGCTTGAAGATCTTGCGCGCGCCCTCCTCGTCCAGCTCGACCTGCATGGTCGGGACGAAGTTGGACTCGGCCGAGTCGTAGTCGATGCCGGCCTCCTGGAGCGCGGTGCGGACCGCGACCATGTCGGTGGCCTCGGAGATGATCTCGAAGGACTCACCGAGGTCGTTGACCTCCTCGGCGCCCGCTTCGAGGACCGTCTCCAGGACGTCGTCCTCGGAGAGCTCGGCCTTGGGGAGCACGACGACGCCCTTGCGGTTGAACAGGTACGAGACGGAGCCCGGGTCCGCCATGTTGCCGCCGTTGCGGGTCATGGCGACGCGCACGTCGGAGGCGGCGCGGTTGCGGTTGTCCGTGAGGCACTCGATGAGCACCGCGACACCGTTCGGACCGTAGCCCTCGTACATGATCGTCTCGTAGTCGGCGCCACCGGCCTCGAGACCGGCACCACGCTTGACGGCGGAGTCGATGTTCTTGTTCGGGACCGAGCTCTTCTTGGCCTTCTGGATGGCGTCGAAGAGGGTCGGGTTGCCGGACACGTCGGCGCCGCCCGTGCGGGCCGCGACCTCGATGTTCTTGATCATCTTCGCGAAGAGCTTGCCGCGCTTGGCGTCGATCACGGCCTTCTTGTGCTTCGTCGTAGCCCATTTAGAGTGGCCGGACATCTGCCTGTCTCCTTCGCGTAAACAACCTCTTTAACGAACGCCAGAGATCCTACAAGGAACCCGGCGCGTCCTTCGCCCGCACCATGTCCACGAACAGCCCGTGGAGCCGGTGGTCGCCGGTGAGCTCGGGGTGGAAGGACGTCGCGAGGACGTGGCCCTGACGTACGGCGACGATGTGCCCCTCGTGCTCGGCGAGCACCTCCACGGAGGCACCCACGGACTCCACCCAGGGGGCGCGGATGAAGACGCCCTCTACAGGATCGCCCTCGACGCCCCGCACGTCGACCGCCGCTTCGAAGGATTCGTTCTGCCGCCCGAAGGCGTTGCGGCGCACGATCATGTCGATGCCGCCGATGGTCTCCTGGCCCGAGCGCGGGTCGAGGATCTTGTCGGCGAGCAGGATCAGGCCGGCGCACGTCCCGTAGACGGGCATGCCCGCGCGTACGCGCGCGCGGAGGGGCTCCATCAGGCCGAAGAGGTGGGCCAGTTTGGAGATGGTGGTCGACTCGCCGCCGGGGATGACCAGGCCGTCGACCTCGGCCAGTTCTTCGGGGCGCCGCACCGGCCTGGCCACGGCGTCGGCCGTGGCCAGGGCGATGAGGTGCTCCCGTACGTCGCCCTGCAGGGCGAGGACGCCGATCACGGGGGTGCTGGAGGTGCCCATGGGGGGATTACCAGCCCCGGTTCGCGTAGCGCTCGGTCTCGGGCAGGGTGTCGCAGTTGATGCCGACCATGGCCTCGCCGAGGTTGCGGGACGCGTCCGCGATGATCTTGGGGTCGTCGTAGAAGGTGGTGGCCTTCACGATGGCGGCGGCGCGCTTGGCCGGGTCGCCGGACTTGAAGATGCCGGAGCCGACGAAGACGCCCTCGGCGCCGAGCTGACGCATCAGCGCGGCGTCGGCCGGGGTGGCGACGCCGCCCGCGGAGAAGAGGACCACCGGCAGCTTGCCCAGCTCGGAGACCTCCTTGACCAGCTCGTACGGGGCGCGCAGCTCCTTGGCGGCGGCGTACAGCTCGTTGTTGTCGAAGCCGCGCAGCTTGGCGATCTCGTTCTTGATCTGGCGCAGGTGGCGGACCGCCTCCACGACGTTGCCGGTGCCGGCCTCGCCCTTGGAGCGGATCATCGCGGCGCCCTCGGCGATGCGGCGCAGGGCCTCGCCCAGGTTCGTGGCGCCACAGACGAACGGGGTCGTGAACGCGAACTTGTCGCTGTGGTTGACCTCGTCGGCCGGGGTGAGGACCTCGGACTCGTCGATGTAGTCGACGCCGAGGGACTGGAGCACCTGGGCCTCGACGAAGTGGCCGATGCGGGACTTGGCCATGACCGGGATGGAGACGGCCTCGATGATCTCTTCGATCATGTTCGGGTCCGACATGCGGGCCACGCCGCCGTCCTTGCGGATGTCGGCGGGCACCCGCTCCAGGGCCATGACGGCGACGGCTCCGGCGTCCTCGGCGATCTTCGCCTGCTCGGCGTTGACGACGTCCATGATGACGCCGCCCTTGAGCTGCTCGGCCATACCGCGCTTGACGCGCGCGGTACCGGTGGCGGGAGCCTCGGCGGAGGCGGTGGACTGCGGGGTGCTGGTGGACACGGGTGACCTCACTCGATGAAGAAGGCTTCTTGCAGCACCGAGGAAACTCCTGTGGACCAGGCCACTACAAGGGCCAATGGACAGCCGGTGGCTCCTTTTGGCCCGCGCGCTACGCGGTGGCGCGGTCGGCCAGCGCCGTCGGCGGCTCGTCGTCCATCTCGAACGCCAGCGGGAACGGCGCGTGACCGGCGAGCCGGAACCAGCGGACCTTGCGGTGCCGCCGCAGGGCGCGGGCCGCGCGGACGGCGTCGTTGTGGAAGCGGCGGGCCATGGGAACGCGGCGGACGGCCTGGGCGAGCTCCTCCGCGGCCTCCTCGCCGCCGGGGGCCTCCCGGACTGCCTCCACCTGGTCGGTCTCGCTGAAGATCGCCCTGAGCGCCTGGCTGAGCTCGCTCTCGGCGACCTCGCGCTGCTCCTCCTCGGCCTGCCGCGCGGCGTGGGCGGCCTCGTACAGGACGATCGACGCGGCCGGGTCGAGGACTCCCGACGTGGCCAGTTCCTGTGCCACGGAGGCGCGCCGCAGGAGCTGGGCGTCGAGGGCGGCGCGGGCCGCGTCGATACGGGCGTGCAGGCGGTCGAGACGGCCCGCGGTCCAGCTCAGGTAGAGGCCGATCGCGAAGAGGGCTACGGCGATCCAGATCAGGGTGACGGTCACGGGCCGCAACGTTACCGTCGGGCGGACCGGTCACTTTCCGGCGCCGCCCACCGGCCGCGCCCGCCCCGCCGGATCAGTCCCTGGCCAGCCCGAACCGGGCCCTGAGCCCCGTCCGCTCGTCCGCCGCGACCGCGGCCGCGCCCTGCGTCACCGTCTCGTAGACCGAGAGGATGTCCGCGCCCACCGTCGACCAGTCGAAGCGGCGCACGTGCTTGCTGCCGCGCTCGCGCAGTTCCGCGCGGCGCTCGGGGTCGCCGAGCAGGCGCAGCGCGGCGACGGCCAGGGTGTCCGCGTCCTCGTTCGTGAAGAGTTCGCCCGCCGCGCCCTGGTCCAGGACCTGCGCGAAGGCGTCGAGGTCGGAGGCGAGCACCGGGGCGCCCGCCGACATCGCCTCGACCAGGATGATGCCGAAGCTCTCGCCGCCCGTGTTCGGCGCGACGTACACGTCGACGCTGGCCAGCAGGCGCGCCTTGTCCTCGTCGCTGACCATGCCGAGGAACTCGACGCGCTCGCGCATCTCCTTCGGCAGCGACTCGACGGCCTCCTCCTCGTCGCCGCGGCCCGCGACCAGGAGCCGGGTCTGCGGCCGCTCGGCGAGGATCTTCGGCAGCGCCTTCATGAGGACGGGCAGGCCCTTGCGGGGCTCGTCGATGCGCCCGATGAAGCCGAGGGTGTCCCCCTGCCACTCGGGCTTGGGCTCGGCGCGGGCGAAGAAGTCCACGTCGACGCCGTTCGGGATGACGACCGCGTCGCCGCCGAGGTGCTCGACCAGCGTGCGGCGCGCGTACTCGCTCACCGCGATGCGCGCGCTGATCTTCTCCAGGGCGGGCTGCAGGATCGGGTACGCGGCGATCATGGCGCGGGAGCGCGGGTTCGACGTGTGGAACGTGGCGACGATCGGGCCCTGCGCCGCCCAGCACGCCAGCAGACCGAGCGACGGCGAGGCCGGCTCGTGGATGTGGATCACGTCGAACGTGCCGTCGTGCAGCCAACGCCGTACCCGGGCGGCGCTCAGGAACCCGAAGTTGAGCCGTGCCACCGAGCCGTTGTACGGAACGGGAACGGCCCGGCCCGCCGACACGACGTACGGCGGCAGGGGGGTCTCGTCGTCCGCCGGGGCGAGGACGGAGACCTCGTGCCCCAGGGCGATGAGATGCTCCGCCAGATCGCGGATGTGAAACTGGACGCCGCCCGGCACGTCCCACGAGTACGGGCAGACGATTCCGATCCTCACGCCGGCCGCTCCTCAAAGTTCTCCAGGTCGGAGAGCCACAAGCGCTGCAGCATGTGCCAGTCCTCCGGATGGTCGGCGATTCCCGTGGCGAAGGCATCGGCCAGCGCCTGCGTCATCACAGACGTCTTTTCGGCCCGGGTGCCTGTCTCCGGCACGTCGACGGGCGGGTGCACGCGGCCCCGCATTATCGAGGACGAGTCGTACCAGAGGGTGACCGGCAGCAGCAGCGCGCCGGTCTGCTGGGCGAGCATCGAGGGTCCGGCAGGCATCCGGGTCGTCTCGCCGAAGAACTTCACCTCGACGCCCGACGAGGACAGGTCCCGGTCCGCCACCAGGCACACCAGGCCCCCGGCCCGCAGCCGCCTGGCCAGCGTCCCGAAGGCGGAACCGCCCGTGTGCGGCAGCACCTCCATGCCGAGGCCCTCGCGGTAGGCGACGAAGCGGTCGTACAGGGTCTCGGGCTTGAGCCGCTCCGCGACGGTCGTGAACGGGGTCTCCAGCTTGGTGGTGACCCAGGCGCCCGCGAGGTCGTAGTTGCCCATGTGCGGCAGGGCCAGGACGACGCCCTTGCCGGAGTCCAGGGCGTCGGTCAGGTGGTGCAGGTCCTTGGGCGTGAAGCCCTCCCTGATGCGCTCCTTGCTCCAGGCGGGGAGCCGGAAGGACTCCATCCAGTAGCGCAGGTACGAGCGCATGCCGGCCCGGGACAGCTCCTTGAGGCGCTCGGGCGTGGCGTCGGGCACCACGCGCGCGAGGTTCGACTCCAGGCGCAGGACGCCCTTGCCGCGCTTCTTCCAGGCGGCGTCCGCGATGGTGCGCCCCAGGCGGGCCGCGACCGGTTCGGGGAGCTTCTTGACGGTGGCCCAGCCGAGCCCGTAGAGCGCGTCCGTCACCCGGTCCTGCGCGCCGCTCACGAGGCGGCCTCCTCCCGGGCCACGGCGGCCTCCGCCTCCGCGGACTCCCGGCGCACCGTCACCACGCGCTGGATCAGCGTGACGAGGCTGCCGACGGCGACGATCCACAGCGCGACCGGCAGCAGGTACTGGATGCCGGGCACGCCGAACTTGTGCAGACCGGCGAAGCCGGCGGCGACGAGCGTGATCACCAGCCGTTCGGCGCGCTCCACCAGGCCGTTCACCGCGACGGGCAGGCCGATCGATTCTCCACGTGCCTTCGTGTACGACACGACCTGGCCGCTGGCGAGGCAGAAGATCGACACGGCGCACAGGACGTTGTCGTCGCCGCCGCCCGCGTACCAGAGCGCCAGGCCGCCGAAGATCGCGCTGTCGGCGACCCGGTCGAGCGTGGAGTCCAGGAAGGCGCCCCAGCGGCTGGAGCGGCCGAGCTGGCGCGCCATGTTGCCGTCCACGAGGTCCGAGAAGACGAACAGCGTGATGACGACGGTGCCCCAGAAGAACTCTCCGCGCGGGAAGAAGACCAGCGCTCCCGCCACGACTCCGGCGGTGCCGAGGAGCGTGACCGTGTCGGGGCTGACCCCGCGACGGATGAGAAACGCGGCGAACGGTGTGAGGACACGCGTGAAGAATGCACGCGCGTACTTGTTCAGCATGGCCTTCCCGAGGGTCGGTGCCTGGCGGCCCCTCTGGCCACCGGCTGGCCCATCGTAGCCACGCGCGCACGGGATCGGCCGCCGGGCCACCACGCGCGCGTGCGATCGCGTACGACGTATGGACGCACAGTGACCCGAGTGGAAAGCTCGAAGGCACCGCGGGCGTCGCCGAAGCCGCCTCCGCACGCGGGTTCGCGTGTCCGCGCCTCAAGGACCACCTCACCGTGGAACAACCGGGAGGCAAGGCATGGGCGACAAGGCCAACGGACACCCCGGGGCCGCCGGCAGGGCAGCAGCGGCCGACCATCCCGCGTCCGTACGGAATGTGGTGCTGGTCGGCCACAGCGGATCGGGCAAGACGACTCTGGTGGAGGCCCTCGCGCTGACCGCGGGGGCGGTGAACAGGGCGGGTCGGGTCGAGGACGGCACGAGCGTCTCCGACTACGACGAGATCGAGCATCGCCAGCAACGCTCGGTCCAGCTCTCGCTCGTCCCCGTGGAATGGGGCGGGTTCAAGATCAATCTTCTGGACACCCCCGGCTACGCGGATTTCGTCGGGGAGTTGAGGGCCGGTCTGCGTGCCGCGGACGCGGCCCTCTTCGTCGTCTCGGCGGCGGACGGACCGGAGACCCTGACCGGTGCGACCCGCATGGTCTGGGAGGAGTGCGCGGCGGTCGGCATGCCGCGCGCCATCGTGATCACGCACCTGGAGGCGGCACGGGCCGACTTCGAGGAGATGACGCGCAGCTGCGCGGAGGTCTTCGGCGGCGACGACCCCGACGCCGTGCTCCCGCTGTACCTGCCGCTGCACGGCGCGCAGGCACCCGACGGGCACGCGCCCGTGACCGGGCTGATCGGCCTGCTCTCGCAGCGCCTGTTCGACTACGCGTCGGGCGAACGCAAGGAGTCCGAGCCGGGCACCGAGCAGCGGCCCCTGATCGAGGAGGCACGGAACCGGCTGATCGAGGGGATCATCGCCGAGAGCGAGGACGAGACCCTCATGGACCGCTATCTGGGCGGCGAGGACATCGACTTCAAGACGCTCGTCGACGACCTGGAGCGGGCCGTCGCACGCGGCGTCTTCCATCCGGTGCTCGCCGCGGCCCCGGCCGCGGAGGGCGCCCGCCAGGGCATCGGCACCGTGGAGCTCCTGGAGCTGGTCACGGGCGGCTTCCCGACCCCGCTGGAGCGGGAGGCGCCGACGGTGCGCACTCCCGACGGGCGGGAGCGGGCGGTCGACGCCTGCGATCCCGCCGGGCCGCTGGTGGCGGAGGTCGTGAAGACGGCGTCCGACCCGTACGTGGGCCGGGTCTCCCTGGTCCGGGTCTTCTCCGGCACCCTGCGCCCGGACGAGACGGTGCACGTGTCCGGGCACGGGCTCGCGGACCACGTGCACGAGGACCGTGCCCTGCACGAGGCGGACGAGCGGATCGGCGCGCTGTCGGCGCCGTTCGGCAAGCAGCAGCGCACCCTCACGCACTGCATCGCCGGTGATCTGGCGTGCGTGGCGAAGCTGAACCGGGCGGAGACCGGCGACACGCTCTCGGCCAAGGACGATCCGCTCCTCATGGCGCCGTGGGACATGCCGGACCCGCTGCTGCCGCTGGCCATCCAGGCGCACAGCAAGGCCGACGAGGACAAGCTGTCGCAGGGCCTGTCCCGCCTGGTCGCGGAGGACCCGACCATGCGGCTCGAACAGAACCAGGACACGCACCAGCTGGTCCTGTGGTGTCTGGGCGAGGCCCACGCGGACGTGGCGCTCGAACGGCTGCGCAGCCGTTACGGGGTGCAGGTCGACGTCGTCGCGCACAAGGTCTCCCTCCGGGAGACGTTCGCGAACAGGTCGGCGGGGCGCGGCCGCCATGTGAAGCAGTCCGGCGGGCACGGGCAGTACGCGATCTGCGAGATCGAGGTGGAGCCGCTGCCCGGCGGCTCGGGCATCGAGTTCGTGGACAAGGTCGTCGGCGGCGCGGTGCCCCGGCAGTTCATCCCGTCCGTGGAGAAGGGCGTGCGGGCGCAGGCGGCGAAGGGGGTCGCGGCGGGCTATCCGCTCATCGACGTGCGGGTGACGCTGCTCGACGGCAAGGCGCACTCGGTGGACTCCTCGGACGCCGCGTTCCAGACGGCGGGCGCGCTGGCGCTGCGGGAGGCCGCGGCCGACGCCCGGATCCATCTCCTGGAACCGGTGGCCGAGGTGCAGATCCTCGTCGGTGACGACTACGTGGGCGCCGTGATGAGCGATCTGTCGGGGCGGCGCGGCCGGGTCGTCGGCACCGAGCAGGCGCCGGGCGGGCGGACGTTGGTGCGGGCCGAGGTGCCGGAGATCGAGATCGGCCGGTACGCGGTGGACCTGCGCTCGCTCTCGCACGGCACGGCCCGGTTCGGCCGCAGGTACGCGCGGCACGAGCCGATGCCGGCCCAGCTCAGCGAGCGGATCCGCGAACAGGCCCAGGATTCCGCCTAGTTGACGGCTTCCCGGGGGTCCGGGGCCACCGACATCCGGCTTGCCCGGACGGATGTCGGTGGCGGCCGTTACGCTGGTCGACGATCAACGCGATCAGGACGTGTCGCTGATCAACAGGTGTGCGGGGCAGGGAAGTCGGGAAAAGCCGCAGCAGCGACTTCGCGCGGCGATGGGGGCGGCAGTGGCGGACGATGCATTCGATTTCAGGCCCGGGGCCCAGGTTCCGCTGCACGGTTCCGCGGGACAGACCGCGGCGACCTTCGCCATCGCCTCGGCCGCGTACCGGGACGACCCCGCGATCAAGATCCAGGACGCCAACAACGAATGGCACAAGTCCGAGGTCAAGGAGCCGAAGTGGGCGCTCCTCGCGCCGAATCTGGGTGAGGCGTTCTCCCAGGCGGTGCAGCACCGCATGCTGGACGCCGGGCGCAAGCCGCTGATCCAGTCCTTCGGCACCGAGCCGCAGGTCGTGGTGGAGCACTGCCTGGCGGCCAGCCGGATCCGCCGGCAGCGCGACAGCATGCTCTCGGTCATCACCCTGGTGTTCGGCGTGCTCTTCCTGCCCGGGTTCATCTTCTGGGTGACCGCTTTCGAGGTCCGCCGCAGGAACAACAACAAGGTGGCCGCCGCGGACAAGCTGGCGGCCGAGGCGCTGGAGAAGAACAAGCCGGCCGCGGAGCAGAGCGCGGCACGGAAGGTGGAGCGCGAAGCCCGCAGGACGGCCGCGCTGGCGACGGCGATCATCTGCGTCGCCGCCGTGGCCATCGCCGTCGGCCTGATCAAGATGCCGCTCACCGGCGGCTGGGCCTGGTACCTGCGGGCCGCCTTCGTGGCTCCGCTGATCGGCGGTGTCTGGGCCCGGCAGATCTGCCTGCGCACGGCCGCCGACCTGCGGGACCGCTGGTCGGCCCTGCTGTCGGGCGGCGGGGTCGGCGCGAAGATCCCCGAGGCGGTCCCCGGCAGCCCCGGCGAGACCGCGGCCGAGCAACTGCGGCAGAACCTGGCCAGGCTGAGTTCCGAGCAGCAGTCGAACTCGGTGTTCTACGCGGGCCCCAAGGGCATCCTGGGCCTGGGCACGCGGTGGGGCAGCTGGCAGCTCGCCGAGGACCTCGTGTCGAGCGAGGAGGGCAAGGACATCCACCCGTTCCGCAGCTGGACCGTGATACGGGCGATCCAGGACCAGTTGCGGATGCTGGAGCGCGGCCCGCTGCACACGGGCGGGTTCCCCAAGCCGATGGTGGACCACTGGATAGTGACGCCGATCGGGGAGAACGCCAAGGCGGTCGCCCGGCCGACGGGCGAGGACGTCGACGCGTACCGGATCAGGCCGCACGAGGTGGAGCGGATCTGCAACGAGCAGCAGTTCGGCAGCGGCGACCGCCACTACCTGGGCGTCCAGTTCACCCTCTGGGACGGTCAGTTGGTGATCACCATGCTGATCACGGTGACCGTGCTGCACGAGACCCTGCGCATCGAGGTGACGGGGCATGCGCTGGGCCCGGTGAACTCGCTGTTCACCTCGAAGCCCGAGCCGCGCACGAAGGAGGTCTCCAAGCCCCTCGCGACCTGGGAGACCACGACGAAGACGCTGCCGCTGGTCAATGCGGACGAGGCGGTCCGCCTGGCGTTGCGGGCGCCCCTGACCATGTTCGGCATGGGCCGGTCGTACCTCGACGCCAAGGGCGGCAAGCTGGTGCTCCCCGAGCCCTTCGGACTGCGTCACGCGTGGGCCGACCAGCCGTGGCGGCACCGCTTCATGGCGGACGACGCCCTGCGGACGGCGACGCCGGTGCTGCGCGTGGTCCACGCGGCGGCCATCAAGGTCCTCAAGGACCACGGCGTGGACACGGAGAAGTTCGGCAACCGCTCGGGCGTGCTCAGCGGACTGGTCCAGGACCCCACGCCGCGGAAGGCGGACGTGTACGACGCGTAGGCGCGGTCTGCGGGTCGGACGCGCTGCGGTAGCCGAACCACGGCAGGCAGAGCTGTGTCACCGACCCCACCGTCAGGGCGTACAGCACCGTACCGACGCCCACTCCCCCGCCGAGCAGCCAGCCGGCGGCGAGGACGGTGAGTTCGATGGCGGTGCGGACCACGCGCAGGGAGCGGCCCGTCGCGGCGGTGAGCCCGGTCATCAGGCCGTCGCGCGGTCCCGGGCCGCAGCGGGCGCCGACGTAGACGGCGATCGAGAGGCCGTTGAGAAGGACGCCCGCGCCGAGCAGCGCGGCCCGCACCGGCCACGCGAGCCCGGTCGGCAGCAGCCACAGTCCGAGGTCCGAGGACCAGCCCACCACGAGGATGTTGGCGAGGGTGCCAAGCGTCGGCCGCTGGCGCAGCGGGATCCACAGCAGCAGGACGGCCGCCCCGACCAGCGTCGTGAGCGTGCCGAAGCTGAGCGAGGTGTGGCGGGCGAGCCCCTCGTTCAGGACGCTCCAGGGGCTGAGGCCGAGACCGGCGCGGACCATCAGGGCGAGACTGGCCCCGTACAGGAAGAGGCCGACGAGGAGTTGGGGCAGACGGCGGGCGGGACGCTCGCGCAGGGGGACGTACGAGAGGGGCATCCGGGGTTCTCCGGGTTCTCCACGGGGACGGGCAGCGCCCTGGGAGGGCGCCTCGGGGGCGCCTTCGGGGCCAATGCCGCCACTCTGTAGATTGACCGGCCCGGAAAGCAGAGCCAATCCCAGGAGAATGGTGTGGTCGAGGCCGCCGCGGGCCGGCACGACAGGACCCCGCGCACCGTGGGCGGCCGGCAGCTCGCCGCGATGCTCCCCGACCCGGCGCAGGCCCGGCCCGCGTACCGGCATCTGGCGCGCGCCATCGGCGAGTTGATCCTCGACGGCCGGCTCGCGCTGCACGTGCGGCTGCCCGCCGAGCGGGAGCTGGCCGGCGCGCTCGGCACCAGCAGGACGACGGTGACCGCGCTGTACGACCTGCTGCGCGCGAACGGCTACGCGCACAGCCGGCAGGGCTCGGGCACCTGGACGTCCCTGCCCGAGGGCCGCCCCGCCAAGGGCGTCAGCCGGCTGCTCGGCCCGGCGGACACCGCGATCGACCTGGCCAGGGCGGCGCCCGTACTGCCCAGTCGGACGCTCACCGACGCCCTCGCCCGGATCACCGAGGACGTGGCCGGGCACGCGCACTCCACCGGCTACCACCCGTACGGGCTCCCGGAGTTGAGGGCCGCCGTCGCCGAGCGGTGCACGGCGCGGGGACTCGCCACGACGCCCGAGCAGATCCTGGTGACGGCCGGCGCCCAGCACGCGCTGAGCCTGGTCCTCGCGCTGCTCGCCCGCCCCGGTGACCGGATCATGGTCGAGAACCCGTCGTACCCGAACGCGCTGGAGGCGATGCGCCGCGCCCGGCTGCGCACGGTGTCCGTGCCCGTGACGGACGACGGGCCGGGCTGGGACGTCGGGATCGTCGAGTCCACGCTGCGCCGTTCCGTGCCCCGGCTCGGCTATCTCATCCCGGACTTCCAGAACCCGACGGGCCGCGTGCTGCCCGCGGCGGACCGGTCCCGGCTGCTGCGCACGGCGAGCCGCTCCGGCACCTGGCTGGTGATCGACGAGACCCTCGCCGATCTCGCCCTGGACGGGCCCGCGCCGGTGCCGTTCGCCGCGCACGGCGAGTCCGGGCAGGTCGTCACCATCGGTTCGATGAGCAAGACGCACTGGGCGGGTCTGCGCGTCGGCTGGCTGCGGGCCCCGGCCCGGCTCGTCACGGAGCTCGCGGCGCAGCGGGTGGCCACCGACATGGGCGGCTCGGTGGTGGACCAGTTGCTGGCGCTCGATCTGCTGGCCGGGACCGACGCCCTCCTGCGGGACCGGCTGGCCGAACTGCGCGCCGGACGCGACGCGCTCACCGCGGCGCTGCGGCAGCATCTGCCGCACTGGACCTGGCGGACCCCGGCCGGCGGCCTCTCCCTCTGGGTGGACCTGGGCGCCCCGATCGCGACGTCACTGGCCGAGCGCGCGCTCGGCCACGGGGTCCGCGTCGAGGGCGGCGGCTACTTCGGCGCGGACCCCGGCCTGTTCGAGAACCGGCTGCGCATCCCGTACACGCTGCCGCCGCAGACCCTCACCGAGGCGGTCCACCGGATGGCCCGCGCGGTCGCCGACGAGCCGGGTCCGCCGGTCACCGACCGACGGACCCACTGGATCGCCTGAGCCCGCTCAGGCGCTCGGCCACGCCTTCGCCAGCACCGTGCGGGTGTCGCCGAGCAGCTGCGGCAGCACCTTCGTGTGGCCGGTGACCGGCATGAAGTTCGTGTCGCCGCCCCAGCGCGGGACGATGTGCTGGTGCAGATGGGCCGCGATGCCGGCGCCGGCCACCGCTCCCTGGTTCATCCCGATGTTGAAGCCGTGGGCGCCCGACGCGGAGCGCAGCGCGGTCATCGCGCGCTTGGTGAAGTCCGCGAGCTCGACGGTCTCGGCCTCGTCGAGGTCGGTGTAGTCGGCGACGTGCCGGTAGGGCAGCACCATCATGTGCCCGCCGTTGTACGGGTACAGGTTCAGGATCGCGAAGACGTGCTCGCCGCGCGCCACGATCAGCGCGTCCTCGTCGGACTTGGCGGGAGCGGCGCAGAAGGGACAGCCGTCGTCGGCTCCGGGGCCGGTCGGTTTGCCCTCGCCCTGGATGTAGGCGATGCGGTGCGGGGTCCACAGACGCCCGAATCCGTCCGGCTCTCCCACGGGACCGATCTGCTGCTCCGGCTCACTCGTCATGAAGTGCAGCATATGGCGTCACCTCGGCAGGGCGTGTCGGCGGGTGCCGCCCCGGTCCCGGGCACGCGATGCTGTCCGGATGACCGACAGTCCCCTCGCCCGCTGGGAGCGGCACAACGGCGCCGTCCTCGCGGTGGCCTCCCTGCTCTACCTCTCCTCGTACGCGATCAGGGTCCTCGGGCACGGGCTGCCGGGACCGGTCCGCGACGTGTGTCTGGCGGTGACGCTCGTGACGTGGCTGGTGTTCCTCGTGGACTACGTGGTGCGCCTGCGGCTGAGCGGGCAGCGCCTGCCCCGCTTCCTGCGCACCCACTGGCTGGACACGGTGGTCCTGCTGCTGCCGCTGCTGCGTCCGGTGCGGATCGTGCAGGCCTACGAGACGGTGCAGCGCCACCACGAGCGGCCGCGGCTCGCGCTGCACGCACGGGTGATCACGTACGCGGGCGTCTCGGTGACGCTGCTCGGCTTCGCGGGGTCGCTCGCGCTGTACCAGCAGGAGCGCACCGCGCCGGGCGCGGACATCCTCACCTACGGCGACGCGGTGTGGTTCACCTGCACGACGCTGTCGACCGTGGGATACGGCGACCTGGCACCGGTGACCCCGCTCGGCCGGCTCGTGGCGGTGGGCGTGATGGCCTGCGGGCTTGCGCTGCTCGGCGCGGTCACGGGCACGTTCTCGTCGTGGCTGCTGCAGGTCTTCGCGCGGGAGGACGACGGGGACGCGCAGAGGCCCCCGGGGAACTCCCCGGGGGCCTCCGACGGCAAGGACTGAGCGTCAGACCTGCGCGCGCTCCTCGACGACCTTCACGATCTTCGCGATGGCCTCGTCGACCGGGATGCCGTTCTCCTGCGAGCCGTCGCGGTAGCGGAAGGACACCGAACCCGCGTTCATGTCCTCGTCGCCCGCGATGACCATGAAGGGCACCTTGGCCTTCTGCTGGTTGCGGATCTTCTTCTGCATCCGGTCGGAGGACGCGTCGACCTCGACCCGCAGGCCCTGGGCGCGCGCCTTCTCGGCGAACTCCTCCAGGTACGGGATGTGCCCGTCACCGATCGGGATGCCGACGGCCTGGACGGGGGCCAGCCACGCCGGGAAGGCGCCCGCGTAGTGCTCCAGGAGCACGCCGAAGAACCGCTCGATCGAGCCGAACAGGGCGCGGTGCAGCATGACGGGCTGCTGGCGCGAGCCGTCCGCCGCCGTGTACTCCAGGCCGAACCGCTTGGGCTGGTTGAAGTCGACCTGGAGGGTCGACATCTGCCAGGAGCGGCCGATCGCGTCCTTGGCCTGGACGGAGATCTTCGGGCCGTAGTACGCGGCGCCGCCCGGGTCGGGCACGAGCGGCAGGTTCTGCTTCTCGGCGGCCTGGCGCAGCGCCTCGGTGGCCTCGGCCCAGTCCTCGTCGGTGCCGATGAACTTGTCGGAGTCGTCGCGGGTGGACAGCTCCAGCTCGAACTCGGTCAGGCCGTAGTCGCGCAGCAGGTCGAGCACGAAGGTCAGGAGCGTGTCGAGCTCCTGCGGCATCTGCTCCTTGGTGCAGTAGATGTGCGAGTCGTCCTGCGTGAAGCCGCGCGAGCGGGTCAGGCCGTGCACGACGCCCGACTTCTCGTAGCGGTACACGGTGCCGAACTCGAAGAGGCGCAGCGGGAGTTCCCGGTAGGAACGGCCGCGCGACTTGAAGATCAGGTTGTGCATCGGGCAGTTCATCGCCTTGAGGCGGTAGTTCTGCTCGTCGAACTGGATGGGCGGGAACATGCCCTCCGCGTAGTGCGGCAGGTGGCCCGAGGTCTCGAAGAGGTGCTCCTTCGAGATGTGCGGGGTGTTGACGAACTCGTAGCCGGACACCTCGTGGCGGCGCCGCGAGTAGTCCTCCATGACCTTGCGGACGACGCCGCCCTTGGGGTGGAACACGGCGAGGCCCGGGCCCAGCTCCTCCGGGAAGGAGAACAGGTCGAGCTCGGCGCCCAGCTTGCGGTGGTCGCGCTTCTCGGCCTCGACGAGGAAGTCCAGGTACGCCTTCAGCTCGTCCTTCGACGGCCAGGCGGTGCCGTAGATCCGCTGGAGCTGCGGGTTCTTCTCGCTGCCCCGCCAGTACGCGGCGGCCGAGCGCATCAGCTTGAACGCGGGGATGACGCGGGTGGTCGGCAGGTGGGGGCCCCGGCAGAGGTCCTTCCAGCACAGCTCGCCGGTCTTGGCGTCGAGGTTGTCGTAGATGGTCAGCTCGCCGCTGCCCACCTCGGCGTCGGCGCCGTCGGCGGCCTGGGCCGCATTGCCCTTGAGGCCGATGAGCTCCAGCTTGTACGGCTCGTCGGCCAGCTCGACGCGCGCGTCGTCGTCGGTGGTGACGCGGCGCGAGAAGCGCTGCCCCCGCTTCTGGATCTCCTGCATCTTCTTCTCGATGCGCTTGATGTCCTCGGGGGTGAACGGCTCCTTGACGTCGAAGTCGTAGTAGAAGCCGTCCTTGATGGGCGGGCCGATGCCGAGCTTGGCCTCCGGGAAGAGCTCCTGGACCGCCTGCGCCATGACGTGGGCGGTGGAGTGCCGCAGGATGTCGAGACCGTCCTTGGAGGAGATCTCGACGGGCTCGACGGTCTCGCCGTCGGCGACCTCGTAGGCGAGGTCCTTCAGCTCTCCGGCCACGCGGGCGGCGACGATGCTGCGCTCACCGGCGAAGAGCTCGGCGGCCGTAGTGCCCGTCGTCACCACGCGTTCTTCCCGCTCGGAATCGCGTTGGATGATCACACGGACGTCAGACACCGGTCTCTCCTACCTGAAGATGGAACGCCGCGCCATTACCTGTGACGCGCGCAAGCCGATCGTACCGAGTCACAGGGACCGCTCGCGAAACGGTTACCGGGCGGCCGCCCGGTAACCGGCGCAGCATGGGTCCATGGCACTCGAGTGGAACACGCTCCTGGCCGACCAGCTCGACTGGCACTGGCACCACCAGCTGCGCCGGCGCCTGGCCGGCCTCACCGACGACGAGTACTTCTGGGAGCCGGTCCCCGGCTCCTGGAACGTCCGGCCGCGCGGCACCGGCACCGCCGCCGTCCAGGCGGGCGCGGGCGGGCTCACCATCGACTTCGCGTACCCGGAGCCGGTGCCCGCACCGGTCACGACGATCGCCTGGCGTCTTGGCCACGTCCTGGTCGGCGTCCTGGGCGCCAGGAACGCGTCGCACTTCGGGGCGGAGCCCGTGGACTACGCGTCCTACGTGTACCCGGGCACGGCCGCCGAGGCCCTCGACCGGCTGGACGCCGCGTACGCCCGGTGGATCACCGGGGTGCGCGGCCTGGACGAGGACGGCCTCGCCCGGCCGTGCGGCCCCGCGGAGGGCCCGTACGCGACGGAACCGATGGCGACGCTCGTCCTGCACATCAACCGCGAGATGCTGCACCACGGAGCGGAGATCGCCCTGCTCAGAGACCTGTACGCACACCGCTGACGACGGGCCCTAGGGCCCGTCGTCGCCCGCGCAGGCCTCCTCGAAGAAGTCCAGGTTCTCCTGGAGCGACTTCATCAGCCGGTCCCGCTCGGCCTCCTCCACCTGGACGGGCACGACGCCGGTGGCGCCGGTGAGCCGCCGGAATCCGCCCCGGCTCTCCAGCCGCCCGTGCACCCGGATCGGCAGGCCCACGAGGTGTGCGTGGCCCGCGATCCGGTACGCCTCCTCGTCCAGCGTCAGCCGGACGTGCGGCACCTCGGCCCCCGCGATGACGTGCAGCCGCACCGTGCCCTCGCCGCGCGGTCCTGTCCTGCGCAGCCGCACGACGGTGCCGGTGATCCGGACGGAGACGGCGGGCTCGGCGTACAGATAGCGGGCGCCCGCCTCGCGCAGCACGTCCAGGTCGCCGGGTGAGAACTCGACGGGGGCGTCCCCGTCCGTGCACTCCTCGGGCACTCCGGCGGCGGGCGCCCAGGCGACGCCGACCCGGGCGCCCTCCGTGCCGCGCACCAACGCGACCAGCGCCTCGGTCAGTTCGTGGCTGACGCCCGCCTCGACCGCCCCGTCGAAGGCGTCCATGCCGCCGGTGGCCCGCCGGTAGTCGATGGCCTCGCGGCAGGCGTAGAGCGCCTGGTGGAGGCGGACGGCGAGCGAGCGTCCCGCGGCGACCGGGACGAACGCGGTGAGCCTGCTGCCGCCGGGCGCCGCCTGGACGAGGACGGGCTCCAGGGCCGCGGCGGCGGGGCGCCGGTGCCGGGCCCCGTAGTACCCGGCGCGGCTGCGGGCCGCGAGGGCCGCGGCGAGCAGCATCCGCCGGGCCGCGGACCGGAGTTGCTCCTCGGCGACCCAGGTGGCGGTGCCGGCCGGGCCGGGCGGGACGTCGCGCCACCAGCGCACCTCGTCGCTCGGCACGGCCAGCGAGACGAGCACCTCCCGGGCGGACGCCGTGCCGCTGCGTTCGAGGGCGACCAGCGCCTCGCCGAGCAGGTCCTCGCTGTCCGGGAAGGCCCGGGACTCCGGCACGAGCAGACTCGTCCGGGCCCCGCCGCCCGGCAGCGTCCAGCGCGCGTACCGTCCGGCGGCGCCGCCGCGGCGCTGCCAGCCGTGCCGGTCGAGCAGGGCGCTCAGCACAGCGGGGTCGACCTCGGCAGGCTCGGGGCCCGCGAGCTCGACGGGATGGGCGCGGCCCGCACCGAGGGCTCGCACGGGGTCTTCGATCGGGCGGTGCTGCATCACGGAACTCCCTTCCGGGCCAGCCGGGTCGACCGGGTCACCGGTCAGGGCCGCCCACCCGTCCCGACGCGGGTCATGATCTCGCAGAGTGCGCGGTCGTCGAAGATCCGCGACGTCGGGATGCGCACGGTGGTCCTGCGCCGGCCGGTGACCGGGTGGCCGGCGAGATTGGTCCAGTAACAGCAGTGCCGCAGGTCGAGCCGGTCGTGGCTGGCGCGCAACCAGTCGTCCTGGGAGCGCGGCACGAGCATCACGACGAGGATCTTGTGCACGGACACCGGGGTCCTGGCGAGCTTCTCCAGATGGGGGTTGTCGAGCGTGAAGGAGAAGGACGGGCCGCGTGGATTCGGCGGAATCTGATAGGTCGCCTTCAGCTGCACCTTGATGGTGACCTCGTCGTCGACCGTGTGCCCGGGGGCGCTGTGGCTGACGTGCCAGTCGATTCCGTTGTCGGGGAAGGGCTGCGAGAGCGAGCAGCCGGCGGCCGCCGCCACGGCGTGCAGATAGCCCACCTGGAGCGTCTCCATGCAGGCGGTGGTGGCGAGTGTGCCGCGCGGCGGTGCGATCCTCCCGGGCAGCAGCCCACCCTGTTCGGGCTGCGCGAGCGCCATGGTCCAACTGGCCTTTCGGAAAAGTGGATCCCCGCCGCAATCTCCGCGGAGATCAAGAAATTGGTCGAGCACAGGTCAATGGCACCCCGCTGAACTGCCATGACTCGTACCTGTGTTGTCACCGTTCGGCGTACGACGCAAACAGCCCGGGTATCACCGTTTCGGGCAGGGGACAACGGGTCGACGGAACGTCATCTGCCATGCGTGAACGAGGAGTTGCATTGACATGACGTGCTGGTACGAAGGCCCCCTGGCCGCCTTCGACACAGAGACGACGGGCGTGGACGTGGAGTCGGACCGGATTGTTTCGGCCGCGATCGTCGTGCAGGACGCGGCGGGTTCCCGGCCCCGGGTGACGCGCTGGCTGGTGAACCCCGGGGTGCCGGTGCCGGCCGGTGCGACCGAGGTGCACGGTCTGACGGACGACCATCTGCAGCGCAACGGCCGGTGGCCGGCGCCGGTGATGGAGGAGATAGGCCGCGAGCTGGCGGAGCAGGCCGCGGCGGGCCGGCCGCTGGTGGTGATGAACGCCCCCTTCGACCTGACGCTCCTGGACCGCGAGTTGAAGCGCCATCGGGCGTCGTCGCTCACCCGCTACCTGGAGAGCCGCTCGCTGTGCGTCCTCGACCCGCGGGTCCTGGACAAGCACCTGGACCGCTATCGCAAGGGCCGTCGCACGCTGACGGATCTCTGCGCGCACTATGAGGTGGAGCTGGCGGAGGCGCACGACGCCGCGGCGGACGCGCAGGCGGCGCTCGACGTGGTCCGCGCGGTGGGCCGCCGCTTCGCGACCCGTCTCGACCGGCTCTCGGCGGCCGAGCTGCACACGCTGCAGGCGGTCTGGCACGCGGCCCAGGCCCGTGGCCTGCAGGCCTGGTTCGCCCGCTCCGGCACCCCGGAGCACGTGGACCCGGCCTGGCCGCTGCGCCCGGAACTCCCGGCGGCCGCCTAACGAAAAACCGGCCCGCCGTGACGGCGGACCGGTTGTTTCCGGGTGGGCGATACTGGGTTCGAACCAGTGACCTCTTCGGTGTGAACGAAGCGCTCTCCCACTGAGCTAATCGCCCGGGAACGGGTTGAACAATACAGGTCGCGACGGGGTGTGTTCAAACCGGTTGGAGGAAGGCCGCCAGGCCCCGTCGGCCGCCGCGCATCATCCACGCGTGGTTGGCGACGAACACCGGCCTGCCGGGCAGTGCGAGCAGCCTCATCAGCGGTTTGCGGACCTCGACCTCCTGGTCGTAGACGGCGTGCGTGCCGCCGCCGGGGAGCACGCCCACCGTCCACCGCGCCCACCCGTCGAGGTCCCCGGTCATCAGGATCTCCAGGACCCCGGCGGCCGGGTCGCGGCGCTTCTCGCGCGCCGTGACCGTGAGCTCGTACGGGAGGAACGACCGGAACACGGCGACGCCGCTGAACTCGTCCAGCGGCGTCACCGAGCGCACCTGGGGCCACCACGCCGGGTACTCCTCGGCCCGCTCCAGCGCCGCGTACACGGCGGCCGGCGGTGCGGGCAGGTCCCAGACGCTGCGGAAGCGGTAATGGCTCCAGGCGCGCATCCTCATGACCCGAGTCTGACCGGGTCAGGGCATCTTGTCGCCGACCAACGCCAGGTTCTCGATGGCCGCGAGTCCGTACAGGGCGGTGTCGTTCGTGTAGACCCAGTTGGCCTCGGTGCCGGCGACCAGGGTGACCGGGCCGCCGACCTTCTCGGTCTTCCACGGCGAGGACTCGGTGTAGCCGTCGCTCTTGTAGAACTTCTCCCAGGCCCGCGCGGCGAGCTTCGCGTCACCGGTCCGCACCGCGGCGTACGCGTCGAGTCGCGAGTGGCCCTGGAAGAGGAGCAGGGAACCGAAGTTGGAGCCGTAGCGCGCCGCCTGTTCCGTCTTGGTCGCGTTGAAGTAGCGGCAGTAGTCGTAGTACGCCTCCTCGAACTTCGGCATGTCGACGAGGTCGATGAGTTCGGCGCACAGTTCGTTGAGACCGAAGACCGCCGACAGGTGCGAAACGCCGACGACCGGTTCCTCGGCGATGGCGAACTTGCCGGTGTCGAGGTCGTAGAGGCCGCTGCCCTGCACGAACCCGTTGGGCTGCGCGGCGATGGTCTCCATGGTCGACAGGACCCTGTCCCTGGCCTTCTCCCACTTCGGGCCGCGCCGCTCCCACTCGGTGAGCCAGGCCGAGACGAGTCCGCTCCAGTCGGTGCCGAAGCCGATGGACAGGGCGTTGCGGTCGGGCACGTAGTCGGTGTCCGTGCGGACCTTGCGCAGCGGGTCGAGGACGAGGAACGTCTCGTCGGAGTCGACGTTGGCGTGCATGAGGTCGCCGACGCGCTCGTCGCCGGTGAGGAAGTAGTAGTAGCGGCGGTACGTGGTGTTGGCGATGCGCTGCTGCTTCGCGGAGTCGGCGTAGTGCTGGACGCCGTGCCGGGTGCCGAGCCCGGCCCACTTGCCGAGGTGGTAGACGTCGACCTCGCCGGTGTGCCGGGTCATGGCCTCGGCGAACCGGAAGACGTCGGCGCGGCCCGAGCGCAGGTACGCGAACCACAGCCACAGGTCGGGCGAGAGCTCGGAGTTGTCCCAGGCGTAGCCGCCGACGTCGTAGCGCCACTGGTGGCGCACCGGGTCGTAGGAGTGCATGACGTCGCCGTAGTCCCAGAAGCCGTACCACCGGCGCATCTCCACCTGGTCCTTGTAATAGGTGAAGAGGAAGTCGAGGTGGTCCTCGATCTTGGCCTTGGCGGGCGTGGAGCGGTCCGGCTCGGAGTAGAGGCCGGGGCCGAAGACGCCGGCCTTGATGAGCTGCTTGGGCGGCGCGGTCAGCTGAGGCAGCACGCGGACGGCCTCGACCTGCTGCGCGAGCGTCTCCGGCTTCGGCGTCGCGTCGTTCGCCCAGAACATCAGCTCGCTGGTGCGCGCGATCCCGTACGGGGTGCCGAACTCGGGCTCGTAGTCCTCGTACGTGATGTTGAGGCCTTCGAGCTGTTCGGCGAACGTGTCCTGGCCCATGCCGTCGTGGTAGAAGCGCAGGTCCATGGGCTGCGCCTCCGGGGACCAGAGCCACAGGGTGACCTCGGCCTCGTCGGTGTGCGCGGCGCGGATGTCCAGGCCGCTGGGGTGCTTCTCCCAGAAGTCGCGAAGCCCGAAGGAGAGTCCGCCGCTCGGTCCGCCGACGTAGCCGAAGCCGCTCGCCCGGCGGCCGCCGCCCGCGCCGATCCAGCCGTGCCCCTTCTTCGTCCGCTTGCGCAGCGTGAAGCCGTCGGCGGACAGCTGGGAGAGGGTGTAGTCGCCCCACTCGGGGATGTACTGGAGGCGGGTCGTGACGCGCTGGTCCCAGGTGGCCGGGTCGGGCAGCTTCTCCCCCGCGAACTGGGCGGCCTGCACCGCCGCCCCGGGGTCGCGGCGCAGCCCGGTGATGCCCTTGACGGCCTCCCGGATCATGCCGGTGTCCTCGCCGCCGATCCGGATGTGCCGGTCGTACGCGGCGTCCCGCATCGGCACGGTGAAGCGCACGCCGAGCCCGCGGATGAAGTCGCCCGACGCCTTGCCGGGTTCCTGGGTGCCGTCGTACGTGATGGTGTGCACCATGCGGAACGACTCGGCGCCCGCGTAGAAGTAGAACCGGATGGAGAAGGGGAGCCAGCTGCGGTTCCCCTTGCGGTGCTTGCCGTCGATGCGGACGACGGCGCGCACGGGCCCGTCCTGCTCGACCTCGGTCTCCTCGATGACGCTCTCGAACCGCTCGTACTTCGCGGTCCCCTGGTCGCCGTCCTCGATCTCGCCCTGGCGCAGCAGTACGAGCCGGCCGTTCTTGGCGATCTCGGTGGAGCCGCGGCGGACGGTCTTGACCAGGCTCGATCCATTGGTGCCGAGCTTGGCGACGATGACGCCGGTGTCGACGGTGACGGTGCCGCCGCCGGTCGAGACGCTCACCTTCTTGTCGGGTGCGGCGGCGCTGCCCGCGGTCAGCGTGAGTTTGCCGGTCCCGGCACCGGGACCCACCGCGTGCGCGGTCCACTTCAGGGAGCCGTCGGGCCACTGCGCGAGCGGCCAGGTCTGGACGGGGACCTGCTTGCCGTCGGCGTCGGCGAGGGCGAACTCCTGGCCCTTCTCGTACGCGCCCCTCGGCCAGGGCACGCCGGCGGTGGAGCCGGGGGCGGCGCCGAGCCCGCCGTCCTCCAGCCAGCTCAGGGTGACCGGCGTGGCCTCGGCGCTCTCGGCGCCCGGCGCGGCCTGCGCCTCCTTGCCGCCGATGGCCCAGCTGAACTGGGCGGCGGCGCCGGCGATCGCGGCGGCCTTGAGGAGGGATCTGCGGGGAAGTCCAGCGGGAACCGGGGACATCTTCGTTCCTTTCCGAGCATGCCAAAGGTGCTGTGGGAGAGGGGAGTTGACGTTCGAAAGAGATGAGAGGAGCGGGAGGTGAGAGAAGCGGGAGGCGTGAGCGGGGCTCAGCGGCCGGGCCGCCCGCGCTCCTCCACGGCCACGGCGGCCGCGGCGAGGATGCCGAGCACCGGCACGGCGAGCGGGGCGAGGAACTCTGCGCTGAGGATCACGATCGCGAGCCCGCAGACGAGGAGCAGGGATCCGGCGGGGGCGCGGAGCGCACGCCGGGCGGCGTCCGCGAGCAGCGCCCGCCAGACCGCGCCCGGGGTCCAGACGGCGGCGGCCCGCAGCACGGTCACGGCCGCGCCGATCAGCGCGAAGATGCCGACGGCCGCGGCGACCCGGCCGCCGGGCAGCCCGGCCCGCGCCAGCTGCAGGTCGAGCCAGACGGCGACGAAGGCACCGAGCCCGGCGAGTCCGACGAGCCAGCCGTGCCGCGCCGCGCTCCGCAGGTCGGTGGCGAACTCCCGTACGCCGCCCGCCTCTTGACGCAGATGGCGGCGCAGGTGCCGGGCCCCCGCCGCGAACGCGGCCGGAGCGGTGACGACCGGCACGGACGCGACGGCGATCCACACCCCGGTCAGCAGGCACTCGGCGAAGACCCCGAAGCCGATCCGCCGCCGCGACTCGGTCACCGGCGCGGCGCTCCTCACTTGAGCCCCGAGGTGGCCATGCCGTCGATCAGATAGCGCTGGAAGGCCATGAAGAAGGCGATGACGGGGATGAGCGCGACCATCGCCATGGCGATCTGACCGCCGTAGTCGGAGATGCCCTGCTGGTCGCGGAACATCATCAGGCCGAGCGACACGGTGTACTTGGAGGGCTCGTTGAGGTAGATCAGCGGGCCCATGAAGTCGTTCCAGGCGTTGATGAACGTGAAGATGGCGCTGGTGATGAGGGCGGGCCGGGTGAGCGGCAGCACGATCGACCAGTAGGTGCGCAGGTGCCCGCACCCGTCGAGCTTGGCGGCCTCGTCGAGCTCGCGCGGCAGACCGCGCATGAACTGCACCATCAGGAAGACGAAGAACGCCTCCGTCGCGAGGAACTTGCCCGCGAGCAGCGGGACGTAGGTGTTGATGAGCTCCAGCTTCTGGAACATCACGTACTGCGGGATGAGGAGCACGTGGTACGGCAGCAGCAGCGTGCCGATCATCAGCGCGAAGAGCAGGTTGCGGCCGCGGAAGGAGATCTTCGCGAAGGCGTACGCGGTCAGCGAGCTCGAGATGACGACACCGACGACGGCCATTCCCGCGTAGAAGAGGGAGTTGAGGAAGAAGGTGCCGATGGAGATGCCGGCGATGCCGTCGGCCAGGCCCTTGAGGTTGTCCAGGACGGGTTCGGCCGGGAACAGGTCGAGGGACCCGACGATCGCCTTGCCCGGCTTGAAGGCGGCGCCGATCACCCAGACGACCGGGTAGAGGACGACGCAGAGCACGGCGAGGGCGAAGACGTGCCAGACGATGGATCCGGTGCGCTTGCGCGGCTGGACGGCGGTGCGCACCTGCTCGGTCACGGTGGTCACTTGGCGCCCTCCTCGTAGTGCACCCACTTCTTCTGGGACCAGAACAGGACGGCGGTGACCAGGGCCACGGCGAGCAGCAGCATCCAGGCCATCGCCGAGGCGAAGCCCATCTGGGACTGCTGGAAGCCCTTCTGGTAGAGGTAACAGGTGTAGACGAGCGTGGCGTCGGCCGGTCCGCAGAAGGTGTTGGAGACGACGTACGCCGAGCCGAAGATCTGGAACGAGTGGATCGACTCCAGCAGGACGTTGAAGAAGAGCACCGGCGAGATCATCGGCAGGGTGATGTTCCAGAACCGGCGCAGCGGTCCGGCCCCGTCGACGGCGGCGGCCTCGTACAGCTCGCGCGGCACCTGCTTGAGTCCCGCCAGGAAGATGACCATCGGGGCGCCGAACTGCCAGACGGTGAGCGCCACGAGGGAGTAGATGATCAGGTCCGGGTCGCCGATCCAGCCGCCCAGGTTCAGGCCGATGGCACCGAGTCCCTTGTCGACGACGGCGTTGTCGGAGAAGATCGCCCGCCAGACGAAGCCGACCGAGACGCTGGCGCCGATCAGCGACGGCGCGTAGAACGCGGCCCGGTACAGGCCCTGGCCCCGGCGGCTCTGGTTGAGCAGCAGCGCGACCCCGAGGGCGAGCAGCAGCTTCAGCGGTGTGCCGATGACCACGTACTTGAGCGTGACCTGCACCGACTTCTGCCAGCGCGGATCCTCGAACATGGCCGTGAAGTTGTCGAAGCCGATCCACTGCGGCGGCGCGAACAGGTTGTAGTTCGTGAACGCGTAGTAGAGCGACGCGATCATCGGCCCCGCCGTGAGCAGCAGGAACCCCGCGAGCCACGGCGACAGGAACAGATAGCCGGAGAGGTTCTCGCGCCGCCCGCGCCGCTTGTGTGCGGCGGGGCGGACGGAGGACTCGCCGGCCAAGGATGGGGCGCCGGTGGCGTCCTTGACGAGCGACATGGTGCTGTTTCCCCTCGGAAACGTCGGGGGCGTCAGCCCTGGAAGGCTGCCTCGGCCTCGCTGAAGAACTGCTTCACGGCGGCCGGCACCTTCTGCTTGGCGTTGGCGACGTCGCCCGCGATGCGCAGGAAGGCGGCCTCGACGACGTCGGCGCCGGACGGGTGCGGGGTGATCTTGCCGAGCACGCCGGCCTTGTCGACCTCGGTCTCGTAGGCGCCGATGCCCTTGTTGGCCTCGGCGACGGCCTTGTCGGTCTCGCCCTCCGGCTTGTAGGCGTCGAACTGGTCCTGGGTGGCGAGGACGCCCATGTCGTAGCCCAGGATCTTGCCGACCTCGGGGTCGTGGACCATGAAGTCGATGAACTTGGCGGCCTGCGCCTGGGCCTTGCACTTGGTGGAGATCGACAGCATCAGCGAGCCGAGGTACTGGCCGGTGTCCTTGCCGTCGGTGGTGGGGATCGGCGCGAGCCCGTAGTCGGAGTCGCCCTCGCCCTCGTAGCGCACCGAGAAGTTGTCCCAGGTGAATTCGCCCGCGGCCAGTCCGGCGGAGAGCCCGGACTTCGGCTTGACCTGCTCGATCTTCTTCGGGTCGGTGACGAGTCCGGACTTCACGCGCTTGTAGTAGTCGGACCACCACTGCGTCAGGTCGTCCTCGGTGAAACCGAGTTCGGTGTCGGTGAAGAACGCCTTGCCGTTCTGACGGAGATACAGGTCGTACAGGTACATGATGCCGGCGTAACCCGTGTCGCCCGAGATCTTGAGCTTGTCCTGGATGGTCTGGAGGGACGTGAAGTAGTCGTCCCAGGTCCAGCCGAACTTCGGCGCCACGCCCGCCTTGGCGAACGCCTTCTTGTCGATGACGAGGGCCATGGTGTTGGCGCCGACCGGCACCGCGACCTGCTTGCCGCCGGCGACCTGGCCGGCCGCCTCGACGCCGCCGCGGAAGTTCTTCAGCCGCAGATTGCCCGCGTCGATCTGCGACTTGAGGTCGAGCAGGACACCCCGCTTGTCGTACTTGGCAAGGAACGCCACGGAGTTGAGGAAAACGTCCGGCGGATTGCCGCCCGAGGCCTGCGTCTGGAACTTCTCCCAGAACGCCTGGTAATCGGTGAATTCGGGCTTGATCTTGATCTTCGGGTTCTTCTTCTCGAAGAGGGCGATCGCCTTCTTGATTTTCACGGCGCGCGGTTCGCCGCCCCACCAGGCGAACCGCAGGGTCGCCGGACCGTCCGCGTCCGTCCCGCCTGACCCACCGTCACCACCGCACCCGGCCGCCGTCAGTCCGAGTGCCGCGACCGACGCCCCGGTGACCTTCAGCAGGCCACGCCGGTCAAGATCCTTGTTGCTAGGCACAGTTCGCCCCTCCACCTGCGCATTGAATCGTTTTAGGAAAGCGCTTGCCGGGCAAAGGTAGAGAGGAGCTGGGAGGACGTCAACGGTTCGGGCAATATTTGGGTCGAAGCGCTTCGAACGAGCTGCGCGTCACGGGTCTGAACCGTTACACAGGAACGCAAAACGCCGAGGGCCCCGGAGACTCGATGTCTCCGGGGCCCTCGGTTCCGGGTGGGCGATACTGGGTTCGAACCAGTGACCTCTTCGGTGTGAACGAAGCGCTCTCCCACTGAGCTAATCGCCCGGGCGCAGGAAGAACATTACCCCATGTCAGGGGGTGCCTGGGACCACCCTGCGCCGCCCTCCGTCACTGCTTGATGTTCCACGGCATCTCGAGCCCGAACTTCCATACGTAGACCCCGACGAGCACGGCGATGATCACCAGACCGACCGTCGTCAGGATGATGTTCCGCCGCCGCACCCGCGGATCGAGCGCGCGCTGCGTGGCCTCCGTGACCTTGCGCTTCGTCCAGCGCAGGACGAGCTGCGCCCAGACGAACTCGGTCGCCCAGATCGCCATGCCGCCGAAGATCACCAGCCAGCCGGGACCCGGCAGCGGCAGCATGATGATGCCCGCGACCACGACCGCGAGCCCCACAATGAAGACGCCCACCTGCCAGCTCAGGTGCAGCGCCCTGCGCTCCTGGATGAACCCCGGCGCCCGCGAGCCGAGCGGCTTCGCCCCCGAGTCGGACGCGGTGTCCTCGCCATCGGCGACCGCATCGGCCGCCCCATCACTCCCCGTATTCATGGGCCCAAACCTACCGGACTGATTCTCGTCACCGGAATGGCCGTTCCCCCTCAAGAAAGACTCGGCCGTACGAGCTACGTAAAGGCGCTCAAAACACTCAGAGGGGTTTACAACGGCACCGTAGGTGGCATGTCGATTTCGCCGACGTGCGAATCCCCGAGCGCACACTGAGCGAAAGGCCCTGGCGCTTATGAACACCACGGTCAGCTGCGAGCTGCACCTGCGCCTCGTTGTGTCGAGCGAGTCCTCACTGCCTGTACCCGCAGGACTGCGGTATGACACGGCCGATCCGTATGCCGTGCACGCCACCTTCCACACCGGAGCCGAGGAGACGGTCGAGTGGGTTTTCGCCCGCGATCTCCTCGCCGAAGGCCTTCACCGGCCGACCGGCACCGGCGACGTCCGAGTCTGGCCGTCCCGCAGCCACGGTCAGGGCGTCGTCTGCATCGCCCTGAGCTCCCCGGAGGGCGAGGCTCTGCTCGAGGCCCCGGCGCGGGCCCTGGAGTCGTTCCTCAAGCGGACGGACGCCGCCGTGCCACCCGGCACGGAGCACCGTCATTTCGATCTCGACCAGGAGCTCTCGCACATCCTCGCGGAAAGCTAGCCCGCGCAGGCGCCCGCGCCGGTCCCCAGCCGGCGTCAGGCGGTGTGAGAACTCGCCGTGCCGTCCACTCGGGGAGACGGTCCGGATCAGCACAGGCACGACAACCGCATAGGGCAGACGGCGGCGCCGTCACCGTGGGACTCTCCCGTGGTGGCGGCGCCGGTGCGTTCCCGGGACTCCCCCGTGACGTGCAACCGCTAGGCTCGGCCAGCATCGGCGGGCGCAGGCCCGACCCCCCAGGCCAGGGAGCGAATCGTGCTGATCACCCACGACACCCGGTGCGCGCTGGACACCGTGGTCGATCTGGTGAACACCTCGCCGGACGAGGAGGCCGGCACGGCCGACCGCCTCGCCACCGTGGCGGCGCTGGAAGACTTCGTACGAAAGAACGAAATCAGCGATGTGGGCGTCCTCGGGGCTCCCGACCTCGCCGCGGTGGTCGCGGTGCGTGACCGGTTCGCGGAGGTGTTCGCGGCGCCGGATCCGCACGCCGCGGCGGCGTTGATCAACGAACTGGTGGCCGCGGCCGGGACCACGCCCCGGCTGACGGACCACGACGGCTACGACTGGCACGTGCACTACTTCGCCCCGGGCGCGTCCGTCGCGGACCACCTGGCGGCCGACTGCGGGATGGCCCTGGCGTTCTTCGTCGTCGCCGGGGAGCAGGAGCGGCTGCGGCGCTGCGACGCCCCGGACTGCCGGCATGCGTTCGTGGACCTGTCGCGCAACCGCTCGCGCCGCTACTGCGACAGCCGGACGTGCGGCAACCGGCTGCACGTCGCGGCCTACCGGGCGCGCCGCAAGGAGGCCGCGGGCTGACCGCGCGTCCCGGGCCGCTCACAGCAGCAGGAGGTCGTGCAGCGCGGCCATCATGAGCAGACAGCCGATCACCGCCAGGAAGATCATCAGCGGTGGCTGGGAGAGCGCGAAGAGGCAGCCGCGCTGTCGGTCGGGGGTCGTCGGGGCGGGCGGTGGGGGCGCCTGGCCCTTCTCTGCGTCCAGCTGGTCGTCCAGCCGCGGTGTGTCCAGCATCTCGCCGCGATGATGTCGCAGGTTGCGACCGCGACGCGCCCAACACGCCCGTTCGGGTGGGGAGTTCGCCGGATCTCGTGACCCCCGGCACGGTCATCTGCGCGAAAAGTCCAGCGTCTGTCGTACGTGCGTCCATGGGCGGGGCCCGTGCGGCGGGCACAGACTCGGCGGGTCCGGCGCGCAGGTCGCGCGATTCGCGTACGAGGGAGTGTCCGATGCCGCACGAGCATGTCGAACTGCCGTCCCGCAGACGGATGTTGGGAGCTGGTCTCGGCGCCGCCGCGGGAATCACGGCGTTCGGCGCAGGATCCGCCACCGCCGACGCCCGGGGGTGGCGGCGCGTCGCGCACCGCGGGATCCGGCCCGACGACCCGGACGGCCGGGGCGCGCTGGCCAATCCGCGGCGCGGATTCCGCTACGAGATGTCGTACAACGCCGTTGACCTGACCAGCCCTTGGCCCAACGAGGCCGACCACTCCCCCGACGCCGCGCGCACCCTGGAGACCCTGGAGCGGGAGTACGGTCCGGGCGCGAACCTGACCCAGCTGTACTTCTACCTCTGGGAGTTCGCGACGACGGACATCCCGCAGAGCGCGCTCGACAACATCGAGAGCGTCTTCCGGGGGCTGCGCGCGAAGGGGTACGCGGCGGTGCTGCGGTTCGCGTACGACGACGGGGTGCGCGAGGGCCGGCGCTACACGGTGCAGGACATCCAGCGCCACATACGGCAGTTGGCGCCGCTCGTCGCGCGCAACAGCGACGTCGTCGCCGTGTGGCAGGCCGGCTTCCTGGGCGCCTGGGGCGAGTGGCACGGCAGCCACTACCAGCACGAGAACTACCCGGACGCCGTCACGGCCATCATGACCTCGCTCGTCGCGGCGCTGCCGCCGGGCATCCACACCCAGGTGCGGTACGCGGAGAAGCGGGACATGATCACCGACCGGTCGATCCTCGACCGCGTCGGCTTCCACAACGACTACATCACGCTCGGCGAGGGCCTGTGGGACTACTACGTCCCCGAGAACCCGGGCTGGCAGCGGTACCTGGAGGTCTCCGGGGCCCGTGCCATGGACGGCGAGATGCCCTGGGACAAGGGGCAGAGCGCCGATCCGTACGCCTGGAGCACCGTCATCCCGGGACTCGCCGCGGCCCGGCGGCTGCAGACGCTGCGCTGGGACAGCCTGTCGATCGTGCACAACGCGACGGTGACCGTGCCCGGCTGGAAGGCCGCGGAGGTCCGTGAGCAGGAGGTGCGGGACGCGCTGCTGCCGGTGTCGGACGGCTACTTCAGGGACCGGCGGGGGCGGGCGGTCGCCCGGACGCACTTCGAGTACCTGCGGGACCACCTCGGCTACCGGATCGAGGTGCGGGAGGCACGGACCGCGGTGCGGGGCGACCGGGTGGACGTCGAGGTGGACGTGGTGAACCGGGGCTTCGCGGCCCCCAAGCACACCAGGCCCGTCCGGCTCGTGCTGCTCGACGCCGGGGACTCCGTCGTCGCCCAGGCCGACACCGGCGCCGACTGGCGGTCCTGGCAGCCGCAGGGGCGGGCCGAGACGGACGACGCCCACACGGGCCCGGCGACGTACACGGTGCGCGGGTCGCTGGCCCGGCGCGGCGGAGCGGTCCGGGTGGGGCTGGCGCTGCCCGATCCGGCGTTCCCGGCCCGCGGACGGGCCGTGCGGTGCGCGAACGCGAGCGTGCGCTGGGCGAACGGCGTGAACGTGCTCGCCACCGTCTGACCGGGGGCGCCCCCACCGGAGCGCCGCAGTCAGATGCCGTGCTTCTTCAGGATCGCCTCGATGTCGCTGAAGTCGTCGCCCGTGCCGGCCTTCGGCTTCGGCTGCGCGGGCTGCGCGACGGGGGCGGTGCGGGTGCCCTGGCCGAGCGAGGGGGCCGACGCGGCGGGGGCCACGGCCTCGCGCTGCGCGGCCTTCGCCGCCCTGCGCTCCTTGCGGGTGCCGCCGGAGCGGCGCTCGACGGCGCGGGTCCCCATGAACATCAGCCAGGCCGCGCCGAGCACCCCGAACCCGGCCCACGCGGTCGGACTGAACGCGGTGTCCACGACCCACTCGACCGCGCCGGTCATCACCAGGCCCAGCGGGACGAGGGAGTAGGCGGCGAGGCGGGCGGCCGCGAGGAACCGCTTGCGGTACGCGGTGACCGCGGCGATGCCCAGGCCCGCCACGGACACGGCGGAGCAGACGGTCTCGGCAATCATCCGGTCCTCCTGGGCTCTGGCGTCGGCCGGCCCGGCGGGTCGGCCGATCTGTTCGGCATCGGGGCGCTTCGCCCCTTCCATCCTGCACCGTCCCGGGGCCATGAGGCCACGGGCCCGACGGACCTCAGGGACATCTCGGGGTCGTCCCTCCTCCGCAGGTCCAGGTTGGGGCGTCGCGACCGGCCTGGGAGACTGACGCCATGAACGCCCCGAACCCGGCCCCCGTCCTCGACGTGTGGTGCGAGCTGCAGTGCCCCGACTGCCACACGGCCCTGGACGACATCCGCGCCCTGCGCGAGCGCTACGCCGACCGCATCGAGATCCGGCTGCGCCACTTCCCGCTCGAGAAGCACAAGCACTCCTTCGCGGGCGCCCAGGCCGCCGAGGAGGCGTTCGTCCAGGGGAAGGGGTGGCCCTACGTGGCCGCCGTGCTCGACCGGGTCGACGCCTTCGACCGCAAGGGCGAGCCGCTCCTCGTCGAGGTGGCGAAGGAACTCGGCCTGGACGCCGAGGAGTTCGACACCGCGCTGATCGACGGCCGGCACATCCTGATCGTCGACGCCGACCAGGCGGAGGGCAAGGCGATCGGCGTGACCGGCACGCCGACGTACGTCATCGGGGGCGAGCGCCTCGACGGCGGCAAGAGCCAGGACGGGCTGCGCGAGCGCATCGAGGAGATCGCGGACCGGCTCCTCGCCGAGGCCGCCGGGGACGACCGGGCCTGACGCTCAGAGCAGCTGCTTGTACAGGTGGTACTGGGTCGGCTCGTAGCCGAGCGACTCGTACAGCCGCAGGGCGGGCGTGTTGCCCGCGAAGACATTGAGGCCGATCCGGGTGGCGCCCGCGGCGATCGCGTCGGCCTCCGCGTACAGCATCAGGGAGCGCCCGTGGCCCCGCCCGCGGTGGTCGGGGGCGACCTCCACGTCGTAGATGTACGCGCCGTCGGGGCGCTGGGCCACCCACAGCGTGCCGACGGTCACGCCCCGCTGCTCCAGGACGCTGAGCAGGACGTCCGGTGTCGCGACACCGTCGGGCAGCAGCGCGGCGTGGTCGCGCTCGGACTTCTCCCTGGCCTCTTCGGGCGTCGCGCCCCGGTCGATGACGGTGCGCTCGTACTGCTGCTTCTCGTGCGCCAGCCACGGCGCGTACTCGGCGTCGGTCATCCGCCGCCCGACGCTGCCCTCGGGAAGGGCCGGCGGGCGGTCGGGCAGGGCCTTCGCCATGTTCCGGTTGCGCTCCACGTAGCCGAGTGCGCCCGCCAGCCGCAGCAGGGCCTGCTGCGGTGCGGGGACGGAGGCCTCGAGCCGGCGGCAGTTCCAGCCGCGGGCCACCTCCTCGGCGGCGAGCGCGGCGACCGTGCCGCGGCCGCGTCCCCGGTCCGGCTCGTCGATGCGCAGATCGAGGATCTGGGCGACGGACGGGCCGAAGACCGGGTGGGTGGCGAGGTGGAGCGTGCCGACGGGGCGGCTGTTCACACACACCGCGTAGTGACGCGAGCGCGCCCCGTCAGGGGTTCGCTGGAGCGGCTCGGTCGGCCGCAGGGTCGTGGTCATCACGGGTGTTCTACCCGCCCGCGCCCTCCGGGCGACAGGGGTTTTCGAACGGCTTACGGGTCCAGGTCGTCCGCGGCCCGCTCGTCCCACACCAGCATCGCCTTGGCCGTGACCGGACCGGGCGCGTCCGCGAGATCCCGGTCGTCGACGCGGTGCACGGCCTGGACGTCGCGCAGCGTCGACGTCAGGAACACCTCGTCGGCCTCCGCGAGGACGGACAGCGGCAGATCGCTCTCCTTGGCGCCGGTCCACTCGACGGCGAGGGCGCGCGTGATGCCCGCGAGGCAGCCGGAGGCGACCGGCGGGGTGTGGATCTCGCCGTCCAGGACGACGAAGACGTTCGACCCGGTGCCCTCGCACAGCTGCCCGACCGTGTTCGCGAACAGGGCTTCGGACGCGCCGAGTTCATGGGCGCGGGCGAGCGCGACGACGTTCTCCGCGTACGAGGTGGTCTTCAGGCCGGTGAGCGCGCCGCGCTCGTTCCGCGTCCAGGGAACGGTGATCACGGAGGTGGTGTCGGGGCGCCGCTTGGTCTCGCCGAGCGCGACGACGAGCGTGGTGCCCTGGTCGCCGCGGTCCGAGCCGAGCGGCGAGAGGCCGCCGGTGTAGGTGATGCGGAGCCGGCCGAGCGGCATCGGGTTGGCCTCCAGGACGGCGGCGCAGGCCCGGCGCACCTCGTCGAGGTCCGGCTCGGGCAGGCCGAGGCCGCGCGCCGAGCGGGCGAGCCGGTCCAGGTGGCGGGTGAGCGCGAACGGCCGGCCGTCGACCGCCTTCAGGGTCTCGAAGATGCCGTCGCCCACGGTCAGCCCGTGGTCGAAGACGGAGACCCGTGCCGTCTCCGTGTCCTGCAGTCCGCCGTCGAGCCAGATCTTCACGCGCGTTCCTCCACATTGCCTTCGTACGTGCCTGACGCTACCCCGAGCAGCCGGGACGCCTTCAGCTCGGTCTCCCGCCACTCCCCCTCGGGGTCGGAACCCCAGGTGATCCCGGCCCCGGTGCCGAAGCGCAGCATCCCCTCGGCCCGGTCGATCCAGAACGTACGGATGCCGACGGCCAGTTCACCGGTGCCGCGGTCGGCGTCGACCCAGCCGATGCCGCCGCAGTACGGGCCGCGGGGCGCGGTCTCCAGCTCGTCGATGATGCGCAGCGCGCTGGACTTGGGGGCGCCGGTGACGGAGCCGGGCGGGAACGTGGCGTCGAGCAGGTCGGGCCAGCCGGCTCCCGCGCGCAGTTCGCCGCGCACGGTCGACACGAGGTGCACAAGGCCGGGGTGCTTCTCGACGACGCACAGGTCGGGGACGGTCACGGTCCCGGTGGCGCAGACGCGGCCCAGGTCGTTGCGGACCAAGTCCACGATCATGACGTTCTCGGCGTAGTCCTTCTCCAGGAGGTCGGCCTCGGTGCGGCCGGTGCCCTTGATCGGCCCGGACTCGACGACGCGCCCCGTGCGGCGCAGGAACAGCTCGGGCGAGGCCGTCGCGATCTCCACGCCGTGGCCGGGGAGGCGGACGGTGCCCGCGTACGGCGCCGGGTTCCCGCGCGCGAGGAGAGCGGTGAGGGCGTCGACGTCGGTGGCCGACGGGGATATCGGCGCGGACAGGACGCGGCAGAGGTTCGCCTGGTAGACCTCGCCGGTCGCGATGCGCTCCCGTATCCGGCGCACGCCCGCCGTGTACGCGGCGTGGTCGAGCGACGACGTCCAGTCCGTCGGCGCGGGTCCGCGCCAGGCACCCGGGCGCGGGGCGGGCACCGGTTCCCTGCGCACGTTGCCGAAGCGGGCGCAGACCAGCCGCCCCTCGAAGTCGGCGGAGACGGCCCAGAAGCCGCTGGAGTCCAGGGCCGCGGGGTCGTCGGTCACGTCGCGGAGGTCGGTCGCGAGGAGATCGCCGAATCGGGCGAGCGGGGAGAAGGAGAGGGAGCCGTGCACGGTTTCGAGTCTATGGCGGGTGACCGGACGGTGACCTGGGGTGGAGCCGCGGCGGTCGGTTCGGTGGTCGGTTCGGTGGTGGCACCGCAGCACGCTGCGCAAACGCGTTTTGGACCTCCCCCAGGAATCCGCTAGAGTTCAACACGTCGCCGGGACGCGGAAGCGAAACGGAAAGACACGCGAACGTAGCTCAGTTGGTAGAGCGCAACCTTGCCAAGGTTGAGGTCGCCGGTTCGAACCCGGTCGTTCGCTCAGGATGTGGGGGATCTTCCCGAACCCCTACGCTCCTGGTGGAGTGGCCGAGAGGCGAGGCAACGGCCTGCAAAGCCGTCTACACGGGTTCAAATCCCGTCTCCACCTCCATGCGCGATTAGCTCAGCGGGAGAGCGCTTCCCTGACACGGAAGAGGTCACTGGTTCAATCCCAGTATCGCGCACTGGATCTTCGGACTCCGGTTCGTATCTGATCCGTCCCGCGCGATTAGCTCAGCGGGAGAGCGCTTCCCTGACACGGAAGAGGTCACTGGTTCAATCCCAGTATCGCGCACGCAGCACCACGCAGTACCGAGCAAGACCCCCTGCGGAGCCTGATAGAGTCTGGCCCGTCCCGCGCGATTAGCTCAGCGGGAGAGCGCTTCCCTGACACGGAAGAGGTCACTGGTTCAATCCCAGTATCGCGCACCGCCAAGAAGCCCCCGGTCCTTCCGACCGGGGGCTTCTTCGTGTTCAGGCGAAGGACGGCTCAGGAGGAGAAGAGCATCCGGCCGAAGCCCTTGTTGT
>NZ_JAMOLN010000007.1 GCF_024448165.1 Streptomyces longispororuber
CGTGATGGCGGTGGTGCCGCTCGACGCGACGCGAGGGACGAGGCCCGCGCAGGAGGCGCCACGACCGCTGCGCACCGCCCGGCCGGCCCCGCCCCGCCGGAGTCGCGCGGGCCTCGTCCTGCCGGTCCTCCTGGCCCTGCTCGCCCTGCCCCTGGCCGCCGCCGCGCACCAGGTCCGCCCCACCCCCTACGGCGACCACCTCGTGCGCGTGGCCGCCCAGCCGGGCGGGCCGGCCCCCCGGCTGCGGACCCGGGGAGCGGCGGTCGAGGCGTACGACACCGTGACCCGCTGGCGCCACACCCGCGCCGGGCGGCGCCCGCTCGCCGTCAGCGCCGCACCCGGCCAGGCCTTCGCCCTGTGGAGCGACGGCATGGTGACCGACACCGAGCGCGCCGACGGCCGCTCCGTGCGCTGGCACCGGGCGATCCCCGACGCCGCGGCCTGGCTGCGCACCCCGGACGCGCGCGGCGGCGCCGGCGTCCTCCAGCCGCTCGACCCCGGCGCCCGGATGCTGGCGGTCGTCACGCCGCAGCGCATCGCCGGCTACCGCACCGAGGACGGCGACCTGCGCTGGGTGCTGCCCGCGCGCGCGGGCTGCGTCTTCGAACCGGCCTCCTTCGTGCGCCGGAGCGGCGTCCTCCTCGTCGCTCAGCCCTGCGCCGACTCCGCGATCGCCTGGAGCGAGCGGATCATCGCCGTCGACGGCCTGGGCAGGGTCGTGCCGGGGCGTACGCCGCTGGGCAACGGCATGCCGCGCGCGGGGCTGCGCGGAGGCGTGGAAAAAGAGCTTGCACCCCACCGTTAAACTGGCTCGTATGACGTTTCTTCTCTGGGTGCATTAGCGGCGCCGACCGGCCCTCGCCCTGGCCCTTGCTCGTCAGTCAGCCGTTAATCCTGTCCTGGAGTCCCCGTGATCACCGCATCCGGTATCGAACTGCGCGCCGGCGCCCGCATCCTCATCGAGAACGCCAGCTTCCGTGTCGCCAAGGGCGACCGCATCGGCCTGGTCGGCCGCAACGGAGCGGGCAAGACCACCCTCACCAAGTGCCTGGCCGGTGAGGGCATCCCGGCCGGCGGCACCATCAGCCGCTCCGGCGAGGTCGGCTACCTGCCGCAGGACCCGCGCACCGGCGACCTCGACGTGCTGGCCCGCGACCGCATCCTGTCGGCCCGCGGCCTCGACACCCTGATGCGCAAGATGCGCGAGAACGAACAGCGCATCGCGAACGGCTCGGGCGCCACGCAGGCCAAGGCCCTCAAGCAGTACGAGCGCCAGGAGACGGAGTTCCTCACCAAGGGCGGGTACGCCGCCGAGGCCGAGGCCGCCACCATCGCCGCCGCGCTCAACCTTCCGGACCGGGTGCTCGGCCAGCCCCTGAACACGCTCTCCGGTGGTCAGCGCCGCCGTATCGAGCTGGCCCGGATCCTCTTCTCGGACGCGGACACGCTCCTGCTCGACGAGCCCACGAACCACCTGGACGCGGACTCGATCATCTGGCTGCGCGACTACCTGAAGACGTACAGCGGCGGCTTCATCGTGATCTCCCACGACGTCGACCTGGTCGAGACGGTCGTCAACAAGGTCTTCTACCTGGACGCGAACCGCTCCCAGATCGACGTCTACAACATGGGCTGGAAGCTCTACCAGCAGCAGCGCGAGGCCGACGAGAAGCGCCGCAAGCGCGAGCGGCAGAACGCCGAGAAGAAGGCCGCGACGCTGAACGCGCAGGCCGACAAGATGCGCGCCAAGGCCACCAAGACCGTCGCCGCGCAGAACATGGCCAAGCGGGCCGACAAGCTCCTCGCCGGTCTGGAGGAGGTGCGCCAGTCCGACAAGGTCGCCAAGCTGCGCTTCCCCGAGCCCTCGCCGTGCGGCAAGACGCCGCTGATGGCGGAGGGCCTGTCGAAGTCGTACGGCTCCCTGGAGATCTTCACCGACGTCGACCTGGCCATCGACAAGGGCTCGCGCGTCGTCATCCTCGGTCTCAACGGTGCGGGCAAGACGACCCTGCTCAAGCTCCTCGGCGGTGCCGAGAAGCCCGACACGGGCCAGGTCATCGAGGGGCACGGCCTCAAGCTCGGCTACTACGCGCAGGAGCACGAGACCCTCGACCCCGAGCGCACGGTCCTGGAGAACATGCGCTCCGCCGCCCCCGACCTCGACCTGGTCCAGGTGCGCAAGACGCTCGGCTCGTTCCTGTTCTCGGGCGACGACGTCGACAAGCCGGCCGGCGTGCTCTCCGGCGGCGAGAAGACCCGGCTCGCGCTCGCGACGCTGGTGGTCTCGTCCGCCAACGTGCTGCTGCTCGACGAGCCCACGAACAACCTCGACCCGGCCAGCCGCGAGGAGATCCTCGGCGCGCTGCGCACCTACAAGGGAGCCGTCGTCCTCGTCACGCACGACGAGGGCGCCGTCGACGCGCTCCAGCCGGAGCGGATCATCCTGCTCCCGGACGGCGTCGAGGACCTCTGGGGTCAGGGCTACGCGGATCTCGTCGCACTCGCCTGACCTCCCCGGGGAAGCCGGTCCGAGGGGCGGAAAGGCGTCAGCACGGCTTGATCGAATGACTGATCCACTCCGTATGGATCATTCGGCCGATCCGTGATCCTTCATCTGAGTGAGATCGCCTCGTACTGCGGTGTGTCCTACATGGATTTCGCCGCGGCGTCGGCCGTACAGCCCTTGTGGCGCCTGGGTAGTCGCTGACCTGCCGGTTCTCTCGAACGACTGCTTCCGGTCGTGGCGAAGGGCCTCCGGAACCTCATGTTCCACTCGTGTGGAACGCCTTCCTGCCCGGAATTCCGGGCCTACGGACCTTGCCGAATGGGTGGCCAGGAAGGCGACAAGGGGTGATCATGGGAAATCCAGAGCGCACTTCCCATGAGGAGGCACGGGTGGCCGAGACTCTGAAGAAGGGCAGCCGGGTAACCGGCGCCGCGCGCGACAAGCTCGCGGCAGACCTGAAGAAGAAGTACGACTCCGGTGCGAGCATCCGGGCACTGGCCGAGGAGACCGGCCGCTCGTATGGCTTCGTCCACCGGATGCTCAGCGAGTCCGGGGTCACGCTGCGAGGTCGCGGCGGGGCCACGCGAGGCAAGAAGGCGGCGGCGAGCTAGCGCTCTCCGTCCTGTCTTCCCTCGTTTTCCCACATGGCTCGTCCGGTTCACTGCTCCGTCGGTGACCACCCGGTCGGTCGGCTGATCGACCGGGTGGTTACTGTGCAGTCACTTACGCTTTTGCGTTGCTGATGACTGCGCAGACCCGGAGGTCCTGATGACCATGCCCGCACCGCTGCTCGACAAGGACGGCGTACGGCTCACCGTCGACGACGCGATCGCCACGGTGACCCTGACCAATCCGGACAAGCGCAACGCCCAGAGTCCCGCGCTGTGGCGGGCGTTGACCGAAGCCGGAAGGTCCTTGCCCGGGTCCGTGCGGGTCGTGGTGCTGCGCGGTGAGGGCAAGTCCTTCTCCGCCGGCCTGGACCGTCAGGCGTTCACGCCCGACGGGTTCGACGGCGAGCCGTCCTTCATCGACCTGGCACGCGGCGCCGACGACGTCCTCGACGCGACGATCGCCGAGTACCAGGACGGTTTCACCTGGCTGCGGCGCAGCGACATCCTGTCCGTCGCCGCGGTCCAGGGCCATGCGATCGGTGCGGGGTTCCAGCTCGCCCTCGCCTGTGACCTGCGCGTCGTCGCCGACGACGTGCAGTTCTCCATGCGCGAGACCAGCCTGGGCCTGGTCCCCGACCTCACCGGGACGCATCCGCTCGTCTCGCTCGTCGGCTACGCGCGTGCCCTGGAGATCTGTGTCACGGGGCGGTACGTCCACGCGGACGAGGCCGTCGCCAGCGGCCTGGCCAACGTGGCGGTCCCGGCCGAGCAGCTGGACGCCGCGACGCAGGACCTCGTCGCCGCGCTCGTGGCCGCGCCGCGGGACGCCGTGATCGAGACCAAGGCACTGCTCCAGGGCGTCGGCGGCCGGTCCCTCGACGAGCAGCGGGCGGCCGAGCGCGCCGCGCAGGGGCGGCGTCTGCGGGACCTGGCCGGCCTGGGCGAGTGACGCCCCGGCGCCCGCCGTCCGGTCCCGTGCGGTGCGGTGCACCCGTCACGAAGAAACCTCCGTCACCAGCACCGTGACCGTCGGCCGGTCCGGGAGCGCCGCAGGCACGGCCTCCCGGACCGCACCCGCCACCGTCGACGCCCGGTGCCCCGGCCCCACCGCGAGTTCCACCCGCACGTGACGGCGCGGCAGCGACGTCGCCGCGCCCGTCTCCTCGATGTGGACCGCCCGGCCGAGACCGCCCAGGGCACCGGTCAGCCGGGTGACCCCGGGAACCGCGAGGGCGGCCGCCGCGACCCGTGCCTCGTCGCCGGTGAGCGAGGGGGACTTCGGCCCGGAGGCGGGGGACGCGGGCTCCGCCGTCTCCTCGTCCCCCTCCGCCTTCTTCTCCGCCGGTTCCGCCGGTTCCGCCGGCTCCGGCGTCTCCGTCTCTTCCGGCCGGTCCTGAGCCTCGTCCAGCAGTGCCGTGACCCGGAGGTCGACCTCCGTCACCACCAGACCGAGCCCCGCGTCCGCCGCCTCCGCGAGCGCCGTGCGCAGCCGGGCGGCGGCCTGCGGCAGCGGCTCGTCCGCCGTCGCCGCGCACTCCGCCACGATCCGCAGCGGTCCCGGCGGCAGCGCGCTCGGCGGGGCCGGGACCGTGGACGCGTACGCGCCCTCGGGATCGGCGAGCGCGAGGCGCAGCGATCCGAGGCGCACACCACGGACGGCGGACACCGCGCGGCGCAGCACCGCCACGGCCGCCGGTTCCGCGATCCACGCCCCGTCGCCCGGTCCGCCCAGCGGCAGCAGCCTGCCGAGCCCGAGCTGTTGCCGTACTGCCTGTGCCCATCGGTCAGCCGTCATGGCCCCAGGCTGCCTCATCCCGGGCGCGGCCCCGGGTAACCGCACTTAGTGTGGGCAAAAGAAAGCAGCACCCGCAGGGAGACCGCACCTCACAGAGGGGACACCCCCGATGAGCGACACCGCACAGAAGCCGGGTGAGACACCCGCGACGCCCAGCAGGACCAACGTGACCAAGCGGGGCGGCGGCGACCCCGCGAGCCGCGGCCGGACCACCATCGCCGACGGAGTCGTCGAGAAGATCGCCGGGCTCGCCGCCCGCGACGTGGTCGGCGTCCACGCGATGGGCAGCGGCCTGTCCCGCACGTTCGGGGCGGTGCGCGACCGGGTACCCGGTGGCACCAAGTCCGTGTCGCGCGGGGTCAAGGCCGAGGTCGGCGAGGTACAGACCGCCCTCGACCTGGAGATCGTCGTCGAGTACGGGGTGTCGATCGCGGACACCGCGCGCGCCGTGCGCGAGAACGTCATCGCGGCCGTCGAGCGCATGACCGGGCTCGAGGTCGTCGAGGTGAACATCGCCGTCAGCGACGTGAAGCTGCCGGACGAGGAGGACGAAGAGCCGGAGTCCCGGCTCCAATGACAACCGGTGGCATCCGGTGACAGCAGGGTCCGCACCCCGGGCACGCAGCCGTAGGAGGAACGCACGATGAATCTGGCCGTGATCGGCATGATCGCCGGCATGGCCCTGGGATTCGCCGGATACTTCGGCGGCTTCGGGGCCTTCCTGCTGGTGGCGGCACTCGGCGCCATCGGCTTCGTCGCCGGCCGGTTCCTCGAAGGGGACCTGGAACCCGGCGAGTTCTTCCGTACGCGCGGCGACCGGCGGCGGTGACCGATGGCGACACAGGTCGCGCCCGCCGAGCGCGGCGCGACCCGGATCGCCGACCGGGTCGTCGCGAAGATCGCCGCGTACGCGGCACGTGAGGCACTGGACGCCGTCCCCGAGGACGGTGCGCCGCCGCACGCCACCGTCACCGTGCACCACGACACGGCCCGCGTGCGCATCAGCCTGGAGCTCGACTATCCGGCCGACATCGGCGCGCAGTGCGGTGCCGTGCGTCACCAAGTGGCGGAGCGGGTAAGGACGTTGGCGGGAATGGAGGTGCCGGAGGTGGCCGTCCAGGTGGAACGGCTGCACTCGGCACAGACGCGCGGTACGGACCGGGGGAGGATCCGGTGAGCGAGCCCACCCAGCCGGTGCCCGTCGTCGAGCGGGCCGGCGCCGACCTCGGCGACCAGTCGGCGTCCGCCGCCTCGTACGAACCGCACCCCACTCTGGAGGGCGAGGAGAAACCCGCCCGGTTCTGGTCCCACCGCCGCATCCCCGCGGCGCTCGCCGCACTCGTGCTGCTCGGCGGCGTGGGCGTCCTGCTCTACGACATCGCGGCCGTCCGCGCCGGACGGTCGGCCATGGAGTGGCGCAGCAGCCTCGCCCGGGAGCTCGCCGAGCGGCCCCTCGACGACACCGGCGTCCTGGTCGGGGCGGGTGTCGCCGTCGCCCTCGGCGTCTGGCTGCTGGTCCTCGCCGCGACGCCCGGCCTGCGCGGCATCCTGCCGATGCGCCGCACGCACACCGACGTCCGCGCCGGTCTGCACCGGGACGCCGCCGCGATGGTGCTGCGCGACCGGGCCATGGAGGTCTCGGGCGTGCAGTCCGTACGGGTCCGGATGAAGCGCTCCAAGGTGGAGGTGCGGGCCGTCTCGCACTTCCGTGAACTCGACGACGTACGGGCCGATCTGGACACCTCGCTGGGCGACGGCATCCGGGAGCTGGGTCTGGGCAGCGCCCCGGGGCTCTCCGTGCACGTGGCGCGGCCCGGCCGGAAGGGATGAACGGCGTGCTCAGGACCGTGAACCGGATCGTGCTCGGCCTGCTCGGCCTCGTCCTGGTGCTCGGCGGCGGCTCCGTGCTCGCCGTCGGGCTCGGGGTGAAACCGCCGTCCTGGTGGATCCACGACGGCAAGGACGACGTCCTGCTGAGCGTCGCCGACCGGAACCGCTGGCGCGACGACGGCTGGTGGTGGCCGACGGTCATCGCCGTGCTCGGCGTCCTGGTCCTGCTCGCCCTGTGGTGGCTGGTGGCGCAGCTGCGGCGGCGCCGTCTCGCCGAGGTGCTCGTCGACACGGGCGACGGCGAGGGCGCGCTGCTGCGCGGCCGGGCGCTGGAGGGCGTGCTCGCGGGCGGCGCCGAGGCGCTCGACGGCGTGGAGCGGGCCGGCGTCCGCCTCACCGGCCGCCGCTCGACCCCGCAGGCCCGCGTCGCCCTCACCCTCCAGCCGCACGCCGCCCCCGGCGAGGCCCTGCACCGCCTGAGCGAGGAGGCCCTGGCCCAGGCGAGGGACTCGGCGGGCCTGGCCGCACTCCCGGCAGAGGTACGCCTCCGAGCGGTCAAGCACCGCGCGGAGAGGGTGAGTTGAGCCAATCAAGCCCGTCCGGCGATTGAGGACGAGCCCGAAGGGCGATCGACGGGGGCGCAGCCCCCGTGCACCCACGCCGCGACGGACACTCAGAACCCGTGCCGGTACCCGCCGTCCACCGGCAGCATCACCCCGGTCAAGTAGGAAGCCGCGGGAGACAGGAAGAACGCCGCGGCCCGCCCGAACTCCTCCGGAGCCCCGTACCGCCGCAGCGGAATCCGCGACTCGTTCGCGGCCCGGGTCGCCTCGGGATCGGCCGAGTACCCGTCCAGCTCGCGCACGCGATCCGTGTCGATGCGGGCCGGCAGCAGCCCGACCACCCGGATCCCGCGCGGCCCCAGCTCGTCCGCGAGGGACTTGGCGAACCCGGCGAGCCCCGGGCGCAGCCCGTTCGAGATGGTCAGGCCCGGGATCGGCTCGTGCACGGAGCCGGAGAGCACGAACCCGATGACGCCGCCCTCGCCCAGCTCGGCCGCCGCGGCCCGAGCGAGCCGCACCGCCCCGAGGAACACCGACTCGAACGCCGACGTCCACTGCTCGTCCGTGTTGTCGGCGACGAAGCCGGGCGCGGGCCCGCCGACGCTGACCAGAATCCCGTCGAACCCGCCGAACTGCTCGCGCGCGGCGGCGATGAGCCGCTCCGCGACCCGCGGGTCGGCGTTGTCGGCGGCCACCCCGATCGCGTTCGGCCCGAGCTGCGCCGCGGCGTCCTTCGCCTTCTGCTCGTCGCGGCCGGTGATGACGACCTTCGCGCCGTCGGCGACGAGCTCGCGCGCGGCGGCGTTGCCGAGGCCACGGGTGGCGCCGGTGACTACGTAGACACGGTCCTTCAGTCCAAGATCCATGGCTCTATCCTGCCTCTCCGTCCCGGGCCGTGCCGAACAGGGTCAGCGCGGTGCCGACGAGACCGATGTGGCTGAACGCCTGCGGGAAGTTGCCGAGCTGGCGCTCGCCCACCGGGTCGTACTCCTCGGCGAGCAGCCCCACGTCGTTGCCGAGGGCCACCAGCCGCTCGAACAGCTCGCGCGCCTCCTTCGTGCGGCCCGTCATGTGCAGCGCGTCCGCCAGCCAGAACGAGCAGACGAGGAAGGCGCCCTCGCGCCCCGGCAGCCCGTCGACGACCGTCTCGTCCGAGCTGTAGCGGCGCAGGAAACCGTGGTGGGCCAGCTCCTCGCGGACCGCGTCGACCGTGCCGACGACCCGCGGGTCGTCCGGCGGCAGGAACCCCACGCGCGGAATGAGCAGCAGCGAGGCGTCGAGCTCCGTCGAGCCGTAGAACTGGGTGAAGGTGCCGCGCTCCGCGTCGAAGCCGCGCTCGCAGACGTCGCGGTGGACGTCGTCGCGCAGCTTGCGCAGCCGGTCGAGGTCGCCGGGCAGCCGCGGATCGTCCTCCAGGGCGCGCACGGTGCGGTCGACGGCGACCCACACCATCACCTTGGAGTGCACGAAGTGCCGGCGCGGCCCGCGCACCTCCCACAGGCCCTCGTCGGGCTCGCGCCAGGCGTCCGCCAGGAAGTCGAGCAGCGCCAACTGCAGCCGCCAGGCGTGCGGCTGGGCCTTGAGGCCGGACCGGCGGGCGAGGGCCAGGGAGTCCACGACCTCGCCGTACACGTCGAGCTGCAACTGCTGCACGGCATCGTTCCCGGTGCGTACGGGCCGGGAGCCGTGGTAGCCGGCCAGCCACGGCAGCTCGTGCTCGGGCAGGCGCCGCTCGCCCGCGAGCCCGTACATGATCTGCAGGTCGGCCGGGTCCCCGGCGGCGGCCCGCAGCAGCCAGTCGCGCCACGCCTCGGCCTCGTCCAGATAGCCGGCCGACACGAGGGCGCCGAGGGTGAGGGTGGAGTCGCGCAGCCAGCAGTAGCGGTAGTCCCAGTTCCGTACGCCGCCGATCTCCTCCGGCAGGGAGGACGTGGGGGCCGCCACGATGCCGCCGGTCGGCGCGAAGGTGAGGGCCTTGAGCGTGAGCAGGGAGCGTAGGACGGCCTCGCGGTGCGGGCCCTCGTAGCGGCACCGGTCGGACCACGCCCGCCAGTCCTCCAGGCTGTGCCGCAGCGCCTCGTGCGGGTCGACGAGCGGTGGGCGGTCCTCGTGCGAGGGGTGCCAGGTCAGGACGAACACGACCCGCTCGCCCTGTTCGACGGTGAACTCCGAGTGCGTGGAGAAGGACTCGCCCCAGGTGCGGACGGCGGGTTCGCTGCGCAGCCACACCGAGTCCGGGCCCGCGACGGCGACCCGGTGCCCGTCGGCGCGCCGCATCCACGGCACCACGGACCCGTAGTCGAAGCGCAGCCGCAGCGTGCCGCGCACGGTGACACGCCCGCTGAGCCCCTCGACGATGCGGACGACGTCCGGAGCGCGGTCGCGCTGCGGCATGAAGTCGGTGACCCGGACGCTGCCGTCGTCCGTCTCCCACTCGGTGTCGAGCACCAGGGAACCGGGCCGGTAGGCGCGGCGGGTGCAGTCGCCGGCGCCCACGGGGGCGAGCCGCCAGTGCCCGTTCTCGTCGTCGCCGAGCAGCGCGGCGAAGCAGGCGGGCGAGTCGAACCGGGGCAGGCAGAGCCAGTCGACCGAACCGTCCCGTCCGACGAGCGCGGCGGTCTGGTGGTCACCGATGAGGGCGTAGTCCTCGATGGGGCGATGCATACCGATCCGTATGCCCCGGCAAGGGCGCGGGGAACTGCGCGGTCGACCACACGCAACCGGCACGAGCCGGCAGAGGTCTGCCAGGCGGACGAACGGGGCGCGGGCTCAGCCCACGGCGGCCGGCACCTCGTCCACGGCACCGGTCTCGTCCTTGCGCCGCCGGTCCCGCAGCTCCCGCCGCAGCAGGACCACCCACCCAACCGGCACCGCGGCGGCGAACAGCCACCACTGGTACGCGTACGCGAAGTTCAGCGCCGCGTCCTCCTTGCCGGGCCGGCCGATCAGCTCGGGGGTGTCGTTCCCGGAGTCGGGGGCGGTCTGCGCGATGTACCCGCCGAGGACCTGCGCGTCCAGGCGCCGCGCCTGCTGCTCGCTGTCGATCAGCATGATCTGACGGTCGGGCAGGCCCTTGAGGTTCTTGATGCCGCTCGCCGCGGTCGTCTCGTCGGGCATCAGGCGCCCGGAGACCGTGATCTCGCCGCGGGGCGGCGCCGGGATCTTCGGGAAGGCGGTCTGGCTCGGGCCGTCGGCGGGGATCCAGCCCCGGTTGACCAGGAGGACCTTGCCGTCCTTCAGGACGAACGGCGTCAGGACGTGGTAGCCCACCGCGTCGTCGGAGTTGGTGCGGCGGCGGACGACGACCTCGTCGTCGGTGTCGAAGCGGCCCTGCGCGGTCACGGTGCGGTACCGCTCGCTGCTGGTGACGGTGTGCCCGGGGGAGGCCAGCTCCTCCACGGGCACAGGCTTCGCGCCGAGCGCGTCGGTGACCAGCTGGTTCCGTGCGGTGCGCTCGTCGTAGCGGTGCATCTGCCAGATGCCCAGCTTGATCATCGTGGGGATGAGGACGAGGGCGACCAGCGTGAGGATCACCCACTGCCGGGTCAACAGGAAGCGGTACACCCCATGACGGTACAACTCCGTCATGGGGTGTCATCCATGGGGTGCCATCAGGGGGTGCGCCCGCCCGCTGCGACGCGGCGCGGGGCGGGGCTCAGACCTTGTCGACGATGCCCACCTTCCCTTCCGCGCGGGAGCAGTGCGCCCCGCAGAACCAGTGCCCGTCGACCTCGACGCCCTGCCCGATGATGCGGCACCGGCAGTGCTCGCAGATGGGCGCCATGCGGTGGATGGCGCAGGAGAAGCAGTCGAAGACGTGCACCGCGCCCTGCGCGTGCACCTCGAAGGACATGCCGTAGTCGTTTCCGCAGACCTCGCAACGTGCCATGCGCCACAGGGTGGGCGCCGGGGCTCCGGGTGGCGAGCGGACGCGGGGCGAGTCGCCCCGCAATCACCCGACAATCACCCGTCTGTCCCTCCGGACGGCCCTCGGCCGTCCACGCCGCTCGTCCGCGCTCAGGCCTTCTCCGCGGGCGCCACGTCCTGCAGCAGCTGCCCGAACGCCGCCTCGTCCACCACCGGCGTCCCGAACTGCTTCGCCTTGACGGCCTTCGACGTGTACGAGTCCGGGTCGTTGGTCACGAGCAGGCTCGTCAGCCGCGACAGGCTCGTCGCCACGTGCAGCCCCGCCTCGACGGCCCGGTCCTCCAGCAACTCCCGCTCCACGGACGTGTCCCCGGAGAACGCGACCCGCATGCCCTGCTTGAGCGGTTTGCCCGGTTCGTAACGGCCGGGGTTCGGATACGGGCAGGCGGACCGCTTGCGCGAGGGGCGCCAGGAGCCGGCCCCGCCGCCCCGGTACGAGGACTGCGGCTGGCGCGGCACCGCCCCGGACGCGCCGTCGGTCCACTCGGTGAGCGGCCTGCACTCCAGGAGCGGCAGCCGGACGTTGCCCGCCGCGGCCGCGCGCAGGCTCGGGCGGAACGCCTCCGCGAGCACGCGCGCGTCGTCCAGCGCGTGGTGCGCGCGCTCCTGCACGACCCCGAAGTGCGCGGCGAGCGACTCCAGCTTGTGGTTGGGCAGCGGCAGGCCCAGCTCCTTGGAGAGCGCGATGGTGCACAGCCGCTGGCGGACCGGGGCGGTGCGCTGCGCGCGGGCGTACTCACGGGCGATCATCGACCAGTCGAAGACCGCGTTGTGCGCGACCAGGACGCGGCCGTCGAGGCGCGCGGCGAACTCCTCGGCGATCTCCGGGAACAGCGGCGCCCCTTTGAGGACGTCCGTCGTCAGGCCGTGGATCCACACCGGGCCGGGGTCGCGCTCCGGGTTGACCAGCGTGTACCAGTGGTCCTGGACCTCGCCCTGCGCGTCGAGCCGGTAGACGGCAGCGGAGATTATCCGGTCGTCCCTGGAGAGGCCGGTGGTCTCCACGTCGACGACCGCGTATCCCTGGGGGTACGCGGTCGGCCAGGGGGCTGCGGACGCTGGCGTCGGGCGGTCTTCGAGCATGGTCCCTGAGGATACGGGCCGTCACTGACACTTCGGTCGCCGCCCGCCCCCTCGACCGCCCGTCCGGGTCAAGTACCCGGTTCCAGGAGTGACTTGACCAGCGCGCGCACGGACAGGGTGAAGAGCCGGTCGGGATCGACCGGTCCGGCGAGCGCGCGGGCCAGGGCCGCGTCGTCCTCGGCGGTCGCGGCGTCCCACAGCTCCTCCTCGCCCGGCCGCTGCACCGGGGCCCGCTCGCGATTCCGCTCGATCAGGACAAAACCGACGACCTGGAACTGCACCGCCCGGACGGCCTCGGCGGCGCGGGCGCCCCGCAGTCCGGCCGCGTGCACCTCGTGCACCAGGGCGCGCTGCGCGGGCAGGAACATCCGCTCGGTCAGGCCGCGCTCGTGCACCATCGCCACGAGATGCGGATGGGCGCGCAGTTGCCGGCGCAGCGCGCGGGCGACGGAGACGATCCGCTCGGCCGGGCCGGCGCCGCGCGCGCGGATCGCGCCGAGGTCGGCGACGGTGCGCTCCACGAGGGCGTCGAGCAGCGACTCGCGATTGCCGACGTGCCAGTAGATCGAGGTGACCGCCGTGCCCAGCTCGGCGGCGAGCTTGCGCATGGTCAGCGCCTCGGGGCCGTGCTGCTTGACCAGGTCCGCGGCGGTCGCGAGCACCTCGTCCCGGGTGAGCGGTGCGCGTGCCATCTTCCTCACCCCCTCGACGACCGGTCGCCGACTCCCGTACGTGCACGTGTCTTTACCCTTCATCGGCGTCGGTGTAACTGTGTTACAGGCGCCTCGCGAACGACCTCCTGAAAGCCATCACCGGTTTCGAGAAGGGCGGCACGACATGGCACGCGTACGGTACGGAGCGCGCACCGAGGCGGAGATCACCGCCGCGCGCACAGCGAGCAGCAAGCTCCCCGACATCTGGTCCACCGGCGTGGTCGCCGTGTGGGAGTCCGACCCGGACGCGGTGGCCGCGGTGCTCCCGCCGCCGCTCAAGCCCACCGCCCGCCCCCTGGTGCGGGCCAACATCAGCAAGGTCGACCTGCCGGGCTACCCGCTGGGCGCCGGGTCCGTGGCCGTCGCCGCCGAGCACGGGGGAGTGGCGGGCTGGTATCCGCTCGTCATGCCGATGACGCACGAGCGGGCCCTGATCGGCGGCCGCGAGGTCTTCGGCGAGCCCAAGAAGCTCGGCGAGGTCACCGTCGAGCGCGACGGTCTCGTGGTGCGGGCCGCGCTCGCCCGGCACGGCATCGCGTTCGTGGAGGTGCGCGGCGCGGTCAGCGGCAGCCTGCCGCTCCCCGAACCGACGCAGAAGACGGACTTCTACTTCAAGTTCCTGCCCGCCGTGGTCGGGTCGGGCTTCGACGCGGACCCGGTCCTCGTGCACTGCCTGCGCAACGAGAAGGTCAGGAAGCTGGAGGCGGTCACCGGCGACGTCGTCCTGCGCGAGTCGATGTACGACCCGGTCGCCGACCTGCCCGTGCGCACCCTGGTCGAGATCACCATCGGCGAGAAGACCACCGACCAGAAGGGCCGGGTCGCCGAGCGGGTCAGCGCCCAGGCCCTGCTCCCGTACATCCACCAGCGCTACGACGACCCGCAGCAGATCCTCGACGGCCCGCCCGAGGGGAGCGTGTGACATGGAGCTGACGGAGGGGCAGGTCGCCGTCGTCACCGGTGCGGCGAGCGGCATCGGGCTCGCGATGGCCCGGCGGTTCGCCGCCGGCGGCCTCAAGGTGGTCCTCGCCGACGTCGAGAAGGGCGCCCTGGAGGCCGCGGCCGCTGGGCTGCGGGCGGACGGGGCGACCGTGCACGCGCGCGTGGTCGACGTCGGCGAGCGCGAGCAGGTCATGGCGCTGGCCGAGGACACGTACGCGACGTTCGGCGCGTGCCACGTGCTGTGCAACAACGCGGGCGTCGGCTCGGGCGCCGAGGGCCGCATGTGGGAGCACGAACCCAACGACTGGAAGTGGGCGTTCGACGTCAACGTGTGGGGCGTCTTCCACGGCATCCAGGCGTTCGTGCCCCGCATGATCGCGGGCGGCGAGCCGGGCCACGTCGTCAACACGTCCTCCGGGGACGGCGGCATCGCCCCGCTGCCGACGGCCTCCGTGTACGCGATCACGAAGGCGGCCGTGGTCACGATGACGGAGTCGCTGTACGCCCATCTGAAGGCGGAGCACGCGCGCGTGGGCGCCTCCGTCCTCTTCCCGGGCCCCCACATGCTGCGCACCGGCCTGTGGGAGTCGCACCGCAACCGGCCCGACCGGTTCGCCAAGGAGCGCCCCCGCAGGACGCCGTACCGCAGCCTCGACCAGTGGGAGGCCGCCATGAAGGCGGCGGGCAAGGAGGTCGAGTTCACGCCCGTGGAGCAGGTGGCCGAGCTCGTCGCCGACGGCATCGCCGCCGACCGGTTCTGGCTGCTCCCGGAGAGCGAGCACAGCGACCGGCAGATCAGGGCTCGCTCGCAGTCGATGCTGGACCGGGCGAACCCGGCGTACCTGGAGAGCTTCATCCTCGACTGACCGGACCGGCTGGACCGACCCGACCCGACCCGACCGACTCCACCGCCCCGACCGACAGGAGGGACGCACGATGAGCAACCAGGACCCGTACCTGATCATCTCCTCCGACTGCCACGCCGGACTCCCCACCGAGGAGTACCGGCCCTATCTGGACAGCCGGTTCCACCGGGCCTTCGACCAGTTCCTCGGCGAGCGCGACGCGCGCCGCGAGGAGGCCACGCGGCTCGGCATCCGCAACGACGCCTTCGCCGCGAAGTGGTTCGCCGACAACGAGGAGGGACTGCGCGGCGGCTGGGACGCCGCGCAGCGCCTCAAGGAGCTCGACGGCGACGGCGTGGCCGCCGAGGTCGTCTTCCCCGACGCGGACGCCGTCGACAGCCGGACGGCCGCGCCCTTCGGCGTCGGCCTCGGCCTCTCCGGCGACCAGGACCCCGAGCTCGGCATGGCGGGCGCGCAGGCGCACAACCGGTGGCTCGCGGAGTTCGTCGGGCAGAATCCCGAACGGCACTGCGGCGTCGCCCTCTTGCCGATCACCGCCGACCCGGACAAGGTCGTCGCAGAGGTGCACCGCGCCAAGGAGTCGGGGCTCGGCGCCCTGATGATCCCCTCCATGTGGGTCGACCACGACCCGTACCACGCGGCTCGCTACGACCCCGTGTGGGCGGCGGCGGCCGAGTGCGAGATGCCTGTGGTGACACATTCAGGAGCGGCGCCGCGCCACGAGTACGGCGACCATCTGGGCATCTACGTGAGCGAAGTGACGTGGTGGCCGGCGCGTCCGCTGTGGTTCCTGCTGTGGTCCGGGGTCTTCGAGCGGCACCCGGGACTGAAGTTCGGCGTCGCGGAGTCGGGCTGCTGGTGGCTGCCGAACCTGCTGTGGTTCATGGACCGCCTCTACCTGGGCGCCCACGGCGGCAAGAAGCTGTCCCCGTTCGCCGAGCTGAAGCGCCCGCCGCACGAGTACCTCGACCGGCAGGTCTTCGTCTGCGCCACCAACACCAAGCGCCGCGAACTCGCCCAGCGCTACGAGATCGGCGTCGACAACATCCTGTGGGGCAGCGACTTCCCGCACCCCGAGGGCACCTGGCCCGACACACGCGCGTGGCTCGGCCGGACCTTCCACGACATCCCGGTCGCCGAGACCCGCCGCATGCTCGGCCTCGCCGCCGCCGAGGTGTTCGGCTTCGACACCGAGAAGCTGGCCCCGCTCGCCGCCCGGATCGGGCCGACCCCGGCCGACCTCGGGCAGGACGCCGACCAGAGCGCCGTCGAGGCGTCCTGGGCGCGCTCGCGCGAGGTGGGCCGGCACTGGCTGACCGACCACGACTTCCCGACGCTCGGGGTGACCCCATGACCGCATCGCACCCTTCCGGGGACCGCTACACCGTCATCTCCGCCGACTGCCACGCGGGCGCCGACCTCCTCGACTACAAGCCCTACTTGGACGCCGGACACCACGACGCGTTCGACGCGTGGGCGGCCACGTACGTGAACCCGTACGAGGACCTCCTCGCCGACACCGCCGACCGCAACTGGAACTCGGACCGGCGCATCGCCGAGCTGGAGCGGGACGGCATCGTCGCCGAGGTCGTCTTCCCCAACACCATCCCGCCGTTCTTCCCGTCGGCCTCGCTGATGGCTCCCGCGCCCACCCGCGCGGAGTTCGAGCAGCGCTGGGCCGGGCTGCGGGCCCACAACCGGTGGCTCGCGGACTTCTGCGCCGCCGCCCCCGGACGCAGGGCGGGCGTCTTCCAGATCCTCCTCAACGACGTCGACGAGGCGGTGAAGGAGATCCGCTGGGCGGCCGGGGCGGGCCTGAAGGGCGGCCTGCTGCTGCCCGGCACCCCGCCCGGCTCCGGCCTGCCCGAGCTCTACTCGGCCGCGTACGACCCGATCTGGCGGGTCTGCGCCGAACTCGGCGTGCCCGTCAACCACCACGCGGGCTCGGCGTCCCCGCCGCTCGGCGACGAACCGGCGGCCCGCGCCGTCTTCATGGTCGAGACGACGTGGTTCTCGCACCGCGCCCTGTGGCACCTCGTCTTCGGCGGTGCCTTCCGCAAGCACCCGGACCTGAAACTGGTCCTCACCGAGCAGGGCTCGGGCTGGATCCCCGGCGTCCTGGACATGCTGGACTACTACCACGGGCGCCTGGTGGCCGCCGCGACGAAGGCGACGGCCTCGACGGCCAAGACCGCGGAGTCCAAGTTCGGCGCGGGGCTCGCCGAGTCGATGGGCAAGGGCCCCTCCACCGTGTGGCGCGAGAACTGCTACGTGGGAGCGAGCTTCATGCGCCCCCACGAAGTGCCGCTGCGCGACCGGATCGGCCTCGACAAGATCATGTGGGGCAGCGACTACCCGCACGACGAAGGCACCTACCCGTACACGCGCGAGGGCCTGCGCATCGCCTACGCGGGGCTGCCGCGCGAGGAGATCGCCGCGATGGTCGGCGGCAACACCGCCCGGGTCTACGGCTTCGACCTCGACCTCCTCGACCCGATCGCGGCCCGCGTCGGCCCGACCGTCGCCGAACTCGACGAGCCGCTCAAGGAACCGCCCGCGGACGCGACCAGTCCGGTGTTCGCGACGGGAGGGTCGGTACGGGTCTGGTGACGCGGTGGCTGCCATGCTCGCCCCGTGACCGAACCCACCCGTGAGAACACCCACGACGAGGCCCACGGCGGCGGGCTCGGCGCGCGGCTGAACTGGCTGCGCGCCGCCGTCCTCGGCGCCAACGACGGCGTGGTCTCCACCGCGGGCCTCGTCGTCGGTGTCGCCGGGGCCACCGACGACCGCTCCGCCCTGCTCACGGCCGGACTGGCGGGGCTGCTCGCCGGATCGATGTCCATGGCCGCGGGCGAGTACGTGTCCGTGTCCACGCAGCGCGACTCCGAGAAGGCCGCGCTCGCCGCGGAGCGCCGGGAGCTGGCGGCGGACCCCGAGGCCGAACTCCAGGAACTCACCGGCCTGTTGGAGCGCCGTGGACTCAGCCGCGAGGTCGCCAGGGAGGCCGCCGAGCAGCTCACCGCGCGCGACGCCCTGCGCGCCCACGCGCGCGTGGAGCTCGGGATCGACCCCGACGCCCTCACCAACCCCTGGCACGCGGCGTGGGCCAGCTTCCTCGCCTTCACGGCGGGCGCCCTGCTGCCGCTGCTCGCCATCGTCCTGCCACCCACCGCCCTGCGCCTCCCGGTCACGGTCGGCTCGGTCCTGGTGGCACTCGCCTTCACCGGCTGGGCCAGCGCCCGCACGGGCAGCTCCGCCGTCCGTCCCGCGATGCTCCGGAACGTGGGCGGGGGAGCACTGGCGATGGCCGTCACGTACGCGGCGGGGTCGTTGCTGGGGGCCGCGGGCGTCTGACGTGGTCGACGCCGGAACCGGACGAGGGAGGGCAGCCGCTTTCGGTGCGTGGGCCGGAGCGGCGGACCCGTCGTCCTGACGGTGACGGAGAGATCCGCCGCTTCGGCCCACGCCCGCTGTACCGCCGGTAATACTTGTCGGTAACAACCCCTAGCCGACGCCCGTCACCTGCCCTTACCGTGCTCGCATGTCGTCGCCGAACCTGCCCGATGTCGTGCTGTGGTCGATACCCGCCTTCGTGCTGCTCACGGTCATCGAGATCGTGTCCGTACGCATCCATCCCGACGAGGACGATGCCGGGTACGAGACCAAGGACGCGACGACCAGCATCACCATGGGGCTCGGGAGCCTCTTCTTCGACTTCCTGTGGAAGATCCCGATCGTCGCGATCTACACGGCGGTCTACGAACTGACGCCGCTGCGCGTGCCCGTGCTGTGGTGGACGATCCCGCTGATGCTGCTCGGCCAGGACTTCTTCTACTACTGGTCGCACCGGGGGCACCACGTCATCCGCATCCTGTGGGCCTGCCACGTGGTGCACCATTCCAGCCGTAAGTTCAACCTCTCCACCGCGCTGCGCCAGCCCTGGACGAGCCTCACCTCGTGGCCGTTCTATCTGCCCCTCATCGCGTGCGGCGTGCACCCGGCGGCGCTCGCGTTCTGCTCGTCGGTCAACCTCGTGTACCAGTTCTGGATCCACACCGAGCGCATCGACAAGCTGCCCAGGCCGCTGGAGTTCGTCTTCAACACGCCCTCCCACCACCGGGTCCACCACGCCTCCCAGGGCGGCTACCTGGACCGGAACTTCGGCGGGATCCTGATCGTGTGGGACCGGCTCTTCGGCTCGTGGGCGGCCGAGGTCGAGCGGCCCGTCTTCGGGCTCACCAAGAACATCACCACCTACAACCCGCTGCGCGTCGCCACCCACGAGTACGCCGCCATCGCCAAGGACCTGAAGGCGGCCGACAGTTGGGGCGAGCGGGCCGGCCGGGTCTTCCGGGGCCCGGGCTGGCAGCCCGCGGCCGGGAGCACGCCGAAGGACGGGCAGAACGCCGCCGAGAAGGTCACCGAGGGCGCCGCGTGAACCTCCCCCGCGTCCTGCGCACCGCCTTCCTCGCGGTGTGCGCCGCCGACCTGATCGCGCTGCTGGCCGACGTCGACGTCGCGCACACCGTCCTCAAGCCGCTGCTGATGCCCGTCATCCTCGCGTACGCCGTCGCGAGCGGCGGACCCCGGCTCCTGTACGGCGCCCTGCTGTTCGGGTGGGGCGGCGACGTCCTGCTCCTCTTCGACCAGGACGCCGCGTTCCTCGCCGGCATGGGCAGCTTCGCCGCAGGACACGTCTGCTACCTGATCCTCTTCCGGCGCCAGGGGGCGCCGCTCCCGCGCGGTTCGATGCTCGGCGTCGTGTACTGCGTCGTGCTCACCACGACCGTCGCCTCGCTCTGGCCGGACCTGCCGGCCGGCATGCGGGTGCCGGTCGCCGTCTACAGCGTGCTGCTGACCTGCATGGCGTTCGGGGCGGCCCGGCTCGGCCCGGTGGCGGGCGCCGGCGGCGCGCTCTTCCTGCTCTCCGACTCGCTCATCGCCATGGGCGTGGCCGACTGGCCGGCCCTGCCGCAGTCCGACTTCTGGGTGATGCTCACCTACGTGGCGGCGCAGTTCCTGCTGGTGCAGGGCGCCCTCGGGGAGCGGAGGGCGCCCTGGGCGGCGTACCGTGACATGCGCGCCGAAACCCGGCGCAGCCCTCTCTGAGCAGCACAAAGGAAACACCCGCATGCGCGCCACCACCATCCACGCCCCGTTCGACATGCGGGTGGAGGACGTCCCCGACCCCGTCGTCGTCCTGCCCACGGACGCCGTCGTGCGCGTCCTGCGCGCGTGCGTCTGCGGCAGCGACCTGTGGGCCTACCGGGGCGAGGCCAAGCGCGAGCCCGGCCAGCGCATCGGGCACGAGTTCCTCGGCATCGTCGAGGAGACCGGCTCCGAGGTGACCGGCGTGCGGCGCGGCGACCTGGTGGTCGCCCCCTTCATGTGGTCGGACGGCGTGTGCGACTACTGCCGCGAGGGCCTCACCACGTCCTGCGAGCACGGCGGCTTCTGGGGCTCGGTCGGCTACGACGGCGGGCAGGGCGAGGCCGTGCGCGTCCCGTACGCCGACGGCACGCTCGTGCAGCTGCCGGCCGACGCCGCGTCCGACGACCACCTGCTGTCCGCCCTGCTGACGCTCTCCGACGTCATGGGCACCGGCCACCACGCGGCGCTCGGCGCGGGCGTGCGCGAGGGCTCCACCGTCGCCGTCGTCGGCGACGGCGCGGTGGGCCTGTGCGGCGTCCTCGCGGCCAAGCGGCTCGGCGCCGAGCGGATCATCGCGCTCGGCCGCCACCAGGTCCGTACGGACATCGCCCGCCGCTTCGGCGCCACGGACGTCGTCGCCGAGCGCGGCGACGCGGCCGTCGAGGCGATCCGCGCCCTCACCAAGGGCCAGGGCGCGCACGCCGTGATCGAGGCCGTCGGCACCGAGCAGTCCATGAAGACCGCCGTCAACATCACCCGTGACGGCGGCGCCATCGGCTTCGTCGGCGTCCCGCACGGCAGCGGCACCGGCCTCGACCTGGGCGTCATGTTCGACCGGAACATCGCGCTGCGCGGCGGCGTCGCCCCCGTGCGCACCTACATCCCCGAGCTGTTGCCCGACGTCCTGGACGGCACCATCGACCCGTCGCCCGTCTTCGACCTGACGGTCGGCATCGAGGGCGTGCCCGGCGGCTACAAGGCGATGGACGAGCGCACCGCCCTGAAGGTGCTCGTCACCAACTGACGGCGGGCCCCGGCCCTCACCAGCGGATCGGCAGCGGCAGCGCCGTCAGCACCGCCGACACCGCCACCACGACGCCCAGGACCACGACCTCCGCGCGCGCGGGCACGTACGCGGCCGTACGGTCCCGCGCCCCGCGCAGCCGGAACCTGGCGGCGAGGGCGAGCGCCGCGACGACCGCCACGAGGAGCACCTTCGCCAGGAGCGTGCGCCCGTAGGCGGTCGTCGTCAGCTGGTCGAGGACCGTGCCCGGCGGCATCCGGCGCAGCGTGCTGCACACCCCCGTCGCGGTGATCGCGGCGAGCAGCACCGCGGCCACGCGCGCGTAGCGGCCGAGCAGCGCCGTGCCCGCCTCGGGCGCGGTCCGCCGCCATTGGCGCAGGGCGCGCAGCACGTACAGCAGTCCGCCCGCCCACAGCGCGGCGCACGTCAGATGGACGAGGGTGAGCCCCGACCCGACGAGCGGGGTGTCCTCGGCCGGCGGATGGGCGCGCAGCGCCTCCGCGACGACCACCGCCGCCAGCGGCAGCAGGGCGGTGTCCGGGCGGCGCGAGCGGGCGCACAGGGCCGCCACCAGGAAGGCGTTGACCTCCAGGAGGGCGAGGGTGCCGTCGCGCGTCCCGTAGAGACCGCCGATGTCGAGGTCGCCGATGCCGTGCGGGATCAGGTTCCCCGCAGCGACCACGGAGGCGAGGCCGAGGGCCGCCGCGAAACCCACCCACGCCGCGTACGGCGACCAGGTGCGCGGCGCCGTCTGCGCGGGCGCCACCCGGCGGGCGAGGAACCCGGCGAACGCCTCGCCCAGCTGCACGCACAGCGCCGCGAACAGCACCGTCCGCAGCAGCGCGATCCCGCCGACGCCGGGCGCCGCCGCCTCGCCCGTGCCGTCGAGCGCCGCCCGCGGCCCGAACATCGGGACGAGGGCCGCGGCGGCGACGAGCACGACGACGGCGACGGCGCGCCCGGCGCCGGGTCCGTGGCCGGGCACGGCGTCCGCCGCCGGCGCCGCGGGCATGTCGGTGGTGGGTGGTATCGAGCTCACCACTGGATCTTCACCAGTGGGCGCAGACCGGGGCAAGTGCAGAGGAACAACTGGCGCAAAGCCGTCCGGACCGCTCGGTGCTCAGCGCCACGCCGCCTCGTCCGTGCCCCACACCCCCGGCGGCCGCTCCCAGTCGGTGGGACCGCCGTCGAACGACACCGGCGGCAGCGCGTACCGCAGCCGCCCCACCGCGCCGTCGACCTCCGCGAGCCGCCCCGCCGCGAGGTCGCCGCTCGCCCACCCGGCCGTCAGCCACCCGGCCGTCTGCGCCAGCGCGAACCGCAGCACCCGCGAACCGCCCTGCGTCGCCTGCTCGGTGAGCGAGCGCAGCACCGCCGCCGCGATCAGGTACCCCGTGCCGTGGTCGAGGGCCTGCGCGGGCAGCGCACCCGGCGCGGACGGCGACCCCTCGATCGCGGCGATGCCCGACGCCACCTGCACCAGACTGTCGAAGCCGCGCCGCTCGCCCCACGGCCCGTACGCGCCCCACGCCGACACCTGCGCCACCACGAGCCCCGGCCGCCGCTCCACGAGCGCCTCCGGCGCGAGCCCGAACCGGTCGAGGGCGCCCGGCCGGTAGCCCGTGACCACCACATCGGCCCCGGCGAGCAGGTCCTCGAAGGTGCGCCGGTCGGCGCCGTCCGTCAGATCGAGCCGCGTCGACCGCTTCCCGAACCCGGTGTCGGCGTGCGCGTCCGGGGCCTCCGGCAACTGCGGCGCGTCCACCCGCAGTACGTCCGCGCCGAGCAGCGCGAGGGTCCGCGTGGCGACCGGGCCCGCGAGGACCCGGGTCAGGTCCAGCACCCGCACCGGCCGCTCCGCGCGGCGGGGCGGCGCCGCGTCGACCGACTCCCGGGTCAGCAGCGGCCGTTGCGCGACCGCCGCGCCCTGCGGATGCGCCGCCCACTGCGCGGGCGTGCGCAGCGCCACGGCCAGGCCGCCGGCCGCGTACACCGTCTCCTCGACCTCGTACGCCGACCGCCCGGCGAGCAGCGCCGCCACCTCGTCCACCGTCGCGTCCTCGCCGACGCCGAGCGCCGTACGCAGCCGCGCGCGGTGGTGCGGATAGTTCGCGTGGGTGCGCAGCCAGCCGTCCGCGGTGCGCCAGAAGCGGGACAGGGGCGCGAAGTTGACCGGGGCCCGCCCGTCGATGAGGAGGTGCCGCTCACTGGTGAACGCGGTGTCGAGGGCGCCGTCGTCGACGGTCACCGCGGGAACCGGCCGCCCGGCGCGCGTGGCGGTCCACTCCGCGCCGGCCAGCGCGCAGGCGCCCACGCAGGCGCGGGCCAGTTCGACGACGGGAAGCCGGGCGGGCAGTGCGTCCGCGCGCGTGCGGTACGCGATGCGGGGGAGCAGAGCGGGGTCGCCGCCGAGCGCCTGCCACACCGAAGCGGTGTCGGGTGCGTGTGTCATGCAGGCACTATCGCCCAGCACGGGGCCGCGCACGGAGACGGGGGCCGAGTGGCGTGCGCCACTCGACCCCCGTCAGGAACCCGCTACTTGGTCACCGCGTCCAGCGCGTCGGCCGTACCGGAACCGTAGAAGCTGTTCTTGTTCTTGCTGCCCACGCACACCGCGTCGACGGTGCCGTCGCCGTCGATGTCGTACGGGTCGGTGCACGGCGTCGCGTCGGCCTCCCCGTACAGCAGCGCCTTGACCTGGGCGGCCGAGGCGTGCAGGTGCGTCGACTTGATGAGCGCGGCGACACCCGCGACGTGCGGCGACGCCATCGACGTCCCCGCCTTGTAGCCGTACTTGCCGCCCGGCAGCGTCGACAGGATCAGTCCGCTGGTGGCCGGCGGGGCGGGCGTCTGGTACGCGGTGCTGTCGCCGCCCGGCGCCGCGATGTCGACGACGTTCTTGCCCCAGTTCGAGTAGGACGCCTTGATGCCCTTGGCGCCGGTCGCCGAGACGGTCACGACACCCGGCAGCTGCGACGGGATGTCGAAGCAGTCCTTGGTGTTGATCGTCCGCGTGACCGGGTTCGTGTCGTCCGGCGAGGAGTCGTCGACGATCTGGTCCTGCGCGAGGTCCGTCTCGGCGTTGCCGGCCGCCGCCACGTTCACCGCGCCCTTGCGCTCGGCGTACTGCGTGGCCCGGGTGACGGCCGTGACGAGCGCCTTCTGGTCGGCGTCCGTCTTGCAGTTGAACAGCCACGGGTCGGTGTAGTAGCTGGAGTTGGTGACGTCCACGCCGTGGTCGGCCGCCCACATGAAGCCGCAGACCACGGCCTCCGTGTAGTACATGCCGGTGGCCGGCTCGGCCACCTTCAGGCTCGCCACCTTCACGCCCGGCGCGACGCCGGTGACGCCGACGCCGTTCTTCGCGGCGGCGATGGTGCCCGCCACGTGCATGCCGTGGTCGGACTCGCCCGCCACCGGACGCCACGCGTTGTCCTTCTGCACCGGCACACCGCCCAGACAGCTGGCCGACGCCTGCCGGTCGAAGTTCGGCGCGATGTCCGGGTGGGTGTCGTCGACGCCGGAGTCCAGCACGCCGACGGTCACCTTGGAGCTGCCCAGCGACTTCTCGTGGGCCCGGTCCGCCTTGATGGCGGGCAGGTCCCACTGCAACGGCTCCAGCGGGTCCTGGGCCGACGTGGCCGCCGCGGCGGCCTTCTCGGCCTCGGCGGCGGTCAGCACCTTCTCCGTGGCGATGTCGTCGCTGGACTGCGCGGCCAGCGGCGCGGTGCGCGTGGCACCGGCCGACTCGACGCCGTGGGCGGTCCGGATCGTCCGTGCGAAGTCCGGGTTCTTGGAGTGGACGACGAGGACGCCGATCTTGTCGTACGCGATGACGACGGAGCCGCCGGCCTTGCCGATCGCCTGCCGGATCCCGGCCGCATTGCCCTGCCCGGGACGGACGTTGACGACGTAGCTGAGCTGCGGGCCGTCCGTGGCGACGGGCGCGTCGGCGGCCACCGCGTTCGGCACCACCGCGAGCGCCGACGCCATGGCGAGTCCCGCCGGGAGCGAGAGGGCCCGTATGAGACGCGATTTCATAGGTGAATCCCTTACTTCGTCACGGCCTTGAGCGCGTTGACGATGCCGTTTCCGTAGAAGCCGTTGTGCTGCCGGCCGCCCTCGCAGACCGCGTCGACGACCCCGTCGCCGTCACCGTCGTACGAGGCCGGGCACGTCTGCTCGTCGGCCTGCTTCTTCAGCAGCGCCTCCAGCTGACCCGGAGTCGCCTTCGGGTGCTCGGACTTGAGCAGCGCGATGACGCCCGTCACGTGCGGGGCGGCCATCGAGGTGCCCTGCTTGTAGCCCCAGCCGCCACCGGGCAGCGTCGACAGGACCCGCCCGTTCCTGTCCGGGGTGTCGGCGGGCTTGAGGCCGTCGCCGCCGGGGCCCGCCACGTCGATGACGCCGTTGCCGTAGTTGGAGTAGTAGGCCTTCTGCTTGGTGACGCCCACCGAGGACACCGTCACGATCCCCGGCAGCATCTCCGGCGCGATCGGGCACTCGGACGGATCGACCGTGCGCTCCACGGGCGTGCTGTCGTCGGGACTGGAGGTGTCGACCACCGAGTCCGACGCCAGGTCGTCGTTGAAGTTGTGGGCGCTCGCCACGCTCGTGACGCCCTTGTCCCGCGCGTACCGGATGGCCCGGCTGATCGAGTCGACCAGGGCCTTCTGGTCGGCGTCGGTCACGCAGTTCATGTACCAGGGGTCGGAGTAGTAGCTGTTGTTGGTGACGTCGATGCCGTGGTCGGCCGCCCACACGAAGCCGCAGACGACGGACTCCGTGTAGAAGATCTGGGTGCCCGGGTCGGCCACCTTGATCGCGGCGAGCCGCACGCCCGGCGCGACACCGGCGACGCCGACGCCGTTGCGGGCGGCGGCGATGGTGCCCGCCACGTGCGTCCCGTGGTCGGCTGCGGCCTCGGACGGCCGCCACGCCCCGAACGACGCGTCCGGCTTGCCGCCCACGCAGTTCGCGGACTGCGCCGGCGAGAAGTTCGGCGCCAGGTCCGGGTGGGTGTCGTCGACGCCGGTGTCGATGACACCGACCGTCACCTTCCGGCTGCCGTCCTCGATCGCGTTGGCGCGGTCGGCACCGATCAGCCGCATGTCCCACTGGTTGGGCTCCAGCGGTTCCTGACCCGCGGCGGCGGACCCGGCCGCCCGGGCGGCCTGAGCGGCGCTCAGCGCCTGCGTCGTCCCCGTCTCGTCCGTCGCGGACGCGGCGAGCGGCGCGGTACGGGTCGCGCCCGCGCTCTGCACGCCGCGCACCGCGCGGAGGGTCTTCCCGAAGTCCGGGTTCTTCGAGTGGGCGACGATCACGCCGATCCGGTCGTAGGCGATGACGACGCTGCCGCCCGCCCGGCCGATCTCCTTCTGCACGGCCGCCGACGTCCCGTGCCCCGCACGGACGTTGACGACGTAGCTGAGGAGCGGACCGTCGGTCGCGACGGGTGCGTCGGCGGCCACCGCGTTCGGCATCACCGCGAGCGCCGACGCCACGGCGAGGCCGGACGCGGCGGCGAGCGGTCTCAGCAGACGGGGCCTGCTGCCGTCGCCCCTCACTTCTTGACGGCCTTGAGCGCGTCGACGATGCCGTAGCCGTAGAAGCCGTTGCGCTGCTTGCCGCCCTCGCAGGTGGCGTCCACGACGCCGTCGCCGTCACCGTCGTACGAGGCCGGGCAGACCTCCTCGTCGGCCTGCGCCTTCATCAGCGCCTGCAGCTGCGCCGGAGTGGCCTTCGGGTGCGTCGACTTGAGGAGCGCGGCGACACCGGCGGCGTGCGGCGACGCCATCGACGTGCCCTGCAGCCAGCCGTACTCGCCGCCCGGCATGGTGGACAGGATGCGGCCGTTCTTCGACGGGGTGTCGGCCGGGATCTGCAGCTTGTCGCCGCCCGGCGCCGCGATGTCGATGACTCCGTTGCCGTAACTGGAGTAGTACGCCTTGGACTTGGTGACACCGGTCGAGCTGACCGTGACGACGCCCGGGAGCTGGGTCGGCACGTCGAAGCAGGTGTGCGGGTTGATGGTGCGCTCCACCGCGGTCGAGTCGTCCGGGCTGGAGTCGTCGAGGATCGCGTCGGAGTCCAGGTCGTGGTTGGAGTTGCCCGCGGAGGCGAAGCTCAGGGTGCCCTTCTTCTGGGCGTACAGCTGGGCCCGGTTCACCGCGTCGACGATGGCCCGCTGGTCGGGGTCGTCCATGCAGTTGTACATCCACGGGTCCACGTAGTAGCTGTTGTTCGTGACCTCGATGCCGTGGTCGGCGGCGAACACGAAGGCGCAGACGACGCTCTCCGGGTAGAACAGCTCGCTGACCGGGTCGGCCACCTTGATGCCCGCGACCTTCACGCCCGGGGCGACGCCCGCGACGCCGACGCCGTTGCGCGCGGCCGCGATCTCACCGGCGACGTGCGTGCCGTGGTAGTGCTCGGGGTTCGCGGGCCGCCAGGCGCCCGGCGAGGTGTCCGCCTTGCCGCCGACGCAGCTGGCCGACTGGGAGGCCGAGAAGTTCGGGGCGAGGTCGGGGTGGGTGTCGTCCACACCGGTGTCGATGACGCCGACGGTGACCTTCCTGCTGCCCGGGTTCACCGTCGCGGCCTTGTCGGCGCCGATCGCCCGCAGGTCCCACTGGTCGGCCTCGAGCGGCTCCTGGCCGGAAGCCGCCTGCGCGGCGACGGCCTTCGCGTCGGCCTTGGAGAGCTTCTGGACGGCGCCCTCGTCGGTCGTGCCGGCCAGGCTGAGCGGCGCGGTACGGGTGGCGCCCGCGGTGGCGACGCCCTTCGTCGCGCGGATCTGCTTGCCGAAGTCGGCGTTCGACGAGTGGACGACGAAGACGCCGATCTTCGCGTACGTCTCGACTATGGAGCCGCCCGCCGCGGATATCGCCCTGCTCACGGAGGCGATGGTGCGGGCGTCGGTGCTGCGCGTGTTCACGACGTACGCGAGCGAGGACGCCGAACCGGCCGTGGCGGCGGGGGAGTCGGCAGGGGCGGCGGCGCTCGCGGACGGCAGGAAGCCGAAGGAGGCCGTCAGCGCGATGCCGATCGGCAGAGCGAGGGCCATGCGGCGTCTGGCAGGCAGATGAGCCATGGGATCTCCACATCATCCGTCGTATGGGGCGAATACGGAAAAGCCCGAACACGCATGGTGCTCGGGCAGGTACATGACGCGTGGTGCGGTGTGAACGTATCTCTAGTCCCCGCAGGTCATCAACGAGTTACGAAAGAAAGCAGGGGAGTTGAACCGCCGTGCGCGTGTCCCCGTGACGTTGTGCAGGGGGTACACGCACGATCCGGCCCCCTGTTGGATCACGCCGGAGAGCCCTACCATCGCGACCCGGCCCACGTGATCCACGTCACTGTGAGGCTCGCCCCCATGACCGCACCCCCGTCCCCGACAGCACCCGCATCACGAGGAGACTCCGTGGCCACCGACGCACCACCACCACCCCAGAAGGGCAGCCCCGACGACCGTCCGGCGCTGCCCTCCACCGAGGAGTTCATCGAGGTGCAGCAGAGCGAGGAGTTCGGCGAACTGCGCCACGCGCACCGCTCGTTCGCCTTCCCGCTCACCATCGCGTTCATCGCCTGGTACCTGCTCTACGTCCTGCTGTCGAACTACGCGGGCGACTTCATGGGCACCAAGGTCTTCGGCAACATCAACGTCGCCCTGGTCCTCGGCCTCGCCCAGTTCCTCACCACGTTCCTCATCGCCTGGTGGTACTCGCGGTACTCCGCCGCGAAGCTCGACCCCAAGGCCGAGGCCATCAAGTCCCGTATGGAGGGCGGCGCATGAGCCCCGCAATCACCCTCGCCGCCGGCGAGGCCAGCGAGCACCGGCCGCTGATCATCAGTCTGTTCGCGGTCTTCGTCCTCGCGACGCTCGTCATCACCGTCTGGGCCGGCCGCCAGACCAAGAGCGCCTCCGACTTCTACGCGGGCGGCCGCCAGTTCACCGCCTTCCAGAACGGCCTCGCGGTCTCCGGCGACTACATGTCCGCCGCGTCGTTCCTCGGCATCGCCGGCGCCATCGCCCTCTTCGGGTACGACGGCTTCCTCTACTCGATCGGCTTCCTGGTCGCCTGGCTGGTGGCGCTCCTCCTGGTCGCCGAACCGCTGCGCAACTCCGGCCGCTACACGATGGGCGACGTGCTCGCCTACCGGATGCGCCAGCGCCCGGTCCGCACCGCGGCCGGCACCTCGACGATCGTCGTCTCGATCTTCTACCTGCTCGCGCAGATGGCCGGCGCGGGCGTCCTCGTCTCGCTGCTGCTCGGCATCACCTCGGACGCGGGCAAGATCCTCATCGTCGCGCTCGTCGGCGTCCTGATGATCGTGTACGTCACCATCGGCGGCATGAAGGGCACCACCTGGGTGCAGATGGTCAAGGCCGTCCTGCTGATCGCCGGCGCCATCCTGCTCACCTTCCTGGTCCTGCTGAAGTTCGACTTCAACGTCTCGGACCTGCTCGGCACGGCCGCGGAGAACAGCGGCAAGGGCGCGGCGTTCCTGGAGCCCGGGCTCAAGTACGGCGCCACGTCCACGTCGAAGATCGACTTCATCTCGCTGGGCATCGCGCTCGTCCTCGGCACCGCCGGACTGCCGCACATCCTGATCCGCTTCTACACGGTGCCGACCGCCAAGGCCGCCCGTAAGTCGGTCAACTGGGCCATCGGCATCATCGGCGCCTTCTACCTGATGACGATCGCGCTCGGCTTCGGCGCCGCCGCCCTCATCAAGCCGGCCGAGATCATCGCGTCGAACCCGGCGGGCAACACGGCCGCACCGCTGCTCGCCCTCCATCTCGGCGGCACCGACTCCAACTGGGGCGCGATCCTGCTCGCCTCGATCTCGGCGGTCGCCTTCGCGACGATCCTCGCCGTCGTCGCGGGCCTGACCCTCGCCTCGTCCTCCTCCTTCGCGCACGACATCTACGCGAACGTCATCAAGAAGGGGAAGGCGGACGAGAAGCAGGAGATGAAGGCCGCCCGCTGGGCCACCGTCTTCATCGGCATCGTCTCGATCGGCCTCGGCGCCCTCGCCCGCGACCTGAACGTGGCCGGCCTGGTCGCCCTGGCCTTCGCGGTCGCCGCGTCCGCCAACCTGCCGACGATCCTGTACAGCCTCTTCTGGAAGCGCTTCAACACCAACGGAGCGCTGTGGTCGATCTACGGCGGCCTCTTCACGGCCGTCTTCCTCGTCCTCTTCTCGCCCGTCGTCTCCGGCAACCCGAAGACGTCGATGTTCAAGGGCGTCGACTTCCACTGGTTCCCGCTGGAGAACCCGGGCATCATCTCGATCCCGGTCGGCTTCCTGCTGGGTGTCATCGGCACCTACATGGCCAAGGAGAAGGCCGACAAGGGCAAGTACGCGGAGCTGGAGGTGCGCTCCCTCACGGGCACCGGAGCCCACTGATCCGGACTCGCTGCCGCGCCCCCGCCGTAGACCGCTAGTAGCTCTCTACGACGGGGGCGCGGCACGCTCGTGGGATCACAGGCCTGCCGCTGTCAGACGCGTCACGTAGGCTCGGACCACGTAAGGCAGAACGACACGACACAGCGACAAGCAGACAGGCAATGGGAGGGGGCCCACGTGCTCATCGACACCTACGGCCGAGTGGCCACCGACCTTCGGGTCTCGCTCACCGACCGGTGCAATCTCCGCTGCACGTACTGCATGCCCGAAGAGGGCCTCCAGTGGCTGGCCAAGCCGGACCTGCTGACGGACGACGAGATCGTCCGCCTCGTCCGCATCGCCGTCACCCACCTCGGCATCACCGAGATCCGCTTCACCGGCGGCGAGCCCCTGCTGCGCCCGGGCCTGGTCGGGATCGTCGAGCGCGTCGCGGCCCTGGAGCCGCGCCCCCGGATGTCCCTGACGACGAACGGCATCGGGCTCAAGCGCACGGCACAGGCGCTCAAGACGGCGGGCCTCGACCGGGTGAACGTGTCACTGGACACGCTCCGCCCCGACGTCTTCAAGACCCTGACCCGCCGCGACCGCCACAAGGACGTCATCGAGGGCCTGGCCGCCGCCCACGAGGCGGGCCTCACCCCGGTGAAGATCAACTCGGTCCTGATGCCGGGGCTGAACGAGGACGAGGCCCCCGACCTCCTCGCCTGGGCCGTCGCCCACGACTACGAGCTCCGCTTCATCGAGCAGATGCCCCTCGACGCCCAGCACGGCTGGAAGCGCGACGGCATGATCACCGCGGGCGACATCCTCGCCTCGCTCCGTACGCGCTTCGAGCTCACGCCCGAGGGTTCCGAGGAGCGCGGCTCCGCCCCGGCCGAGCGCTGGGTCGTGGACGGCGGGCCGCACCGCGTCGGCGTCATCGCCTCGGTCACCCGCCCGTTCTGCTCGGCCTGCGACCGCACCCGGCTCACCGCCGACGGCCAGGTCCGCACCTGTCTGTTCGCCACCGAGGAGACGGACCTGCGGGCGGCGCTGAGGGCCGAGGGCCCGGACGGCACCGACGAGAACATCGCCCGCATCTGGAAGCTCGCCATGTGGGGCAAGAAGGCGGGCTCCGGTCTTGACGACCCGTCGTTCCTGCAGCCCGACCGCCCGATGTCGGCGATCGGCGGCTGACGCCCTACTTCTCGGCGTCCCGCTCCTCGGCGTCCCGCTCCTCGGCGTCCGGCTCCTCGCGGGCGTCCCACTCCGCCAGCGTCACGGTGTCCTTCAGGAACCCGCGGACGCCGAGGAACTTGGACAGGTGCTCGCGGTGCTCCTCGCAGGCCAGCCAGGTCTTGCGCCGCTCCGGCGTGTGCAGCTTCGGGTTGTTCCACGCGAGCACCCACACCGCGTCGGCACGGCAGCCCTTGGCGGAGCACTGCGGGGTGGCGGGCGGCGGTTCGGAGAGGTTCGCGAGATTCACGCGTCAACCTTAGACGCCCCGGAAATGGCGACGCCGAGCAGCCACGGGGGGAGCTGCCCGGCGTCGGTCCGTCGCTCCGACGGGGGATGCGGAGCGCGTACGCAGTATGTCACGCGGGACCCGCCGCCCGGCACCTGAACAACATGATTGATCTGAGCTTTTCTTGAGCTTTGTGTACCGGTCGCGGAGCGCGGTCGGACGGCCCCCGACGGTGTCCGCGGAGCCCGTGGACTAGCTCCGGTCCTCCGGGACGGATTCCGCCGGACCGGCCGTCGGCGCGGGCGAGATCATGGGTCGCGAGGGGGCCGGCACGAAGGTCGAGGGCAGTCCCGGGGCGTTCTCCCGGCCGGCGTTCGCGATCACGACCGCGACGTAGGGGAGGAAGGCGCCGAGCACCAGGGTCACGATGGCGACGTGCCGCTCCACGTTCCACAGCACCGCCGTGAGGATCACCGCGAGCGTGCGGATCGCCATCGAGATGACGTACCGGCGCTGCCTGCCCCGCACGTCCTCGGCCAGCCCCTGCCGGGCTCCTGTGATCCGGAAAACCTGCGCCGCACCGTTGTCGCTCTGCTTCCGCATCACATTCCACCACCCGCCAACTCGCCGGACTCTCCCCGGCCCGGACCGCATCCACGTTACGCCCGGGGTGCGCCGACTACGAGACCGGGGCGCGCCTGACCCGGGCGTACCGCCTGCGCCGTACCGCGTACGGGGTGCCCCGACATGCGCCGTACGGAGTACGGCCCGAGACTGATCGCACGTGCGCGTCGCACTTCGCGCACCTCCGCGCCGCATGAGGAGGCGACGTCATGACTTGGTTGTGGGCGATCATCGTGGGCTTCGTACTGGGCCTGATCGCGAAGGCGATCCTGCCGGGCAAGCAGCAGATCCCGCTGTGGCTGACGACCGTCTTCGGCATCATCGGCAGCGTCCTGGGCAACTGGGCGGCCACCGGCCTCGGCGTCAACGACACCCGGGGCATCGACTGGACCCGCCATCTGCTGCAGCTGATCGGAGCGGTGGTCGTGGTCGGCGTGGGCGACATGGCGTGGGCGGCGCTGCGCGGCAACAAGAAGAAGGCCTAGACATGCAGGTTCCCCGCGCCCCGGAAGGGGCGCGGGGAACCGTGACGTCGTGCGACGGGCCCGGCTAGGCGCTCTTGACCTCGACCGCGGCCAGGTTCTTCTTGCCGCGCCGCAGCACCAGCCACCGGCCGTGCAGCAGATCGTCCGCGGCCGGGACGGCGTCCTCGGCGGCGACCTTGACGTTGTTCACGTAGGCGCCGCCCTCCTTCACGGTGCGGCGAGCGGCCGACTTGCTGGCGACGAGACCGACCTCGGCGAACAGGTCGACGACCGGGCCGAGCTCGGCGACCTCGACCCTCGGCAGCTCGGACAGGGCGGCGGCCAGCGTCGCCTCGTCCAGGTCCGCCAGGTTCCCGTCGCCCTGGCCGAACAGTGCCTTCGACGCCGAGACCACGGCCGCCGTCTGGTCGGCGCCGTGCACCAGCGTCGTCAGCTCCTCGGCGAGCGCCCGCTGCGCGGCCCTGGCCTGCGGCCGCTCCTCGGTCTGCCGCTCCAGCTCCTCGATCTCCTCACGGGACGCGAAGGAGAAGGTGCGCAGGAACTTGGAGATGTCCCGGTCGTCCGCGTTCAGCCAGAACTGGTAGAAGGCGTACGGCGAGAACATCTCCGGGTCCAGCCAGACGGTGCCGGACTCGGTCTTGCCGAACTTGGTGCCGTCCGCCTTGGTGAGCAGCGGCGTGCCGATCGCGTGCACCCCGGCCTCCGGGTGGACCCGGTGGATCAGGTCGGTGCCCGAGGTCAGGTTGCCCCACTGGTCGCTGCCGCCGGTCTGCAGGGTGCAGCCGTACTGCTCGTACAGCTTGAGGTAGTCCATCCCCTGCAGGATCTGGTAGCTGAACTCCGTGTAGCTGATGCCCGCGTCCGAGTTGAGCCGCCGGGAGACGGCCTCCTTGGCGATCATCTTGTTGACCCGGAAGTACTTGCCCATGTCGCGCAGGAACTCGATGGCGGACATGCCCTGGGTCCAGTCCAGGTTGTTCACCATCGTCGCCGCGTGCGGGCCCTCGAAGTCGAGGAACCGCTCGATCTGACCGCGCAGCCGCTGCACCCAGCCGGCCACGACCTCCGGTGAGTTCAGGGTGCGCTCGGCCGTCGGCTTCGGGTCACCGATCAGGCCGGTGGCGCCGCCGACCAGACCCAGCGGGCGGTGTCCCGCCTGCTGGATGCGCCGCATGGTGAGGATCTGCACCAGGTTGCCCAGGTGCAGGCTCGGCGCGGTCGGGTCGAAGCCGCAATAGAACGTGACCGGACCGTCCGCGAACGCCTTGCGCAGCTCGTCCTCGTCGGTGGACAGGGCGATGAGCCCGCGCCACTTGAGTTCGTCGACGATGTCCGTCACGGTTCTGGTTCTCCTTGAACAGTTCTGTTGGGGCCCTGCCAGTCTATGGGCGAAACCGGAGGGTCAGACGCCCTGGCTGACCGAGCTCATGTTGAAGTCCGGCACCCGCAGAGCCGGCATCGCAGCCCTAGTGAACCAGTCACCCCACTCCCGGGGCAGCGTCTTTTCCGTCCGCCCGGCCTCCGTGGCCCGGCCCAGCAGGTCCACCGGCGACTCGTTGAACCGGAAGTTGTTCACCTCGCCGACGACCTCGCCGTTCTCCACGAGGTACACGCCGTCCCGGGTCAGACCGGTCAGCAGCAGCGTCGCCGGATCGACCTCGCGGATGTACCAGAGGCAGGTCAGCAGCAGCCCGCGGCCCGTCGCGGCGACCATCTCGTCGAGGGATGTGTCCGAGCCGCCGTCCAGGATCAGGTTGTCGCCCGCGGGCGCGACCGGGAGACCGGTCAGCCCGGCGCTGTGCCGCGTCGTGGTCAGGTGCCGGAGCTCACCGCCGGAGATCCACTCGGTCGCACCGAGCGGCAGCCCGTTGTCAAAGACGGACGCGTCGTCCCCGGAGGCGTGCGCGAGCACGAACGGCGCCGACTCCAGGCCCGGCGCGTGCGGATCGCTGCGCAGCGACAGCGGCAGCCTGGTCAGCCGCTCGCCGACGCGGGTGCCGCCGCCCGGCTTGCTGAAGACGGTCCGGCCCTCGGCGGCGTCCCGCGCCCCCGCCGACCACAGCTGGTAGATCAGCAGGTCGGCGACGGCGGTCGGCGGCAGCAGCGTCTCGTACCGGCCGGCGGGCAGCTCGATCCGCCGCTCGGCCCAGCCGAGCCGCTTCGCCAGCTCCGCGTCCATCGCCGCCGGATCGACGTCCGTGAAGTCCCTGGTCGAGCGCCCCGCCCACGCCGAGCGCCGGCGGTCCGGCGACTTGGCGTTCAGCTCCAGCGTCCCGTTGGGCTGGTCGTGGCGCAGCCGCAGCCCCGCCGACGTGCCGAGGTAGCTCGACGTCAGCTCGTGGTTGGCGAACCCGTACAGCTCGCGCCCGCCCGCGCCGGCCCGCGCGAACGCCTCGCCGAGCGCGGGCGCGAAGTCCTTGAAGACGGCCGACGACGTCTCGGCGGGCGCGTCCGTGAAGTCGGCGGAGTGCGGCACGCCGGAGACGAGCGGCTGCGCGTCCTCCGCGGGCCCGGCCTTCGCCGCGGCCTCCTCGGCGGACCTGACCAGCGCCTCCAGGTCGTCCGCGGTCACCGCCGACCGGGACACGACACCGGTCGCCGTCCCCTCCTTGCCGTCGACGGTCGCGATCACGGTGAGGGTGCGGCCCCGCGTGACCCCGTTCGTCGTCAGCGCGTTGCCCGCCCAGCGCAGGTTCGCGGTGGACGTCTCGTCGGCGATGACGACACAGCCGTCGGCCCGCGACAGCTCCAGGGCGCGCTCGACGATCTCGTACGGCTTGTTCCCGGGCGTACGGGGGCTCATCGGCCCGCCTCCTGAGTGGTGTTGAGGATGTTGACACCCTTGAAGAGGGCGCTCGGGCAGCCGTGCGAGACCGCCGCGACCTGGCCCGGCTGGGCCTTGCCGCAGTTGAAGGCGCCACCGAGGACGTACGTCTGCGGGCCGCCGACCGCGGCCATCGAACCCCAGAAGTCGGTGGTCGTCGCCTGGTACGCCACGTCCCTCAGCTGACCGGCCAGCCGCCCGTTCTCGATCTTGAAGAAGCGCTGCCCGGTGAACTGGAAGTTGTAGCGCTGCATGTCGATGGACCACGACCGGTCGCCCACGACGTAGATCCCGCGGTCGACGCCCGCGATCAGGTCCTCCGTGGACAGCCCGCCGGGGTCCGGCTGGAGCGACACGTTCGCCATCCGCTGCACCGGGACGTGCCCGGGGGAGTCGGCGTACGCGCATCCGTTGGACCGGTCGAACCCGGTCAGCTTCGCGATCCGGCGGTCGAGCTGATAGCCCACCAGGGTCCCGTCCTTCACCAGGTCCCAGGACTGTCCGGCCACGCCCTCGTCGTCGTAGCCGATGGTGGCGAGCCCGTGCTCGGCGGTGCGGTCGCCGGTCACGTTCATGATCTCGGAGCCGTACTTGAGCTTGCCGAGCTGGTCGAACGTGGCGAAGGAGGTGCCCGCGTAGGCCGCCTCGTAGCCGAGCGCACGGTCCAGCTCGGTGGCGTGCCCGATCGACTCGTGGATGGTCAGCCACAGGTTCGACGGGTCGACGACCAGGTCGTAGGAGCCCGCCCGCACGCTCGGCGCCCGCATCTTCTCGGCGAGCAGCTCGGGAATCCGCGCGAGCTCGCCCGCCCAGTCCCAGCCGGTGCCGGTCAGATACTCCCAGCCGCGCCCGGCCGGCGGCGCGATCGTGCGCATGGAGTCGAACTCGCCGCTCGACTCGTCCACGGCGACGGCCGTGAGCTGCGGGTGCAGCCGCACGCGCTGCTGCGTCGTGACCGTGCCGGCCGTGTCCGCGTAGAACTTGTTCTCGTGGACCGACAGCAGCGAGGCGTCCACATGGGACACCCCGTCGGCCCGCAGCAGCCCCGCGCTCCAGTCGGCGAGCAGCCCGGACCGCTCCTCCTCCGGTACGGAGAAGGGGTCGATCTCGTACGAGGAGACCCAGGTCTTCTCCGCGTGCACCGGTTCGGCGGCCAGCTCCACCCGCTCGTCCGAGCCCGCCGCCGCGATGACCTGCGCACTCAGTTTCGCCATCGCCACGGCCTGCGACGCCACCTTCGCCGCCGCGTCCATCGTCAGATCGACGCCCGAGGCGAACCCCCACGTACCGCCGTGGACGACCCGCACCGCATAGCCCAGGTCCGTGGTGTCGGACGAGCCCGACGGCTTCGCGTCCCGCAGCCGCACCGCCGCGCTGCGCACCCGCTCGAACCGGAAGTCCGCGTGCTCGGAGCCCAGGGCGCGGGCCCTGGCGAGGGCCGCGTCGGCGAGGGCCCGCAGCGGGAGCGCCGTGAAGGCTTCATCGATCGTATGAGGCACGAGTGTCTCCCTGTCGTTGCCACCGTGAGCCCCGATCATGTCGCGCGGCGGGGGTGCGCGGCCAGACCTTTCTGTAGGGACCCGACAGTGAGTCGTGTACGCCACTGTCGGTGGTCGATTCTCCGTACCAAGGGTCGTACCGATAGGTTTCGAGGACCACCACCGCTATCGAAAGGGTGATCCGTTGAGCCGCTCGGTTCTCGTCACCGGAGGAAACCGGGGCATCGGCCTCGCCATCGCCCGCGCGTTCGCCGAGGCGGGCGACAAGGTCGCGATCACGTACCGCTCAGGTGACCCCGCGGAACTCGAAAAGCTGGGCTTCCTCGCCGTCAAGTGCGACATCACCGACGCCGAGCAGGTGGAGCAGGCCTACAAGGAGATCGAGGAGAAGCACGGCAACGTCGAGGTCCTGGTCGCCAACGCCGGCGTCACCAAGGACCAGCTCCTCATGCGCATGTCCGAGGAGGACTTCACGTCCGTCCTCGACACCAACCTCACCGGCACCTTCCGGGTCGTGAAGCGTGCCAACCGCGGCATGCTGCGCGCCAAGAAGGGCCGCGTCGTGCTGATCTCCTCCGTCGTCGGGCTGCTCGGCTCGGCGGGGCAGGCGAACTACGCCGCCTCGAAGGCGGGCCTTGTGGGCTTCGCGCGGTCCCTCGCCCGTGAGCTGGGATCGCGCAACATCACCTTCAACGTCGTCGCCCCCGGCTTCGTCGACACCGACATGACGCAGGCGCTCACCGACGAGCAGCGCGCGGGCATCGTGTCGCAGGTGCCGCTCGGGCGGTACGCGCAGGTCGAGGAGATCGCCGGTGTGGTGAGGTTCCTGACCTCGGACGACGCTTCGTACATCACTGGAGCCGTCATCCCGGTTGACGGCGGACTGGGAATGGGTCACTGAGCACGATGACGAACACGACTGGAATCCTCGAGGGCAAGAAGATCCTCATCACCGGTGTGCTGATGGAGTCCTCCATCGCCTTCCACACCGCGAAGCTGGCCCAGGAGCAGGGCGCGGAGATCATCCTCACCGCCTGGCCGCGGCCGACGCTGACCGAGCGCATCGCCAAGAAGCTGCCCCACCCCGACAAGGTGAAGGTGCTGGAGCTCGACGTCTCGAACGACGAGCACCTCGCCCGCCTGGAGGGCCAGGTCCGCGAGCACCTCGGCGACCGCATCGACGGCGTCGTGCACTCCATCGGCTTCGCCCCGCAGGACGCGCTCGGCGGCAACTTCCTGAACACGCCGTTCGAGTCCGTGGCCACCGCCATGCACGTCTCCGCCTTCTCCCTGAAGTCGCTGACGATGGCGCTGCTGCCGCTGATGTCCGAGGGCGGTTCCGTCGTCGGCCTGACCTTCGACGCGCAGTTCGCCTGGCCGCAGTACGACTGGATGGGCCCGGCCAAGGCCGCGCTGGAGGCCACCAGCCGCTACATGGCGCGCGACCTCGGCAAGCAGAACATCCGCTGCAACCTGATCTCGGCGGGCCCGATCGGCTCCATGGCCGCGAAGTCGATCCCCGGCTTCAGCGAGCTCGCCTCGGTCTGGGACAGCCGCTCCCCGCTGGAGTGGAAGCTCGAGGACCCGGAGCCGGCCGGCCGCGGCATCGTCGCGCTGCTCTCGGACTGGTTCCCGAAGACGACGGGCGAGATCATCCACGTCGACGGCGGCCTGCACGCCATCGGCGCGTAAGCGCTCCGCTCGGTTCCCCGCGCCCCTGAAGGGCGCACCACCCGTTCGGCTCACCGGCCGGGCGGACCGAAGGGGCCTCACCGCACTCTGGTGCGAGGAGGTCCCTTCGTGCGTCTGGCCCACCGGATAGCCCCCGCCATAGCCGCCCTGGCGCTGATCATCGCGGTGCCGTCCCAGGCGGTGCCCGACGACCGGTCCGCCGGGAAGAAGCGCGAGCTCTTCGGCGCCCAGTGCCGCATCGAGGTCGACCGGTCACGGGTGAGCGCCACCTGTCACAACCCGTACCCGGGCGTCGACCGGGTCGCCCTGCACATCGAGTGCGACCAGTGGTGGGACATCGACACCGACTCACGGCCGCGGGCCGTCGACCCCGCCGAGACCGTACGCCTCGACGGGCGGTGCTGGAAGAACGTGCGCGGCGCCTGGGTCAGTCACCGGAAGGCGCCGGTGTGAGCCGGGCCTGCCGGCACTGGAACGCATAGCCCGCCGCCTCCAGGGCGGCCGCCTCCGCGTCGCCGACCCGGATCGCGTCGACCAGGCGCGTGTGGTCCATGTGGTTCTCGGCGGTGAGCCGCTCGCCCACGTCCTCGCGCAGCCAGTCCCGCAGCACCTCGCCCAGGTCCGCGTACATCGCCGTCATCACGTCGTTGTGGGACGCCGCCACCACGGCCATGTGGAACGTCGCGTCCGCCGTCACGAACGCCTCCGTGTCCCGCGACTCCCACGCCTCCTCACGCCGTACGAGGAGCGTGTCCAGCTGCTTCAGATCGCGCTCGGTGCGCCGCACGGCGGCCAGCTTCGCCGCGCTCGACTCCAGCGTGGAACGGAGCTCGGCGATGTGCCGGGGGTCGGCCTCCGCGAACCGCCGCTGCATCACGCCCGCCAGCTCACTGGTCGCCACGACGTACGTGCCCGAGCCCTGCCGGATGTCGAGGAGGCCGTTGTGCGCGAGGGCGCGCACCGCCTCGCGCACCGTGTTCCGGGCGACGCCCAGCTGCTCGACGAGCTCCGGCTCCGTCGGGATGCGGGAGCCCACCGGCCACTCGCCCGAGGAGATCTGGGCGCGCAGGGCGGAGATGACCTGCTCGGACAGGGCCGAGCGCCGGGGGGAGGTCAGCGGCATGACGTTCCTTCGCTGTGGGGCACCGGGGGTCTGGAGGTGGCTCAAGTGTGACGCAAACGGATTGGACAACCAATCATCCCATGATTCTAAGATGGGTCTCATGGCTAGTGAGGAAACCCCGACGATGGCACCACCACCGACCGCCGAGACCGCCGTACGCGAGGAGAAAACCGCCCCGCGCACGTGGGCGGTGCGGCTGGTTACCGTCGGCATCGTCCTCGCCGCGCTGAACCTGCGCCCGGCCATCACCAGCCTCGGCGCCCTCCTCGAAGAGGTCCGTGACGGGCTCGGCATGAGCGGCGGCGTCGCCGGACTGCTCACCTCCGTGCCGCCGCTCTGCTTCGCGATCTTCGGCGTGATGGCGCCCCGGCTCGCCAAGCGCTTCGGCGCGAGCGCCGTCGTCTGCGCCGGCATGGCCGCGATCACGGCGGGCCTGATCATCCGCCCGTACACGGGCAACACGGTCGGCTTCCTCGTCGCCAGCGCCCTCGCGCTCATGGGCATCGCGGTCAGCAACGTCCTGATGCCGGTGATCGTCAAGCGCTGGTTCCCCGACCGCGTCGGCTCCATGACCGGCGTCTACTCGATGGCCCTCGCGGCCGGCACCTCCCTCGCCGCCGCCGCGACCGTGCCCATGACCGATGCCCTGGGCGGCAATTGGCAGACCGGCCTCGCCGTGTGGGCCGCGCTCGGCGCCGCCGCCGTGCTGCCCTGGATCCCGCTCGTCCGGGAGAAGGGCCCGGCCCCCGCCGCACCCGTCACGCGGTCCGCGACCGCCGACGCCGACGGCGACGGACTGCGCATCACCCGCAGCCGCACCGCGTGGGCGCTCGCCGTCTTCTTCGGCCTCCAGGCCACCGCCGCGTACATCACGATGGGCTGGATGGCGCAGATCTTCCGGGACTCCGGGGTCTCCGCGTCGACCGCGGGCCTGCTGCTCGCCGTCACCATGGTGATGGGCGTGCCGCTCGGCTTCGTCATCCCGCGCGTCGCCGCCCGGCTGCCCAGCCAGGGCCCGATGGTGATCGCGCTCGGCGTGTGCGGTCTGGCCGGATACGCGGGCCTGTACCTCGCCCCGGCGTCCGGGGCCTGGGCGTGGGCGATCCTGCTCGGCATCTCCAACTGCGCCTTCCCGCTGGCCCTCACGATGGTCGGCATGCGCGCCCGCACCGGCGCCGGTGTCGTCAAGCTGTCCGCGTTCGCGCAGTCCACCGGCTATCTGATCTCGATCCCCGGCCCGCTGCTCGTCGGCGTCCTCTACGAGGCCACCGACGGCTGGGGCGTGCCGATCGCCCTGATGGCCACGCTGATGGTGCCGCAGATCGTGATCGGTGTCCTCGCCGGCCGCAACCGCACGGTCGAGGACGAGGCGGCGGCCGTACGCGAGGGTGCCCCGGCGTCCTGACGGCGGGGGACGGGTGCGACACTTGCCGCATGTCGCCTGTGCTCGAACCCAATCCCCAGAACGGCCAGAAGAAGCTCCTTCTCGTGCTCGGCGCGATGCTGGCCGTCACCGTGATCGTCGGCATCATTGCGACCATCGCATCGCCGTGACCTGACGCGCGGCCCCGGGGGTGGGGTTAACTCCACCATCCCCTAGGGGGCCAGTGTCAGGGTGAAGTGGGTGGATCACCGGATGGGGCGGGAGCCGCCGGGTCCGTACCTTCGAAGTGTCGCCGGGACCGTCGGTGACGCGGACGAAGAAGACCACGGACCACGGAGGCACCGATGTCGGCCCCCACGCACACCCGGACCCGCCCGGCCGTCACCGGTGGCGTCGACATCCGGCTGCCCTGGTGGGCCGTCGTGCTGCCGGCCGTCGCCTTCGTGGCGCTGCTCCTGCTGATCCTCAACCCGTCCGACGCGCAGGCCGCGGCGGGTGACCCGAGCCTCGCCCACATCCTCGAGCGCGCCAGGGAACTCGTGCTTCCCTGACACCTTTCAGCCGCTGTTCACCCGTGCCGGGGGAGCACGTCAACTCCCTGCGCCCCGCGCCCGGTTTCATGCGAAGCTGGGACCCATGAGCGTCGCAGAACCCCGCAGGATTGTCCTTTTCCGGCATGCCAAGGCGGACTGGCCTCAGGTGAACGATCACGAGCGGCCGCTCGCCGAGCGGGGCCGCAGGGACGCACCCGTCGCCGGCCGCAAGCTGGCCGACTCCGGAGTCCCGTTCGACCTGGCCCTCTGCTCGACCGCCACCCGCACCCGCGAGACCTGGAAGCTCGCCGTGGCCGAACTGGCCGAGCGACCGAAGACGGTCTACGAGGAGCGGATCTACGAGGCGTCACCGGGCGAGCTGATCGCCCTGCTGAACGAGACCCAGGACGACGTGCGCAACGCCGTCCTGATCGGCCACAACCCCGGAGTGCAGGCCCTCACCGAGATCCTCGCCCCGGAGTCCGGCGGAGAGGCACGGGAGCGGCTGAACCGGCGCGGCTTCCCGACCGCCGCGTTCGCCGTCCTCACCTTCTCCGGCCCGTGGAAGAGCCTGGAACCGGGCACCGCCACGCTCGTCGACTACTGGGCGCCGAGCGAGTAGCCACCCACACGGACGTGAGGGCCCCGGCACCGCATCGTCGGTGCCGGGGCCCTCACGTGACCGCGCCGGACAGGCCCTACGCCTCGTGCAGGTCCGCCGTCTCGACCTCTTCGCGCGTGATGCCGAGCAGATAGAGGACGGTGTCCAGGAACGGCACGTTCACCGCGGTGTGCGCGGCCTCGCGGACCACCGGCTTCGCGTTGAAGGCCACGCCGAGCCCGGCTGCGTTCAGCATGTCCAGGTCGTTCGCGCCGTCGCCGATCGCCACGGTCTGGGCGAGCGGCACCCCGGCCTCCGTGGCGAACCGGCGCAGCAGCCGCGCCTTGCCCGCCCGGTCCACGATCTCGCCGGTCACCTTGCCGGTCAGCCTGCCGTCGACGATCTCCAGCGTGTTGGCCTGCGCGAAGTCGAGCCCGAGGCGCTCCTTCAGATCGTCCGTGACCTGGGTGAACCCGCCGGAGACCACGCCCACTTGGAAGCCGAGGCGCTTGAGCGTACGGATCAGCGTGCGCGCGCCGGGGGTCAGCCGCACCTCGCTCCTGACCTTGTCGACGACCGACGCGTCGAGCCCCGCGAGCAGCGCCACGCGCGCGTGCAGCGACTGCTCGAAGTCCAGCTCGCCGCGCATCGCCGCCGCCGTCACCTCGGCGACCTCGGCCTCACAGCCCGCGTGCGCCGCGAACAGCTCGATCACCTCGTCCTGGATGAGCGTCGAGTCGACGTCCATCACGACGAGCCGCTGCGCGCGCCGGTGCAGCCCGGCCGCGACGACCGCCACGTCCACACCCTGCTGCGCGGCCTCTATGGCGAGCGCGGTGCGCAGCGCCTCCGTCTCGGTGCCGGACACCGCGAACTCGACCGCGGTGACCGGGTACTTGGCGAGCCGGAAGATGCGGTCGATGTTGCTGCCGGTACCGGTGATCGTCGCGGCGATCGCGGCGGTCGACTCGGCGGTGAGCGGGTGCCCGAGCACGGTGACCAGGGAGCGGCCGGTGCCGCGCGGCCGGTTGTCACCGGTGCCGGAGATGATCTCGGCCTGCATCTTCATCGACTCCGCCCAGCTGTGGACGGTGGACCGCAGGTCGCCCTCGAGCCCGGCCGGGGGCGCGGTCACCAGGGCGCACAGGACCATGCGGCCACGGGTGACGACCTGCTCGATGTCGACGACGTCGACGGAGTAGGCGGCGAGGGTGTCGAAGAGGCCGGCGGTGATGCCGGGCCGGTCCTTGCCGAAGATCTTGACCAGGAGGGTCGGGACATCGGCCGCGGCGAGTTCTGTGCCGGCCGGGACATCAGCGGGGTGCTGGGGCTGCGAAGCGCTCATGATGGGCTTACGTTATCGGGCCTGCGTGCGAAGGTGCTCCGCCGGTCCGAGTGCCGGACGATCTTCGTGGGGCCGTGGGGCGTCCCGCCCGGCCCCGTTCACCTCCTGTTCTCGTCGCCCCTGTTCACCTCGGGCGGCGGGGGCGGCGGAGGCGGTGCCGAGACTGCCGAGCAGCAGGGCGGCGAGGGTCGCGGCGACGGCGGCCGGGCGGCTTCTGCGGACGAGGTCAACTGTGTTCAAGGGAGCGGCTCCTGTGCCGGCTGTACACGAAATGGCGCTGAGAGCCGGGATGTTAGGAACCCGCGCGGGTCGGGAGCCACCCCTTGGATCATTGCGTTCATAGTGTTCGTCCGGCCAGCTCCCCCGGGTGGGCCGCGATGTCTTACGGAGCGGTGACGTGCCGGGCGTGGCGGCGGATTCCGTCGGGGCCGCGCCCTAGCGTGACGCCATGCGGGTATTGGTCACCGGCGGTGCCGGGTTCATCGGGTCCCATGTCGTCGAGGCGCTGGCGGCGCGCGGGCACGAGCCCGTCGTGTTCGACGTGCGCGCGTCCGCGGCGGCGGACGTCCGGGATCCGGAGGCGGTGGCACGGGCGCTGCGCGGGATGGACGCCGTGTGCCATCAGGCCGCGATGGTCGGGCTCGGCACCGGTTTCGGTGACGCGGCCGACTACGTCTCCCGGAACGATCTCGGGACGGCCGTGCTGCTCACGGCGATGGCCGGGCAGGGCGTGCGGCGGCTGGTCCTCGCCGGGTCGATGGTGGTCTACGGCGAGGGCCGCTACGCGTGCGGGGTGCACGGGGTGGTCCGGCCGGGTCCGCGGACCGTCGACGATCTGGCGGCGGGGCGGTTCGAGCCCCACTGTCCGGTGTGCGGGCGGGAGTTGGCCGCCGGGCTGGTCACCGAGGACGCCCCGGCCGACCCGCGCAACGTGTACGCGACGACCAAGCTCGCCCAGGAGCACCTGGCCGCCGCGTGGGCCCGGTCGACGGGCGGCTCCGCGGTGTCGCTGCGCTACCACAACGTGTACGGGCCCCGGATGCCCCGGGACACCCCGTACGCGGGGGTCGCCTCCTTCTTCCGGTCGGCGCTGGCCCGCGGGGAGGCGCCGCGGGTCTTCGAGGACGGCCGCCAGCGGCGGGACTTCGTGCACGTGCGGGACGTGGCGGAGGCCAACGTCACGGCCCTGGAGGCGGAGCCGGCCGCCGGTGCGCTCACCGCGTACAACACCGGCAGCGGCGACCCGCACACCGTCGGGGAGATGGCCCGCGCCCTGGCCTCGGCGTACGGCGGGCCCGAGCCGGTGGTGACGGGCGAGTACCGGCTGGGCGACGTCCGGCACATCACGGCGGACTCGGCGCGGCTGCGGGCCGAGCTGGGCTGGCGGCCGGGGGTCGCGTTCGCCGACGGGATGCGGGAGTTCGCGCGGGCCCGGCTGCGCGGGGAGTGACGGCGCCCGCTCAGGGTCCGGCGGGCGGCAGCGTGACCTCGAAGCGGCAGCCGCCGGGGATGTTCCGTACGGTGGCCCGGCCCCGGTGGGCCTCCACGATGCCGCGGACGATGGCGAGGCCGAGGCCCGCGCCGGCCGGCGGGGTGCGCGCGTGGGTGCCGCGCCAGCCCGTGTCGAAGACCCGGGCCAGATCCTCGTCGGGGATGCCGCCGCAGCCGTCGGAGACGGCGAGGACCACGCCGTCGGGGGAGCCGGCCGCGGAGACGGCGACCGTGCCGTCGGCCGGGGTCCTGCGGATCGCGTTGACCAGGAGGTTGCCGAGCACCCGGCTCATCTCCTTGCTGTCCACGTCCACCGGGACCCGCTCGACGCCGTCGCCGACGAGCCGCACCCCGTGCTCGCGGGCGAGCGGGTCGGCGCCCGCGATGGCGTCGCCCACCAGGTCGTACAGCGAGACCCGGGCCGGGGTCAGGACGAGGCTGCCCGCATGGATGCGGGAGAGTTCGAAGAGGTCGCCCACCATGGCGTTGAGGCGTTCCACCTCGGTGCGGATCTGGCGCAGGTAGCGGTCCGGGTCCTCGGCGACGCCGTCCTCCAGCGCCTCCGACATGGCGCGCAGTCCGGCGAGCGGGGTGCGCAGGTCGTGCGAGATCCAGGCGACGAGTTCGCGCCGGGAGGTCTCCAGCCGGCGCTCGCGCTCCCTCGACTCGGTCAGCCGGTCGCTGGTGGCGGCCAGCTCCCGGCTGAGCGCGGCCAGTTCGGCGGTGGCCGGTCCGGTGGGCGCGGTGAAGCCACCGCCGTCGCCGAAGTGCCGGGCGGCGAGGGTGAGTTCACGGCTGCGGGCCACGACCCAGCGGCCCAGCAGGAGTGCGGTGGCCAGCGAGACGACCGCCGCCATCGCGACGACCGTGGTGACGACCGTGAGGTCGTGCGCGGACAGGAACATGGCCTGGGCCACGGCCAGGGTGCCGGCGAGCATCGCGCCCACGGCGACCGTGGCCACCACGGCGAGCGAGGTGGTCAGGGAGCGGCGGCGCAGCAGCCACAGCACGGTCGCGCCGAGCAGGCCCGCGGCGCACGCGCCGAGGAAAGCGAACAGGGCGATGAGCAGGATGTCGCGCACGGTCACTCCCCCACACGGTCCGTGGCGTCCCCGGCGTCCCCGGCGTCCCCGGCGTCCCCGGCGTCGAAGCGGTAGCCGACGCCCCACACCGTCTGGATCAGCCGCGGCCTGGCCGGGTCGTCCTCGACCTTGTTGCGCAGCCGTCGGACGTGCACCGTGACCGTCGACAGGTCGCCGAAGTCCCAGCCCCACACCTCGCGCATCAGGTCCTCGCGGCTGAACGCCCGTCCGGGGTGCCGCAGGAAGAAGGCGAGCAGGTCGAACTCGCGCAGGGTGAGGGCGAGTTCGGTGCCGCCCCGGGTGGCGCGGCGGGCGGTCGGGTCGACCGTGAGTCCGGCCGCGTCCAGCGGGCGGACGCCCGGGGCGGGCCGGGTGCGGCGCAGCACCGAGCCCACGCGCAGGACGAGCTCGCGGGGGCTGAAGGGTTTCGTCACGTAGTCGTCCGCGCCCACTTCCAGGCCGAGGATGCGGTTGTCCTCGTCGCCGCGCGCGGTGAGCATGACGACGGGGACGGGTCCGCGCGAACGCAGTCGGCGGCACACCTCCAGGCCGTCCATGCCCGGCAGCATGAGGTCGAGGACGACGAGGTCGGGCCAGTGCTCCGCGGCGCGGGCGAGCGCGGCGGGGCCGTCCCCGGCCCGGTCGACGAGGTGCCCGGCCCGGGTCAGGTAGCCCGCGACGACCTCGGCGACCGTGGGGTCGTCGTCGACGACGAGGACGCGGGCCCGGCTCGCGTCTCCGCCGGCGGGCACCTGTTCGGACGACTGCTGCTGTTCCATGCGTCCAAGCGTCGCACCGGCCGCGGCACCCGCCCGCCGCCGCGCTCCGACGTCCTTGTTTCGTAAGGAGATGAAGTCCGTTCTGCGGCTTTTGGGTTCGTAGGGTGAGAGCCGTGCTGATCCCCTCCACGCCCGATGGCGTCGATGTCGTCCTGCCCTGCCTCGACGAGGCCGAGGCCCTGCCGTGGGTGCTCGGGCGGATTCCGCCGGGCTGGCGGGCGATCGTCGTGGACAACGGCTCCACCGACGGTTCGGCCGGCATCGCCCGCGCGCTGGGCGCCAACGTCGTCGAGGAGCCGCGGCGCGGTTTCGGCGCCGCCTGCCACGCGGGACTGACCGCGGCGACGGCCCCCGTCGTGTGCTTCTGCGACTGCGACGCCTCCCTCGATCCGGCGCTGCTCGTGCCGTTCGTCGACGAGGTGCGCGGCGGCGCGGCCGATCTGGTGCTCGGGCGGCGCCGGCCGCACGGCCGGGGCGCCTGGCCCGCGCACGCCCGGGCGGGGAACGTCGCGCTGGCCCTGCTGCTGCGCAGGCGCACGGGCCTGCGGCTGCACGACCTCGGTCCGCTGCGGGCCGCCCGGCGCGAGGCGCTGCTCGGCCTCGGCCTGTCCGACCGGCGCAGCGGCTACCCGCTGCAGATGGTCGTGCGGGCGGCCGACGCGGGCTGGCGGGTCACCGAGCACGACGTCCCGTACCTGCCGCGCTCGGGTGCCTCGAAGGTGACCGGTACGTGGCGCGGGACCTGGCAGGCCGTGCGCGACATGAACCGGGTGCTGGCCGAGCCGCCCGTCGCGTCCCCGTCGCCCGTCGCACCCCCGTCGAGAGGAAACCGTCCGTGACCACCCTGCTCGTGATCGCCAAGGAACCACGGCCCGGCCGGGTGAAGACCCGGCTCACCCCGCCGTTCACCCCCGAGCAGGCGGCGGCGCTCGCCACGGCGGCCCTCACGGACACGCTGCGGGCGGTGGCCGCGACCCCGGCGCGACGCCGGGTCCTGGTGCTGGACGGTTCGGCCGGGCCCTGGCTGCCGCCCGGCTTCGAGGTCGTCCCGCAGTGCGCGGGCGGTCTGGACGAGCGGCTCGCCGCCGCGTTCGCCGGCTGCGCCGGGCCCGCCCTGCTGATCGGCATGGACACCCCGCAGGTGACGCCGGAGCTGCTCACCGTGGACTTCGCCGGGTACGACGCGTGCTTCGGCCCCGCCGACGACGGGGGGTTCTGGGCGCTGGGCCTGGCCGATCCCGACCCGGGGCTGCTGCGGGGCGTCCCCATGTCGACTCCCGCGACGGGCGCCGTCCAGCGGGCCCGGCTGATGGCCGCGGGGCTGCGGGTCCGGGACCTGCCCGGGCTGCGGGACGTGGACACGGCCGCGGACGCGGAGGCGGTCGCCGCCGCGGCGCCCGGCAGCCGCTTCGCCGCGGAACTGGCCCGCTGCCGGGCGGTCGGCCGCCGATGAGCGTCGTACGCCAGGCGCGGGCCGCCGCGCGCCACTGGTCGGCCGATCCCTACGCCGACGCATTGCGGGCCGGCGGCGGACCGCTCTTCCTGCGCCGGGGCGACGGCTGGCTGCTGCCCCTGGAGGTCGACCGCTGGTGCGCCCGGGCGGACGCCGTGGACCGGGAGCTCCTGGACCGCTGCGAGCCGGCCGTCCTCGACGTCGGGTGCGGGCCGGGGCGGCTGGTCGCGGAGCTGGCCGCACGCGGGGAACCGGCGCTCGGCATCGACGTCAGCGAGGCCGCCGTCGCGCACACCCGGCGGCTGGGCGGGCGGGCGCTGGTGCGGTCGGTGTTCGCGCCGTTGCCCGGTGCGGGCCGGTGGCGCACGGCGCTGCTCGTGGACGGCAATCTCGGCATCGGTGGCGACCCGGGAGCGCTGCTGGCCCGGATGGCCGAACTCCTCTGCCCCGGCGGCCTGTTGATCGTCGAGACGGCGCCGGGGGACATCGACGAGCGGGTCACCGTCCGGCTGGTCGGGGCGCCGGGCGGTCCGACGGCCGCGAGCACCCCGTTCCCGTGGGCCCGGCTCGGCACGCCCGCGCTGCTCCGCCACGCCGGGCCGTCGACGTGGCGGATCTCCGACCGGTGGACGGCGGGCGGCCGGCACTTCGTCGCCCTGCGCACCCACGCCCCGACGGTCGCCGGTCTATACCACCACGGCAAGGTCAACTAGCGTGCCCGGCAGGTCGTTCCGAGCCAGACCGTCGAGAGGGGGCGTCACATGCGCCGGTCGGCGGTCGGTGAGCGCCGGGCGGGTTCGACGGCTCCCGCCACGCGGGAGGGGCCAGGCCCGGCCGGTGTCGCCGTGCTCGCCGCGGTGCTCGTCGCGCTCCTCGCCGGCACGTGGCTGCTGTCCGGGGCGCTGGTCGAGGGCACCGACCCGCTGGTGGTCGCGGCGGGGCGGACCGGGGTGTGCTGCGCGGTGCTCGCGGGGTGCGCCGCGGCACGGGCCAAGGGGCGCCATGAGCTGCGTCAAGTGCCGCGACAGCCGGGGACGTTGGCGCTGCTCGCGCTGCTCGGGTTCGCCGCGTACGCGATGGGAACGCTGCTGGCGCTGCCGCGCATCGGCACCTCGCTGACCAATCTGGTCGTGGCACTGATGCCGTGCGCCTCCCTTGCGGTGGGGGCGCTGCTGTTCGGGCAGCGGGCGACGGTCCGGCAGGCCGCGGGTGCGGCACTCGCCACGGCGGCGACCGGCGCGTACGCGGTGCGGGACGGGGCCGGGCGGGTCGATCTGCCGGGGCTCGGGCTCGCGGTGGCGGGGATGCTGGCGTTCGCCGCGTACGGGTTCCTGTACCGGCGGCGGCTCGGGGGTGTCGCCCCGTCGGCCGCGCTGCCGGTGCTGCTGGGGCTGGCGACGCTGATGATGCTGCCGTTCGCCGTGCCGGCCGACGGCGCCTCCCTCGCCCGGTGGGGCGGCATCGTGCTGCTGGGCGGCGCGGTCTACGCCCCCGCCTATCTCGTGCAGCACCGGCTGATCCTGCTGCGCGGGCCGGTGTTCACGGCGGCGGTGCAGCTGGCGGTGCCGTTCACGGTGCGGCTCGGCGACTGGGCGCTCGGCCCGGCCGGTCCGCCGACGGTGCCCGAACTCGCGCTGCTGGGCTGCGCGTTGGCGGGCATCGCGCTGGTGACCGTGCGCCGCGGCGGGCAACGCACGGCCTCCTGACCGGGCGTCAGGCCGTGCGCGGCGGCCAGTTGCGGATGGCCTTCGGGCGCGGCGGCGCGTACGTGCGCACCTTCGACGTGGTCAGGCCGAGCCTGACCAGGGACTCGGCGATGGTCACCGCGGCGGCCACCCCGTCGACGACGGGCACGCCGGTGCGGGCGACGACCTGTTCGGTGAGTCCTGCCATGCCGCCGCAGCCCAGGCAGATGACCTCGGCACGGTCCTGCTCGACGGCGGCCGCGGCCTGCTCGACGATCGCGGCGACGGCGGCGTCCGGGTCGCTCTCCAGCTCCAGCACGGCCAGGCCGCTGGCGCGCACCGAGGCGAGCCGGTCGGTGAGCCCGGCCAGCTTGAGCCGGTCCTCGATGAGCGGCACGGCCCGGTCGAGGGTGGTGACCACGGAGTACTTGTGACCGAGGAACTGGGCGGTGCTGGCGGCCGCCTCGGTGATGTCCACGACGGGCACGTCGAGCAGTTCCTGCAGCCCCTCGCGGCCGTGCTCGCCGTAGCCGGCCTGGATGACGGCGTCGTACGGCTCGGGGTAGGCGCGCACCTTCTCCATGACGGCGATGGCGGCGAGGTAGCTCTCGTAGTTGCCCTCGCAGGACTCCGCCCCGAAGTCCGGGGTGAGCGGCACGATCTCGGTGCCGGGTGCGGCGACCGACTCCGCGGTGAGGGCGATGCTCTTCGTCATCGACTCGGTGGTGTTGACGTTGGCGACGAGGATGCGCATGCGGGTGGTACTCCCAGAGGTGTGGTTCATTCGGCGGCGACGGCGATGGCCTCGCCGTCGATGTGCTCGAAGGTCTGTGTGCGGTCGCTCAGCACCCAGTACAGCGCGGCGGCGATGGCCGCGCCGATGAACCAGGAGAATCCCGAGACCCCGGAGAAGAACGGGACGAGGGCGATGACGACGGCGATCGCGGCGGACGGGACGAAGGCGCCGACGGCCTTCGGGTTGATGCCGCGCCGGTAGTGGTAGGTGGCCTCGGGGTCCTCGGAGTAGAGGTGCGGCACGTTGATCTGCGCCTTGCGCAGCAGCCAGTAGTCGGCCATGACGACGCCGAAGACCGGGCCGAGCAGCGCGCCGAGGCCGCCGAGGAAGTAGGTGACCGCGACCGGGCTGTCGTACAGGTTCCAGGGCAGGATCACCAGGCCGACGAGGGCGCTGACGACGCCCGCGCTGCGGAAGTCGAGGCGCTGCGGGAAGAGGTTGACCAGCATGTAGACCGGCGCGACGAAGTTCGCGAGGAGGTTCACGGCGACGGTCAGCATCAGCAGTGCGAGGCAGGCGAGGGCCAGCAGGATCGTGCTGGGGATGGTCCGCACGATGTCGGTGGGGCTGGTGATGACCTCGCCGTCGAGGCGGAACTGGGCGCCGGAGAGCACCGCGGCGATCACCGCGAAGAACAGCATGTTCACCGGGATGCCGATGAGGTTGCCGCGGGTGATGGAGCGGGGCGACTTCGCGGACCGGGTGAAGTCGCAGAAGTTGAGGACGAACGTGCCGTAGACGACGACCCACAGCGCGGCGGCCTCGAAGATGTGCAGCCACTTCGCACCGCCCGTGAACGGCTCGCCGTTGTCGAGCGCGATCGACATGTCCGCCTTGGTGAACATCCACACGGCGAGGGCGAGCACCGTGACCAGGACGGTCGGTGCGGCGACGGCCATGTAGCGGCGGATGGCCTGCATGCCGAAGCTGACGATGAGCACCTGGACGAGCCAGAGGAACAGGAAGCTGATCCAGCCGAGCGTGGACAGGCCGAGGATGGCGTTCTTGTCGTAGTCGGCCGCGCCCGCCCACAGCGCCGTGATCAGCGTGCGCAGCACCTGGGAGGCGAGGTAGGTCTGGATGCCGAACCAGGCGATGGCGGCGGCCCCGCGGACCACGGCGGGCAGTTGCGAGCCGCGCACGCCGAAGGCGATCCGGCTCATCACCGGGAACGGGACACCGGTGCGGTGTCCCATGCGTCCGGACAGGTTGAGCAGCACGAACAGCAGCACGGAGGCGATCGCGAACGCGATGAGGATGTCCCACACGCTCATGCCCAGCGCGAAGAGCCCGATGGCGAACGCGTAGTTGCCGAGGCTGTGCACGTCGTTGCCCCAGAGCGTGAAGACGTTGTACGCGCCCCAGCTGCGGCCCGCCGCCTTCGTGGGGGCCAGATCGCTGTTGTAGAGGCGGGGGCTGAGTTCCGCCCCTGCGGGCGTCGCGGAGTCCGTCGCCGGAGTTGGGGGGCGTTGTTGTGCAGTGGCCATCGAAGACCCCTCCGGTTCCGCTATCCGAAATCACACTTCCAAAGTCGTGGAGTGGACGTTACGGCCGCGGATTTCCGGAGGTCAACAGATTCCGATCATCGATCGGTGGGTGAAGTACGCCATAGCGCACGGGACTTGCGCACCCGTTCACCGCCGACGTACACCGCCCTTCCGGCCCCCCTCTCAGCCCCCTCAGCTCTCTCAGCCGCGCCGGGCCAGCGTCTTCAGGACGTCGTCCGTCGAGCCGGTCTCCCCGAGGCGCGGGAAGATCCGCTCGACGCTGCCCCGGTGCGCCTCGTCGTCGAGGTCGGTCATGGCGTCCGTGGCGAGGGTGACGTGGTAGCCGTGCTCGTGGGCGGCGCGGGCCGTGGACTCCACGCCGATGCTGGTGGCGACACCGGTCAGGACGACCTGGGTGACGCCGCGGCGGCGCAGCTGCAGATCGAGGTCGGTGCCGTAGAACGCGGACCAGTTCCGCTTGGTGACGACGATGTCCCCGGGGTGGCCGGCGAGCATGTCGACCACCTCGTCCCAGCCCTCGGGCGGGGTGCCGCCGCGCTGCGGGGCGTCGGTGCGGCCGGGCGCCTTGTCGGCGCCGTCCGCCGCGTACGTGACACGGACCAGGACGACGGGCAGCCCCTCGGTGCGGAAGGCGTCGGCGAGCCGCGCGGTGCGCTCCACGACGTCGGCCGTGCTGTGCGGGGTCGCGGGCACGCCCATGAGCCCCTTCTGGAGGTCGACGACGACGAGTGCGGAGGTGGGGTCGAGCACGGTGACGGGCATGGGTACGGTCCCTTTCGGATACGGGGGCGAGACGGGAGAAGGGGGTTACGCCTCGCGGCCGACGCGGCGCAGCGAGCGGTCGGCGAGGCTCACGACCAGGAACAGCGCGGCGACCGCGACGAGCAGCCAGGCCAGGTCGTGCAGTCCTGCGGTGGTGGCGCCGTCCTGGAAGAAGGCGGCGTTCGCGGCGGCCGCGAGCAGCGCGCCAAGGTAGGTGAAGGTGCGCAGGAGCCCGGCGGACGCCCCCATGCGGGCCGGGTCGGCCTGGGCGTAAAGGGCGTTCTGGTTGGCGAGTCCGTTGAGCCCCTGCGGGACGCCGAAGACCACGCCGACCAGGATGAGCAGCCAGACGGGACTGTCGGCGCCGAGGAACAACAGAGAGGCGCAGCCGACGAGTTGGAGGACGGCGCCGACGGCGAGCTTGCCGCGCACCTGGGGACGGCGGCCGGTGAGCACCGTGACGGCGAGCGCCGCCAGCGACATCGGCAGCAGGAGCAGCCCGGCCGCCGAGGCGCCCAGCCCGCGGCCCTCCTGGAGCCACTGCGCGTAGCCGTACAGGAAGACGTACGCGGTGGTGTACGCGAGGAGTTGCCGGGCGTAGGTCGCGAGCAGCGGTCCGTTGCCGCCCAGGACCCGCAGGTCGAGGAAGGGCGCGGGGGCGCCGCGCTCACGGCGGACGAACAGGGCGCCCGCGGCCAGGCCGATCAGGAGCAGGTACGCGTGCGCGAGGCCGGGCCCCATCAGGAACAGCATGAACGCGGTCAGCGACGCGGCGAACAGCACCATCCCGGGCACGTCGGTGCCCGCGTCGGACCGCTCGCCCTTCGGGGTCCTGGGCAGTCGCCGCGCGCCGAGGACCAGACAGGCCGCCGACAGCGGCACGTTGATCCCGAAGATCAGGTGCCAGCCGCCCACCCCGATGAGGACGCCGCCGAGCGTCGGCCCGACGACGGAGATGACCTGGGAGGACGCCGACAGGGTGGCGAGGATGCCGCTGGGGCTCTTCAGTCCGGTGCGCTCCGACTCGGTGCGCAGCAGCGACATCGAGGCGGGGTACGCGGCGGAGGTGCCGAAGCCCAGCAGGACCCGCGAGACGACCAGCACCCACAGGTCAGGGGCGAGCACGCCGACGAGTCCCGCGACGCCGACCAGCGCGGTGCCCACGAGATAGAGGCGGCGCGGCCCGAACGCGTCGACGAGCCGGCCGATGACCGGCTGGCCGACGGCGGTGGCGAGGTAGAGCCCCGAGACGAGCCAGGCCGTCTGCGAGGGCGGTGCGCCGAAGGCGCGGCCGATGGGGATCAGCGCGACCGCGAGCATCGAGGAGTTGATCGGGTTGAGCACCGAGCCCAGGACCATCGGCGCGACCAGCCGGCGGTCGAAGCCGCCCGGCCCGGCGGGCCGGGCGCGGCGGATGCGCTCGGATATCCGGCTCACGCCTGGGCCACCTCGTCGATCAGCGCCATGGCGGTGACCACGGCCCGGATCTGCTCCTCGGTGCCGTGCTCCTGGAGGGCGCGGGCGAGCCACGCCTGCCGGGCGCGCCGGACGCCCTGCCGGCGCTCGTGGCCCAGCTCGGTGAGGGCGACGAGCTGCCGGCGGCCGTCGTCCGGGTCCTGGCTGCGCCGGACGATCCCGGCCTGCTCCAGGGCGATGACGGTCTTGGCCATGGACTGCGGCCGTACGCCCTCGATGGCCGCCAGATCGCTGGCGGACGCCGGGCCCTGCTTGGAGAGCCGGGAGATGACGGAGGCCTGCGCGGAGGAGATGTCCTCCTGCCCCTCCAGTTCCTCCAGGGCGCGCAGCCTCCGGAGCAGGCGGCCGACGACCACCCAGACGTCTGCGGCCGCCTGGGCGGCGGCTTCGGAGACGGGTTCTTCGTTCTCGGTCATGCCTTCACCGTAGATCGACAGCCCAGGCTGTGCAACCAAGGCTGCACAGTCTGGGATGTCCATCCGCACGGGGTCAGGCGAGCGGTTCCTGGAGTTCGGTCACCCAGTCCGCACGGTCCTCGGGGCATTCCAGGTTGATCTCTCTGGGGTATCCGGCGGAGCGGTGCCCGTGGGCGTCGATCCAGCGGGCGAGCGTCTGGACCGAGGGCAGGACGGCGTCCATCGACCCCCGGTGCACGAGGGTCGCGGCGCGCTCGACGGGCGGCAGGTCGAGCACCCGCACCCCGTCTCCGCTGTCGCCGCCGTCGCGCGGCGCGGCCGACACCTCGACACCCGCGTGGACGAGGATGCCGCCGTCCGGCGCGTCCTCGTAACGGGCGATGCCCGGTCCCGTGGGCTGGATGCCGGCCACGCCGAGGCGCCGGAACAGCTCCTCGTACAACGGCTGGATGACCGGCCCGATGGTGTCGAAGTCCGGTGCGACAGCGGTGAGTTCGGCGACGCGGACCGCGGGCAGCTGCTTGATGACGACGTCTTCGGCGGGCATGTGCCCCTCGCTCTCGATGGACCGGAGCCGCGCCTCGACCTGGCCGAGCCGGGCGGCCGCCGCCGCGATGTCCGCCTCCAGGTCCGCCCGCCGCAACCGCAGCATGGCGCGCAACTGCTCGGCGTCGACCTCGTCGTCGAGGATCTCGCGGACCTGCTGCAGGGTGAAGCCGAGGTCCTTGAGGGCGATGACGCGGTTGAGCCGGGCGAGCTGGGCCGCCGTGTAGTGGCGGTAGCCGGTGGCGGGGTCGACGTGGGCGGGGCGCAGCAGTCCGGTCGCGTCGTAGTGGCGCAGCATCCGGACCGAGACGCGGCCGTGGCGGGCGAAGTCTCCGATGGTGAACATGGTGTCTCCACTCCACGGCCTCACACGGTGTGAGGGTCAACCTCATCATCGCCGCCGCACCCTTCGCACCATTGACGCGCTCGGCCCCCACCCGTACGTTCCGTCGCGCCGTCACACCTCCGTCACGGAAGGAACGACGCCCATGCCCAGACGCCCCATTCCCGGAGGCCCGGTGCCCGGACGCCTCGTGTCCAGACGCGGCACCCTCCGACGCGACACCTTCGGACGCACCCTGCTCCGCCGCTCCCTCGCCCTACTGGCGCTTCCCCTCGCCGGTCTGCTGGCCGTCCTCGCCCTGCCGCCGTCGGCGCACGGCGCGGGCGGCGGGTGGACCGGCAGCTGGGCGGCCGCGCCCACCGGGGTGCCCGGCACCGACACGACGACGTTCGAGGACGTGACGCTGCGGCAGATCGTGCACCTCAGCGTCGCCGGCCGTGCCGTGCGGGTCCGGCTCACGAACGAGTTCGGCAGCACCCCGCTGACCATCGGCGCGGCCCACGTCGCGCGCCGGGCCGACGGCGGCCCCGGCACCGCCGTCGATCCCGCCACCGACCGGACCCTGCGGTTCGGCGGCCGGACCACGACGACGCTCGCGGCGGGCGCACAGGTGTGGAGCGACCCGGTCGCCCTGGCCACCGAGGCGGGCGGCGACCTCGTCGTCAGCCTCTATCTGCCGCAGCGCACTCCCGGCAGCACGATCCACTCCTCCGCGTTCCAGCACGGCTACGTCGCGGCGGGCAACGTCGCGGGCAAGCCCGACATCACGCCGACGCAGACCATCACGAACCGCCGCTTCCTGTCCGGCGTCTCGGTCGACCGGCAGCGCAGCCGGGCGGCTTCGGCGCTGGTCACGTTCGGGGACTCCATCACGGACGGCTCCAACACCCGGATCGACGCGAACCACCGCTGGCCGGACCTGCTGGCGGAGCGGCTGCGCGGCGACCGCGAGCTGGCCGCCACCGGCGTGCTGAACGCGGGCATCGGCGGCAACCGGCTGCTGCGCGACCCGAACCCGCCGCAGGGCTCCCCCGCCGAGTCGTACGCGGCGTACTTCGGGGAGAGCGGGCTCAAGCGCTTCGACCGTGACGTGCTGCGCCAGCCGGGCGCCCGCGCCGTGGTGGTGCTGCTCGGCGTCAACGACCTCGGCCACCCGGGCACCACCGCGCCCGCCGACGAGGAGGTCACGGCCGCCGAACTCATCGCCGGACACCGGCAGTTGATCCGCCGCGCGCACGACCACGGCCTCCAGGCCCTGGGCGCGACGATCCTGCCGTTCGAGGGCGACTCGCTGGGCTTCTACACGCCCGAGCGGGAGGCGGCCCGGCAGGCCCTCAACCGGTGGATCCGGACCAGCGGGGCGTACGACGGAGTCGTCGACTTCGACGCCGCGGTGCGCGATCCACAGCACCCCGGACGGCTGCTCGCCGCCTACGACAGCGGTGACGGCCTGCATCCCAACGACGCGGGCATGGCCGCGATGGCGCAGGCGTTCCCACTGAAGCTGCTCAGGCGCTGACCGGGCGGGGTGGCGGGGGACGATGCCGGCCCCCGCCACCTCTTCCTCTTCCGCTGCCCCTTCCGCTTCCTCTTCCGCTGCCTCTTCTTGCTAGGCCGTCGCCCACCACACGGTCGTGTCGCCGGGCAGCTCGATATCGCCGTCGGTCACCTCGACCGGCGAGCTGGCGAGCAGGACCGTGCCGGGCGCCGGGATGCGCACCGGGGCGCCGGTGACGTTGACGGTGCAGGCGAAGCCGGGCCGCTCGAAGGCCAGCACCCCCTCGGGGACGTCGTCCCACCAGACCGGATCGCCGCCGGCGCCGAGCCCCGGCTGCGCCTGCCGCACCGCGAGCGCGGAACGGTACAGCTCCAGGGTCGAGCCCGGCACCCCGGCCTGCGCCTCGACGCTCAACTCGCCCCAGCCGTCCGGCTGGGGCAGCCAGCTGCCGCCGTCGCCGAAGCCGTACGAGGAGCCGGTGCGGGTCCACGGGATCGGCACCCGGCAGCCGTCGCGGAACCCGTCCTGCCCTTCGGCGCGGAAGAAGGAGGGATCCTGCCGCGCCTCGTCCGGCAGGTCGGTGACGTCCGGCAGGCCGAGCTCCTCGCCCTGGTACACGTACGCGGAGCCGGGCAGGGCCAGCATCAGCAGCGTCGCCGCGCGGGCGCGGCGCAGACCCAGTTCGCGGTCGCCGGCGGTGCGGATCTGGGTGCCGCCGGGCGGGTTCGCGAACCGGGTCGCGTGCCGGGTCACATCATGGTTGGACAGCACCCAGGTGGCCGGCGCACCCACAGGGCGCATCGCGTCCAGGGAGGCGTCGACGATCCGCCGCAGTGCGACCGCGTCCCACGGCGTGCTCAGGTACTGGAAGTTGAAGGCCTGGTGCAGTTCGTCGGGTCGGACGTAGTTCGCGGTCCGCTCGACGGTCGGGGTCCACGCCTCGGCGACGAAGATCCGCTCGCCGTCGTACTCGTCCAGGATCCGGCGCCAGGTCCGGTAGATCTCGTGCACGCCGTCCTGGTCGAAGAACGGCGTGACGTCGTTGCCCAGCAGCTTGAGCTGGTCGTGGCCGCCCAGGTCGGGCAGGCCCTCGGCCTTCACCAGGCCGTGGGCGACGTCGACCCGGAAGCCGTCGACGCCCATGTCGAGCCAGAACCGCAGGATCGAGCGGAACTCGTCCGCCACCGCCGGATGCTCCCAGTTGAAGTCCGGCTGCTCCGGGGCGAACAGGTGCAGGAACCACGCCCCGTCCGCGACCCTCGTCCACGCCGGGCCGCCGAACACGGACTCCCAGTCGTTGGGCGGCAGTTCGCCGTCCACGCCCTTGCCCGGCCGGAAGTGGTAGCGGTCCCGCAACGGCGACCCCGGCCCCTCCTCGACGGCCCGCCGGAACCACTCGTGCTGGTCCGAGGAGTGGTTGGGCACGAGGTCGACGATGATCCGCAGACCCAGCGCGTGCGCGTCCCTGATCAGCGCGTCCGCGTCCAGGAGCGTGCCGTACATCGGGTCGACGGCCCGGTAGTCGGCGACGTCGTAGCCGCCGTCCGCCTGCGGCGACGCGTAGAACGGGGACAGCCACACCGCGTCCACGCCCAGCCCCTTCAGGTACGGCAGCCGGCGGCGGATCCCTTCCAGGTCCCCCGTCCCGTCCCCGTCACTGTCGGCGAAACTGCGGGGATAGACCTGGTAGATGACCGCGTCCCGCCACCAGTCGGTGGGCTCACGGGTCGTGGTGGCGAGGGCGACGGGCTCGTCCATGGGGTGCTGCTGGTTCATGGGGGACAAGGTAGAAGAAGGCTGCGCCCGGGACGGCGATCAACACCGCGAACTTGCCCGACCTGCCGGAACCCCGGTCAACCGACCCCGGCCGCAACCGAGTTGAACGCTGCTGCGACCCTCTCCGTAGGAGACTGCAGACCGGCGTCGAGCCGGGACCGACGGGGGCCGTGCGGGAGGTACGGATGGTGCGCAGAGCGCTCCGCTGATCGTTTTCTCTTCCTCTCAGGTATTTCCTGAATTCCTTTTTCCGCCGCTCGGAGTCGGGCTTCCCGCTGCCCGAAATTCCTCGGAGAACCCGTCCCGACCCGTCCCGAATCCCTTCCGAACACGTCTCGAAATTATTTTCCGGACGTCTCCGTTCCTCGTTGACAGGCCCGAATGCGGGTGCTGATGCTGGGAGCACATCAGCGATTCCGGGAATTCGCACAAGTCCAATCTCTCCGGGAAGGGGGAACGCCATGAAGAAGATTTCCGTCCGCAAGGCCGGTCCGATCCGTCTGACCACCGCCTGCTACTACCTCTGCGGCGACGCCGCGTAAGTCCTGCCCGCGGCTCGGAGCCGGGCCACCTTCGGGGCCCGGCTCCGGTTCCTCACAGAGAGGTGCGCGATGAGCACGACCGTGCGTCTGCACCGGCTCACGATGGTGGCCGAGGACGACGGCGTCATGATCGGCCGGCCCGAGACCGGGTCGTACGCGGTGTTCCCCGAGGAGGGGGCGCAGGCCCTGCGGATGTTCGCCGACGGGCTGCCGGTGGCCGAGGTGGCCGACTGGTACGAGCGGGTCTGCGGGGCGCCGCTCGATATGGACGACTTCCTGGAGACCCTGTCCGAGCTGGGGTTCCTCCGGACGGACGAGGCGCAGCCCGACGCCCCCACGGTCCGCTGGCAGGGGCTCGGGCGACTCCTTTTCGGGGTGCCCGCCTGGCTGGCGTACGGCGTCGTCGTGGCGGGCGCGGTGACCGTGATGGTCCGCGATCCCGGGCTCAGGCCCTCGTACCACCAGGTGTTCTTCACCCACGACCTGTCGCTGATCCCGATCACGATCTTCGCGCTCGCCATTCCGTGCATCGTGATCCACGAGGGGTTCCACGCGCTCGCCGGCCGCAGGCTCGGCCTGCCGTCGACGCTGGGAATCGGGCGGCGGCTCTACTACCTGGTCGCGGAGACCCGGCTCGATTCCCTGCTGAGCGTCGACCGCCGCAAACGCTATCTTCCGTTCTGCGCGGGCATGGTGGCCGATGTCGTCCTGTTGTGCGGACTCACCCTGACGTCGCTCGCGCTCGACGGTCATGGAATTCCGTCGTGGATTCACAAACTCTGTCTCGCTGTCGCATTCACCTGCGTCCTGCGACTCATCTGGCAATTCCTGTTCTATCTGGAGACCGACATCTATTACGTGGTGACGACCGCGGCCCGCTGCACGGATCTGCAGAACGCGACGCGTTTCCGGATCCGCAGCGGCGTACGGCGCGCGCTGCGTCTCGCTCCGCCCGTCCCGGACACCGAGTGGTCCGAGCGCGACCGGGCGGTGGCCCGCTGGTACGCGCCGCTGCTCATCGCCGGGTACGGGTTCTCGCTGGCCTCGCTCGCCTGGGCCGGCCTCCCCACCGCGCTGCACTTCTGGTCGACGATCGCCGGCCGGCTGAGCGGCGCCGACACCTCGTTCTGGGAACTGGTCGACGCGGCGGGCTTCATCGCCCTGTCGGCCCTGCAGATCGGGCTGCTCGTCCACGTCACGCTGCGCGACCGGCGCGCCCGGTCCCGCCCTCCCACGCCGTCCTCCGAAGGAGCCCTGACATGACCGCCCTGCCGACCCGTCACTGGTGGCTGGACGCCACCGCACAGGCCACCGACGGCGAGCCGCCGCCCGCCGCCTCCCTGCACGTGCGCTGCCACCGCCGGTTACGCGGCCCGTTCACCGCCGCGCACTTCCTCCTCCACCAGGCCGTTCCCCAACTGGTCGAACGGGACGCCGAGTTGGTGGCGGCCGCCCGGGCGCTGGAGGTGGAGTCGATCGCACCCGAACTGATGGCGATCGTGCCGACCCCGCCGCAGACGCTCACCAACCTCGCCTCGGCCAAGGAACGCACCCGCTTCTATCCGGCGACCCGGGCGCTGCGCATCGCCCACGGCGTGGCCGAACTCCTCGTGGACTGGGCCGAGGCGGCCCACCCGAAGGGCGTCACCATCGCCTTCCGGGGCCTCGACGACGCCGACCCCACCGACCGCGACCTGGTCGCGGTGCTGCTGCGGCGCTGCGATCCCGCGGTGCTGACCGTGGTCGTGGACGGCGCGGGGGCCGCCGACGACCTGCTCGGCCGGGCACTGGCCGCCCACGCCCACCGGGCACCCCGACTCCCCTATGTGGACCCGGAGTTGCTGCCCGACACGGACGTCGCCCAGCTCTACGTCGACGCCGACGGCACCACCGAGGAGCCGCGCCTGCGCTGCGCCTACGAGGCGCTGCCCGCCGAGGAGCGGGCCCGCCGGCACACCGCGCGCGCCGCACTGCTCGCCGAGCGCGACGAGCCGACCCTGCGGCTCGGCGCGATCCCGTACCACCTGGAGCGCGGCACGGACCCGGCCGGCGCGGGCGTCCGGTCGATCGTCGAGGCCGTCGGCGTCTGCTTCGACAAGGGGTTCTACGAGGCCGTGGTCGACCTCGCGCTGCGGGGCCGCGCCCTGCTCGACGACGCCGAACCCACCCGCACCTACTGGAACCTGACGCACAAGATCGGCGCGTGCCTGTGCTACCTGGGGCGCGGCCACGACGCGTTCCCCTACTTCGAGGAGATGCGGCGCGGCTCGACCTCGCCGGACGTCCACATGGGCACCGCGTACCTCATGGCGATGCTGTACACCCGGTTCCTGCCGAAGGACGCGCACGACGAGGACCTCGCCCTCGCGTGGGTGAACACGGCGATCTCGATCGCCGACGTGCACCCCGACCCGCACAAGCGGATCCTGGTACGGGCGTTCATGCGCAACGCGCGGGCCCTGGTGGAGCTGCACCGCGGCAACGTCGACGGTTCGCTCGCGCTGGTCGACGAGGCGATGGCCATCACCGACGCCGACTTCGGTCCCGACGAGCAACTCCTGCACCGCAGCGTGCTGTTGTACAACCGCGCGCAGGTGCGCGGCGCCCGGCACGACCACGCCGACTCGCTGGCCGACTACGACGAGGTGATCCGCCGCGACCCGGACTACGGCGACTACTACTTCGAGCGGGCCGCCCAGCACCGGGCGCTCGGCCGGCACCGGGAGGCGCTGGCGGACTACGCGGCGGCGATCCGGCTCACGCCGCCGTTCTACGAGGCGCACTTCAACCGGGCCGACCTGCTGCGCGAACTCGGCGACGAGGCGGGCGCGTTGCGCGATCTGGACCATGCCCTGGACCTGGAGCCCGATCACGTCGAGTCGCTGGTGCACCGCGCGGACCTGCTGCTCGCGCGCGGCGTGCTGGACCGGGCCGCCGCCGACATCGAGCACGGCCTCGCCCTCGCCTCGGACCACGCGCAACTCCGGGCGGCTCAGGGGGCGTTGTTCTCGGAGCTCGGGGACGTCGAAGCGGCGTACGAGAGTTACTCGACGGCGCTGCACGCCGATCCGACCTGTGTCGCGGCGTGGGCGAACCGGGCGGTGCTCGCGTTCGAGGCGGGCCGGACCGAGGACGCGGTCGGCGATCTGGACGCGGCGCTCGCGCTCGTGGACGACCCGGAGCTGCGGGTCAACCGGGCGGTGGCGCTGCAGGCCCTGGGCGAGCACCGGCGGGCCGTGACCGATCTGGACCGGGTGCTGGCCGCCGCGGGCCGGGCCGACCCGGAGCCGCTGTACCTGCGGGGCGTCAGCCGCTTCGCCCTCGGGGACGCGGCGGGCGCGGTGGCGGACTGGCGGGCCCATCTCGCCGCGCTCGGCTCCGACGACGTGTCGCCGCACGCCGAGGAGATCGCGGCGCGGGCCGGGGACGCCCTGCGGGAGGGGGCGGCGTGAGCGGCGACTGCGACGTCGCGGGGCCCGTCCGGCCGGAGCGCGCCGATCTGGTGCGCTCCGTGCTGCGGCGGCACGCCAAGGGCGTCGCCGTCGTCACGGTCGGCGGGGAGCGGCCGGTCGGATTCTGCGTCACGTCGCTGGTGTCGCTCTCCCTCGACCCACCGCTGATGTCGTTCACGGTCGGGCTGCGGTCCGCGTCGTGGACGGCGGTGCGGGACGCGACCTGGGTGATGGTGCAGCTGCTCGCGGAAGGCCAGGAGGAGGTGGCCCGGATCTTCGGCGGTCCCGGCGGGGCCCGGTTCGGGCCGCGGACGTCCTGGTACCGGGATCCGCTGGGTCTGCCCGCGCTCGACGGGGTCCTGGCCCGGCTGGTCCTCACGCCCGTCAGTTGGCGTCCGGTCGGTGACCATGCCCTGGTCATCGGGCTCGTGGTGCGGGCCGGGCGGGTCTCGGACGCGGGGCCGCTGGTGCACCACGACGGCGGGTTCGTCGCCCTGCCGGCCCCGGTGGAGGCCGCGCGGTGAACCGGTCCGCCGCCCAGGAGCGGCGGATCGGGGGCTGTCGCTCAGTCCCCGAAGACGACCGGCACCTTGTTGTCGCGGACGACGCGGGCGAGCAGGTCGGCGAGCGTGTCCCGCTCGGTGTCGGTGAGGCCGTCGGGGAGCCGGGCGACGCGTCGGCACGTCTCGTCGTAGAACTCCCCGACGAGGGCGGCGCCCCGCACGGTCAGGGCGACCCGCACGGCCCGCCCGTCCTCCGGGTCGGGCTCCCGGCGCACCAGACCGCGCCGCGCGGTGCGGTCCACGAGTCCGGTCAGGCTGGACTTGGCGAGGCCGAGCATCGTGCCGAGCTCCCGCATCCCGTACGGCTGCGGCATCAGGACGCACATCAACTGGCCCTGCTGCGGGGTGAGTCCGGGCAGCCGGCTCGACTCCGCGTACACGGCGTTCACCAGGGACGAGGAGCGCACCAGCGCGGTGACGAACCCCATCCGCTCGCCGTCGGCGCCCTCGGGCTTTCGCATCCGGCCGGCGTACGACACGGTCGCAGGCCACTGGACGGCGGTTTCGGCGGTGCGTCGTGGTGGTGGGCGGTGGTCAGGACGGGCCCGGCTCGGCCGCCAGCGAGCGCAGCCAGTCGCGCAGCGCGGCCGTGCGCGGATCGCTCTCCACCGGGCGGCGGCCCAGCAGATGGTACGCGGTCCCGTCGGGCACGAAGCCGTACGGGGCCGTCAGAGCGCCGCGCGCCAGGTCGTCGTGGACGAGCGCGTACGGGCCGATGGCGGTGCCGACGCCCGACGCGGCGGCCTGCAGGGTGAGCGAGAAGTGCTCCAGGGTCTGTTCGGACGCGGCCGGGTACGGCTCCCCGGTGCGGCGGCGCCAGTCGTCCCAGGCGTCGGGGCGGGTGGCGGTGTGCAGCAGCGTTCCGGCGGCCGGGGCGTCGGGCCGGTGCACGGGTCCGACGTGCTCGGCGAACAGCCGGGTGGCGTGGGTGTCGGCGGGGAACGGGAAGTCGTCCCGGCGGATCGCCAGGTCGATGCCGTCCCGGTCGAAGTGGACGGGGCCGCCCGCGGCGACGAGGTGCAGGGTGACGTCGGGCGCCCGCTCGGCCAGGTCCGGCAGGCGCGGGATGAGCCAGCGCATCAGGAGCGTCGGCTCGCAGGAGAGGGTGAGCGGGCCGGTGGGCGGGCGGCGGGCGATCTCGCGGGCGGCCGTCTCGATCCCGTCGAGCGCGTCGCGGACCGTCGCGGCGAGCCGGCGGGCCGCGGGGGTCGGGACGAGCGCGCGCGGCCCCCGCTCGAACAGCTCGACGCCCAGGGCCCGTTCGAGCCCGCGGACCTGCCGGCTGACCGCGCCGTGCGTCACGTGGAGTTCGCGGGCGGCGGCGGTCATGCTGCCGTGCCGCACGGTCGCCTCGAAGGGCTCCAGGGTGCCGAGCGGGGGCAGGTCGGGGCGGGGCATGGGTGAACTCTAGTCACGGGTTCCGCGCGGTGGGCAGGGGCGGACCGGCCACACCTGTGAGCCGTGCGCACACCTCCGGTGAGAAACGGTCGCTTGTCGCGGACGCCCCGCGACCGCACGATGAACCCGTCATCCCACCCCCGACGAAGGACCCCACCTTGCGTGTCTCGATCCTCGCCGACGACCTCACCAGCGCGGGGGACGGCGCCGCCCCGTTCGGTCCGGCCCGCGTCCTGCTCGCCGCACCGGCCGCGCCCCAGCCGGACGGGGTGCTCGCCGTCGACCTCGACACCCGGACGGGCGGCCCCGAGCGTGCGGCGGCCCGGACGGCCGACGCGGCCCGGCTGCTGGGCGGTTCCGGTCTGCTCCTGAAGACGGTCGACTCGACGCTCCGGGGCCATCTCGCCGCCGAGATCCGGGCCGCCTGGCAGGGCTCGGGGCGGCGCACCGCGGTGGTCGCCCCCGCGTTCCCCGCACAGCGGCGGACCACCGTCCGGGGCGTGCAGTACGTGGCCGACGTACCGGTGCACCGCAGCGAGTTCGGCCGTGACCCGGTGCATCCGGTGCGCTGTGCGGACCTGCGCGAGATCCTCCCCGAGGCCCTGCTCGCGACGCCGGACGGCACGCTCCCCCGTCTGCTCGGCGCGGGCGGCCTGTTCATCGGCGACGCGGCCACCGACGCCGATCTGGCCCGCCTTGTGGCGGCCGTGCCCGACCCCGCCGACGTGCTGTGGGTGGGCTCGCCGGGCCTGGCGGGGGCGCTCGCGCGGCGGTTCGCCCCCGCCGGCCCGTCGGCCGCCCTGCCGCAGCCGCCTGCCCGTGCGCCCCTGGTCGTCGTCGGCAGCGCCAACCCGGCCTCCCGGCGTCAGCTCGCCACGCTGCTGCGGCACGTCCCCGGCGCCCGCCTCCTGCACACGCCCGACGACCGCCGGGACCCCCTCGCCCTCCTCAAGGACCTCGCGGAACGGGCCGGGGCGCAGCTGGCCGACGGCACCGTCGACGCCCTGGTCGTCACCGGGGGCGAGACGGCCGCCGCGGTCCTGACCGCCGCCGGGGCGGACGGCTTCGACCTGCTCGACGAGCCCGAACCCGGCGTCGCGCAGGGCCTGTTGACCGGGCCGCCGGGCCTGCCCCGCGTCCCGGTGGTGATCAAGGCGGGCGGGTTCGGTGACGACGAGACCCTGCTGCGTCTTTACCGGCGGCTGGGCGGTGCCGCGTGAACCGGCCGCTCCCCCTCGCGCTCACCCTGGGCGATCCCGCGGGCATCGGCCCGGAGATCGTGGTCCGCGCCTGCGCCGATCCGGCGCGCACCGCCCCGGTCGTCGTGATCGGCGACCCGCACGTCCTCGCCCGCGCGGCGGCCGCCACCGGCGTCGAGTTCGCCATGCGGCCCGGGGACGTCGAGCTGATCGCGGAGACCGAGCTGCGCCGGCCGCCCGCCTGGGGCGAGGTGGACGCACGGGCGGGCGAGGCCGCCTACGCGTACGTGCGGCGCGGCATCGAGCTGGCCCTCGCGGGTGCGGTCCGCGGACTGGTCACCGCGCCCGTCAACAAGGAGGCGCTGCGCCTCGCGGGCATCCCGCACCCGGGCCACACGGAGATCCTCGCCGAGCTGACCGGCAGCACCGACTACGCGATGATGATGGCCACCGACGAGCTGCGCGTCGTCCTGGTGACGGTGCACCAGTCGCTGCGCTCCGCGCTCGACGCGATCACCACGCCGCGCGTGCTCGACGTCGTCCGGCTCACCCACCGCACGCTGCACCGGGCCGGTCCGCGCGCGCCCCGGATCGCGGTGGCCGGGCTCAATCCGCACGCGGGCGAGAACGGTCTGTTCGGCCGCGAGGACCTCGACGTCATCGCGCCCGCCGTCCGGGCCGCACGCGCCGAGGGCATCGACGCGAGCGGCCCGTGGCCGGCCGACACGGTGTTCCTGCGGGCGCGCTCCGGCGAGTTCGACGCGGTCGTCGCCCAGTACCACGACCAGGGGCTGATCCCGGTCAAGTACCTCGGTCTCGAGCACGGCGTGAACATCACGATCGGGCTGCCGTTCGTGCGCACCAGCGTCGACCACGGCACCGCGTTCGACCTCGCGGGCCGGGGCGTCGCCGACCACCGGAGCCTGCTCACGGCGCTGCGGCACGCCGACGAACTGACCGCGCCGCACTCCGGGTACGACAACTAGGAGCACGTGCAATGGACTTCATCCTCATGCTGACCCGCGCGGACCGCACGGTCTCCGACTGTCTGCACACCCTGGACGCGGTCGCCGGTCTCGGCCTGCGCCACATCGGCTTCAAGGACGTCGGGGCGGACCCGGGCACCCTGCGTCAACTCACCGCACGCATAAGGGACTTGGGCGCCACCAGCTATCTCGAAGTCGTCAGCACCAGCCGCGCCGCCGCGCTCGAATCGGCGCGGGTCGCCGTGGACCTGGGCGTCGACTCGCTGATGGGCGGCACCTGGATCGAGGAGACGCTCGGCGTCCTCGACGGATCGGACCTCGCATACCTGCCGTTCGTCGGGGAGCCGACCGGGCATCCGACGCGGCTCGGCGGCACGCCCGGCCGGATCGCCGAGGACTGCCGGCGGGCCGGGGCGGCGGGCTGCGCCGGTGTCGACCTGCTCGCCTACCGGTCCACCCAGGCCGACCCGCTCGACCTGGTCCGGGCGGCGCGGGCCGCGACGGCGGGGCGGCTCGTCGTGGCGGGCAGCATCTCGGGCACCGCACAGATCGCGGCGCTCGCCGCCGCCGGGGCGGACGCCTTCACGATCGGCTCGGCCCTCTTCGACGGCAGCGTCGACCCGACGGCCGCGACGCTGCCCCGGCAGCTCGCCCCCGTGCTGGCCGCAGTGGCCGCGACGGGCGGCGGCGACTGAGCCATTGGTACAGTCGGCGCGGATCGACCGCGCCACCGAAGGAGCCGTACGCGTATGGCCGTGGACCAGCTCGACACCCGCATCCTGCGCCTCCTCCTGGAGCAGCCGCGGACCAGCGTGCGCGAGTACGCCCGGACCCTCGGGGTGGCCCGCGGCACCCTCCAGGCCCGCCTCGACCGTCTCGAACGCGACGGGGTGATCACCGGCGCGGCCCCGTCGCTCTCCCCCGCGGCGCTCGGCCACCCGGTCCTCGCGTTCGTGCACATCGAGGTCACCCAGGGGCACCTGGCCGACGTCGCGGACGAACTCGCCGGGGTACCGGAGATCATCGAGGCGCACTCGATCACCGGCGGCGGGGACCTGCTCGCCCGCGCGGTGGCCCGCGACGCCGCGCACCTGGAGGACGTCGTGCAGCAGCTCAACCGGCTGCCCGGCGTGGTCCGCACCCGGACCGAGGTCGCCCTGCGCGAGCGGGTGCCGCACCGGCTGTTGCCGCTGGTCGAGGCGATCGGCCGGTCCACGGCGCCCGGCCCCGGCCGCGACCCGGTCAGGGGCGGTCAGGCGTCGCCGTTGAGGTAGCGCCCCGGCGAGGTGCCGACGGTGCGCCGGAACGCGGCGAGGAACGCGCTGGGCGTCGCGTATCCGACGGCGTGGGCGACCCGGGAGACGGACTGTCCCTCGGCGAGCAGGGGCAGGGCGGCGCGCAGCCGCGCATGGGTGCGCCAGCGGTCGAAGGTCATACCGGTGTCCTGGACGAACAGCCGTGTCAGCGTGCGCCGGCCGGCCCCGACGGCCCGCGCGTGGGCGTCGAGGCTCCGCGGGTCGCCGGGGTCGGCGAGCAGCGCGTCGGCCACGGCGCGCACCCGGTCGTCGGTCGGGGTCGGCACGTCGATGGGCGTGGGGTGCGGGCTGAGCCTGCCCGCCCTGACCGTCGCCGCGCTCACCGGCACCACCGACGACGCGGGGCTCGGGTCGGCCGTCCTCAGCTCCGTCCAGCAGATCGGCGGCGCCGTGGGGGTGGCGGTGCTCGTCGCGCTGGCGGCGCGCCACGGGGACGGCGGGCACGCCGCGACCCGGGGTTTCTCCCTCGCGCTGCTCGCCGGCGCCGCCCTCCTCGTGTGCGGCGCCGCCCTCATGGCCGCCCTGCCCCGGGAGGACCGGCGCCGCTGATCCGCCTCCGGTGATCGTCCGGCGCCGATGTCCTGCATGCTGGTGTGCATGAACGCCCCGATCGACTCCCCGTACCACTTCGGCGGCACCGCGGTCGTCTTCGACCTCGACGGCACCCTCGTCGACAGCGAGCCCAACTACTTCAGGGCGTCCCTCGGCACGCTCGGCCGGTACGGCGTCACCGGCTTCACCTGGGCCGACCACGAGACGTACGTCGGCATCTCCACCCTGGAGACCCTCGGGATCTGGAAGGGGAGGTACGGCATCGCCGCCCCGGTCACCGAGCTGCTCGACGACCTGAACACCCGCTATCTGGAGCTGGCCCGGGCCGACACGCACGTCTTCCCGCAGATGCGCCTGTTCGTGGAGCGGCTGCACGCGGCGGGCCTGCCGATGATCGTTGCGTCGGGGTCGTCGTCGGACGCGATCGAGGCGATCCTGACCGGCACCGGCCTCGACTCCCTCATCACCCGGTACGTGTCGGCGGACGAGGTCGAGCACGGCAAGCCCGCGCCGGACGTCTTCCTGGAGGCGGCCCGCCGGCTGGGGGTGGCACCGGCGCACTGCGTGGTCCTGGAGGACGCGGCGCCGGGCGCCGCCGCGGCGCACGCGGCGGGCATGCGCTGCATCGCGCTGCCGTACGTTGCGGCGCAGGCGGACGACCCGGCGTTCACCACGGCGGACCTGCTGTTCAAGGGCGGTCAGGAGGAGTTCACGGCGCGGGCCGCGTGCGACTGGCTCGAGCGGTCAGCTCCGTCTTCCTGATCTTCCCGGTGGGGGTGAGCGGGAGTGCGTCGAGGATCTCGACGACGCCGGGCACCTTGTACGGCGCCATCGACGCGACCGCCCAGGCGCGCAGGTCGTCGCCGGTGAGCGCCGAGCCGGGGACGGCCCGCACGAACGCGTACGGCCGCTGTCCGCTGACCGGGTCGTCGACGGCGACGACCGCGGCGGCGAGCACGTCCGGGTGCTGGGCGAGCAGCGTCTCGACCTCGGTGGGGAAGACGCTCATCCCCTTCACCTTGATCATGTCCTTGTCGCGGCCGAGGTAGTGCAGACAGCCCTCCTCGTCGAGGGCGCCGATGTCGCCGGTGTGCAGCCAGCCGTCGCGCAGCGCGCTCGCGGTGGCGGCGGGCGCCCGCCAGTAGCGGGTGAGCACCGAGGGTCCGCGGACGACGATCTCGCCGCGTTCGCCGAGCGGCAGCGGTGCGCCGGTGTGGAAGTCGACGACCATGAAGTCGGTGCCGGGGACCGGGAGTCCGCAGAAGACGGGGTCGCTGAGCAGGTCGTGGTCGCCGTCCTGGAAGCCGAGCGTGTTGGTGTCGCTGGTGTGGGTCTCCGTCATGCCGTACGACGCCTCGCGCAGCACGCTGCGGTCGCCGACGGCCGCCTTCCACCTGGCGCGCAGGGACGGGGTGAGCTTGCGGATGAAGGAGACGGTGAGCGGGGCGGTGAGGCTCGTCAGGTCGTGCCGGGCGAATTCGGGGTGGTCGAGGAGCTCCAGGTAGTTTTCGACGGTGCCGGCCATGGTGCTCACGCGGTGGGTCTCGACGGCGCGCAGGACCTCGGCGGCGTTCCAGCGGGTGAGCAGGACGCTGGTGCCGCCGGAGACGAGCGGGGCGAGGATCCCGAGGTTCTCGCCGGCGATCCAGAACACGGGCAGGTAGCAGAGGGAGACGATGCCGCGGGCCGTCTCGTCCGGGTCGGGCATCCGGCCGTTGTCGATGGCGGTGGCCGTGTAGACCATGTGGCGCTGGGTGTGTTCGCAGCCCTTGGGCAGTCCGGTGGTGCCGCCGGTGTAGTTGAGGGCGGCGAGCGCGTCGAGGTCGTCGGCGATGTCCTCGTGGCGGGCGTGGGCGACGGCGTCGGGCCAGTCGGCGTCGGCGAGCACGGTGCGCACCGGGGTGTCGTCGCGCACGTCGTCGAGGACCGGCAGCAGGTCGTTCCGGGTGATCACCAACTCCGGTGCGGCGTCGTTCAGTTCGTGGCGCAGCTCGGCCGCCCGGAACATCGGGTTGACCGGTACGTGCACCGCGCCGAGCCGGAGCACGGCGAGCAGTGCGACGACGAACCGGGACCCGTTGGGCAGGAACACACCGACCCGGTCACCGGCCCGCACCCCGTGCTCCGCCAGCCAGCCCGCCAACCGGGCCGAGCTGTCGTCGAGTCGGCGGTACGAGAGGGTGTCTGCGTCGGTGACGATCGCGGGCCGGTCGGGGTGGAGCGACGCCCACCGCGCGACGTGCGCGGGCAGCGTCGACTCCCCTGCGGGGTGAGTCGTTTCGGCCGGTTGGCGGCCCTGCCTCGCCTTGCTCTGGCGGGCCCGGAGGTCGGTCAGGTACGCGTCGGTCGATATGCCGGTGGACAACGTGCGGCTCCCTGCTGCTGGCTACTGCTGGGGTGGTGCTCCGATGCCGAGGAGGTGCAGGTACATGGCGGTGACGTCGCGGACCGCCGCGTCATAGGCGGCCGGGCGCTCGGCGACGAGCCGGGCGAACTCCACGCTCATGCCGCCGACGGCCCGGGACAGGGTGAGCGGGTCGACGACCGGGCGGGCCCGCCCCTGGTCCGTGACCCGGCGTACGTAGCGGGCGGCGCGGCGGACGGGCCGCTCGCGGATCTCTTCCCACAGCGCCCGCACCTCGGCGTCGGCGCGGGCCTGCTGTTCGAGCAGGACGAGGAGCGGGAGGTGGCGGGCGTACGCGGCGATGAACGCGGCGGTGGACGCCCCGGCGACCGCGGCCACGTCGTCCGTGTCCACGCCGGGCACGTCCTGCGCGGCGAGGAACGCGTCGCGCACCCGCGCCGCGAGGACCCGGAACACCTCGTCCTTGGACGCGAAGTACACGTAGAAGCTCGCCCGCGAGACCTCGGCCGCCGCGGTGATGTCCGCGACGGTCGCCGGCCCGTACCCGAGCCGGCCGAACACGGACTCCGCCGCGTCGAGCAGCCGCCCGCGCGCCGGTGCGTCGGTGCGGTCCCGGGCGGTGCGGGTCGCCCACTCCTGCTGTGTCTGCTGTCTGCGTGCCACAGCGCCAGAGTATTGACGTTGACGTCAGTGTCAATGAGAGTGACGGGGTCTTTCGAGCGTCGCGCAGCTCGCGACCACGATCCGCCGGAGGGGCACATGGGGTCTGCCGCCGTACTCGTCGCCAACCGCGGGGAGATCGCCGTCCGGGTGCTGCGCGCCGCCGCCGAGCTGGGGCTGCGCACGGTCGCGGTGCACGAGCCGGGCGACGACGCGCACCTCCCTCTCGCGGACGAGTGCGTGCCGCTGGAGCCCGGCGGCTATCTCGACGCGGCGGCCCTGGTGGCCGCGGCGCACCGGGCGGGCTGCGGGTACCTGCACCCGGGGTACGGGTTCCTCAGCGAATCGTCCGAGCTGGCGCGGCAGTGCGCCGGGGCGGGGATCACCTTCGTCGGCCCCTCGGCCGAGGTGCTCGACCTGTTCGGGGACAAGGCGCGGGCCCGCGCCCTCGCGGTCGGGGCGGGGGTGCCGGTGCTGCCGGGCACGGCGGGTGACACCACGCTCGACGAGGCGCGGGAGTTCCTCGCGGGCGGTCCGGTGATGGTGAAGGCGGTGGGCGGGGGCGGCGGTCGCGGGATGCGGGTCGCGCGCACCGGCGAGGAGCTGACGGACGCCTGGGAGCGGTGCAGGTCCGAGGCCCGGCAGGGCTTCGGACGGGCCGAGTTGTACGTGGAGCGGCTGTGGGAGGGCGCGCGCCACATCGAGGTGCAGGTCGTCGCGGACGGCGCGGGCGCGGTGCAGCACCTGTGGGAGCGGGACTGCAGTGCGCAGCGCCGCCACCAGAAGCTGGTCGAGATCGCCCCGGCCCCCGGCCTCGACGCCGCGGTCAGGGACCGGCTGCTCGACAGCGCGCTGCGGCTCGCCCGCAGCGCCCGCCACACGGGCCTGGGGACGGTCGAATTCCTGGTCAGGGGCGAGGAATTCGTGTTCATCGAGGCCAATCCGCGGCTCCAGGTGGAGCACACGGTGACGGAGGAGGTGACGGGCGTCGACCTCGTGGCGGCGCAGCTGCGGATCGCGGCGGGCGAGGACCTGGCCGCGCTGGGGCTGGCCGGGCCGCCGCCCGCGCCGCGCGGCCACGCGGTGCAGGTGCGGGTGAACGCGGAGGTCACGGCGCCCGACGGAGCGGTGCGCCCGTCGGTGGGCCGCATCGCGCGGTTCGACGTGCCGACGGGCCCCGGCGTCCGGGTCGACACGGCCGCCCGTACCGGCACGGAGATCAGCTCGCGCTACGACTCGCTGCTCGCCAAGGTCGTCGCGCACGCCCCGCAGGGCGGTTTCGCGGCGGCGTGCGCACGGGCGCGGCGGGCCCTCGACGAGTTCGCGGTGGACGGCGTGGACACCGGGATCCCGCTGCTGCGCGCGCTGCTCGGCGACCCGGGCTTCACGGCCGGCGGCGTCGACACGGGCTTCGTGCCGCGCCGGCTCCCCGCGTTGGTGCCCGCGCTGCCGGAGCGGGCCGCGCAGGAGGCGGGCACGGTCGCCGCGCCGATGAGCGGCACCGTGGTCGCGCTCGACGCCGCACCGGGCCGGGTCGTGACGGCCGGGGCGACGCTGCTGGTCCTGGAAGCGATGAAGATGGAGCACGTGGTCCGCGCCGAGCGGTCCGGCGTCGTCCGGGCGGTGCGCGCCACCGTCGGCGAGACGGTCGCGGAGGGCGCCGCCCTGGTGCTCCTGGACGTGACGGACGACGGCCCCGCCGAGCAGGACGCGGCCGACGCCGTCGACCCGGACGCCGTGCGGCCCGACCTCGCCGATGTGGTGGCGAGGCACGTGTTCGGTCTGGACGAGCACCGTCCGGAGGCCGTCGCCAAGCGGCACGCGGCGGGGCGGCGCACGGCCCGGGAGAACATCGAGGACCTGTGCGACCCGGGCACGTTCACCGAGTTCGGGGCGCTGGCCGTGGCGGCGCAGCGGCAGCGGCGGCCCCTGGAGGAGCTGGTCCGCAGGACGCCCGCCGACGGCATGGTCACCGGCACCGGGCGGATCGGCGGCGCTCCCGTGGTCGCGATGTCGTACGACTACACGGTGCTGGCCGGCACCCAGGGCCTCAACAACCACCGCAAGACGGACCGGATGCTGCACGTGGCCGAGGAGCGCGGGCTGCCCGTGGTGCTGTTCGCGGAGGGGGGCGGGGGCCGCCCCGGCGACACGGACACCACGTCGGTCGCGGGCCTGAACGTGACGACGTTCCACCGGATGGCCCGGCTCAGCGGCCGGGTGCCGCTCGTCGGGATCGCGTCGGGCCGCTGCTTCGCGGGCAACGCGGCGCTGCTCGGCAGCTGCGACGTGATCATCGCGACGCCCGAGGCGAACATCGGCATGGGCGGCCCCGCGATGATCGAGGGCGGCGGCCTGGGGGTGCACCGGGCCGAGGACATCGGCCCGCTGTCGGTGCAGGTCCCGAACGGCGTCGTGGACCTGCCGGTCGCCGACGAGGCGGAGGCGGTGCGCGTCGCCCGCGCCTACCTCGCGTACTTCCAGGGCCCGCAGGACGGTTGGGAGGCGCCGGACCAGCGGCTGCTGCGGCACGCGGTGCCGGAGAACCGGCGGCGCGCCTACGACGTCCGCGCCGCGATCGACGGGCTCGCCGACACCGGCTCGGTCCTCGAACTGCGCCGCGGCTTCGGCGTCGGCGTCGTCACGGCGCTCGTCCGGATCGAGGGCCGTCCGATGGGGTTGATCGCGAACGACCCGGGGCATCTGGGCGGTGCCGTGGACCGGGACGCCGCCGACAAGGCCGCCCGGTTCCTGCGGCTGTGCGAGGCGTTCCGGCTGCCGGTGCTCTCGCTGTGCGACACACCGGGCTTCATGGTCGGCCCGGACGCCGAACGCACCGCCACGGTACGGCAGTTCGCGGACCTCTTCGTGGCGGGCGCCCGGCTGACGGTGCCGCTGGTCTGCCTCGTGCTGCGCAAGGCGTACGGGCTCGGCGCGATGGCGATGATGGGCGGTTCGACGCGGGCGCCGCTCGCCACGGCCGCCTGGCCGAGCGGCGAGTTCGGCGGGATGGGCCTGGAGGGCGCGGTGCGGCTCGGCTACCGGCGCGAGTTGGCGGCGATCGCCGATCCGGCGGAGCGGGAGCGGGCGTTCGAGGCGCGGGTCGCCGAACTGTACGAGCACGGCAAGGCGGTGAACGCGGCGGCCGCCCTGGAGATCGACGCGGTCATCGACCCGGCGCGGTCCCGCGACTGGATCAGGGCCGCGCTGGACACGGCGCCGCCGACGCTTTGACGTCCATGCTTTCGGGTACTCGGTCGATCATGCGAATCAGTGTGGTGGACGTCGGGTCGAACACGGTGCGGCTCGCGATCGCGGACGCGCGGGACGGGGCACCTCTGCCGGTGCACACGGCCAAGCGAAGACTCCGTCTCTCGGAGCAGGTCGACGGGGAGAGACGACTGGGCCCGTGCGCCGTGGAGTCGATCGTCGAGGCGGTCCGGGCGGCCTGCGCGGAGGCCGAACGGTGGGGCAGCGACGAGCCGTTCGCGTTTGCCACGGCCATCGTCAGGGACGCGCCCAACCGGGACGAGGTGCTGCGGGCGGTGGAGGAGGGCACCGGCGTGCGGCTGCGGGTGCTGCCGGGCGAGGTGGAGGCCGAGCTGACGTTCCTCGCCGCGCGGCGCTGGATGGGCTGGCGGGCGGGCCCGCTCGGTGTGCTCGACATCGGCGGCGGAACGCTCGAAGTCGCTTTCGGGCGGGGGCGGTTGCCGGACTTCGCGATCTCGCTGCCGCTGGGCGCGGGCCGTCTCACGCGGGAGCACCTGCGCGACGGCGAGCCGCCCTCGGACGAGACGCTCAGGACGCTGCGCCGCCACGTGCGGCACCAGCTGAGGGACGTGGCGGCGCGGATCCGCTGGGAGGGTCCGCTCACCGCGGCCGCCACCTCGCGCACGTTCACCCAGCTCGCCCGGTTGTGCGGCGCGCCGCCCGGCCGGCACGGTCCTTTCGTGCGCCGGGAGTTGACGCGCAAGGCGCTCGGCTGCGCGGTCACGGAGCTCGCCGCGCTGCCCGCCGCGCGCCGCGCCGAACTGCCGGGCATCTCGGCGCCGCGCGCGGCCCAGTCGCTGGCCGGTGCGCTCGTCGGCCACACGGCGATGAAACTGATGGGCATCCGCGCACTCACCATCTCGCCGTGGGCGATCCGGGAGGGCATCCTGCTGCGCCGGATCGAGGGCGACACCGCGTGGTGGTCGGGCCACCCGCAGCCGACGGAACGCCGGCCGTCCGCACAGCGGGCAGCGCTGCGGCTCGCCGCCCCGCGCTGACGTCAGGGGCCCGGCCCCAGGAGGTCAGTCGGCGGTGTCCACCTCCCGTACGAGCTCGATGGCCCGCCCGAGGGTGGCGAGCCGCGCGTCGAGGGTGTCGCCCGCCGGGTAGAGGCGGACGGTGTCGACGCCGGCGTCCCGCCACACGGCCAGGCGGGCCCGCACCATGTCCTCGGTGCCGATCAGGGTCGTGGCGAGGACCATGTCGTCGGTGACCAGGGCCGCGGCTCCGTCCCGGTCGCCCGCCTGCCAGCGTTCGCGCACGGCGGCGGCGACCTCCGACCAGCCCTGCCTGCTGTAGGCCCGGTTGTAGAAGTTCGTGGTGGCGGAGCCCATGCCGCCGAGGCTGAAGGCGAGTTCCTTCTTGCGGCTCGCGACGACGGCGCGCAGCGTCTCCTCGTCCTCGGCGAAGTTCACCTCGGCGCCCTGACAGACGTCGAGGTCGGCCCGGGTGCGGCCGGCGGCGGCGAGGCCGGCGTCGAGGTGGTCGAAGTAGGCCTCCTTCGCCCCCTCGGGCACGAAGCTGGTGCCGAGCCAGCCGTCGGCCACCTCGCCGGTCAGTCGCAGCATCTTCGGCGACAACGTGGCCAGGTACACGGGCAGTTCGTGCTCGGCCCGTATCGACAGCCGCATCGGGCGGGCGTCGCCGCCGGGCAGCGGGAGGGTGAACTCCCGCCCCTCGTAGGCGATCTTCTCGCCGGCCGCCGCCATCCGCACGATCTCGACCGTCTCCCGCATCCGGGCCAGCGGGCGCGCGAAGGGGACGCCGTGCAGCCCCTCGATGACCTGCGGCCCGGACGGTCCGAGGCCCAGCAGGAAGCGGCCGCCGGAGATGTTGGAGAGGGTGATCGCGGCCCGGGCGATGGCGGCCGGGGTCCGGGTGGCGAGCTGGATGATGCCGGAGCCGAGCAGCATCCGGTCGGTACGGGCCGCCAAGTAGCCGAGGGGCGAGGGCGCTTCGGAGCCCCAGGCCTCGGCGACCCAGCAGACGTCCATGCCGAGCTTCTCGGCCTCGGTCACGAAGTCGACCGTCTCGCGCCAGTCGCCGCCGGACGCCTCGATCGTCGTCGACGTCCGCATCAGCGCTCCCCCGCCCCTTCGGCGATGGCCTTCAGGGCGTCGAGGGTCGCGCCGATGTTCCGCTCGAACTCCCGCATCCGTACGAACACGATCTTCTGCTCCTTCTCCGGCATCCGGTCGATCGCGAAGGAGAGTCCGGAGCGGCCCGGGCCGAGCCGCATCCACTGGGTCAGGTCCGTCGTGCCGTCGTCGCGTGCTTCCAGGGTGAACCGCCAGACGGCGCTGGGCCGTTCGGGGTCGGAGACGGCCCAGGCGAAGACACGCGGCGCCGTGCACTCGACGACGTACGAGGTGGTCTCCCACTCGCCGAACGCGTCGTGCCGGCTGCGGCCGACGAAGCGCGCCCCGACGGCGGGGGCCGTCGTCCCCCCGAGCCACTGGACCGACTGCAGTTCGTCGCTGAGCCGCGGCATCAGGGCGATGTCCGTGACCAGCTCCCACACCCGCTCGGGCGACGCCTCGATGCCGCGCCGCACGGCGACGGTCGGGGTGTCCGCGTAGCGCGCGCCTGTCCACTCCATCGTGGCCCACCTCTCTGCTGAACCGGCTGTGACCACGAGAGTTTCGTAGATGGACTCACTACGTCAAGAGGTACCGGGCAGGGCCGGAGCCGGTCTCAGCTCTGCTCGAACCGCGCGCGGACGTCGGGGCGGGCGGCGAGCCGGGGCGGATAGCCCGGGCCCGTCCGCGGCCGGACGGCGTCGGCGGTCAGCGGTTCGCCGCAGCCGGCGCACACCACGGCGGCGTCGCCGACGTGCCCGCACCGGTCGTGCTCGAAGACGACCGGCGCCCCCTCGTCGCCGGACAGCCAGCGGTTCCCCCACGCGTTCATGGCGGCGAGCACCCCGAAGAAGTCGCGGCCCTTCTCGGTGAGGACGTAGTCGTGGCGGACCGGCGCCGTCTCGTAGGCGCGCTTCTCCATCAGCCCCGCGTCGACGAGCCGGCGCAGCCGCTCGGCGAGGGTCGTCCGGGCGATGCCGAGCTCCTGCTGGAAGCCGTCGAAGCGGGTGATCCCGTAGAACGCCTCGCGCAGCACGAGCGGTGTCCACCAGTCACCCAGGAGGTCCATGGTGCGGGCGATGGAGCAGGGCCAGTCGGCAAAGGAAGTACGCCTCATGCGGTCAGGATACGGACGGAACGCCAGTGGGTCCTCGGACGAGACTCAGCAGACGGCGGCGTACGTGACGTTCGCCATGAAGGCGCGCGAGCTGTTGTGGACGGCGGCCGGACCTGATCAGCTGGGAATCCGTGACGCACCGCCCTGGAGGCCCCGTTGTTCACTTCCGTGGACGATGTCACCGCACGTCTGGCCGAGACCGGTTACCTGGCCTCGCCCGCGGTGGCGACCACCGTCTTCCTCGCCGCCCGGCTCGGCAAGCCGCTGCTCGTCGAGGGGCCGGCGGGCGTCGGCAAGACGGAGCTGGCGAAGGCGGTCGCCGCGATCAGTGACGCGCGGCTGATCCGGCTGCAGTGCTACGAGGGCGTCGACGAGTCGCGTGCCCTGTACGAGTGGAACCACGCCAAGCAGTTGCTGCGGATCACGGCGGGCCGCGACGAGACGTGGGACCAGACGCGCACGGACGTCTTCAGCGAGGAGTTCCTGCTGACCCGGCCCCTGCTGGCCGCGATCCGCGGCGACGACGCGAAGGTCCTGCTCATCGACGAGATGGACAAGGCCGACGTGGAGGTGGAGGGCCTGCTCCTGGAGGTGCTCTCCGACTTCCAGGTGACGGTCCCCGAGCTGGGCACGATCAGCGCGACCCGCCGCCCGTTCGTGGTGCTCACCTCCAACGCCAGCCGGGAGCTGTCCGAGGCGCTGCGCCGCCGCTGCCTGTTCCTCCACATCGGCTTCCCCGACGAGGAGTTGGAGCGCCGGATCGTCGCCCTGAAGGTGCCGGAGCTCGACGCGGTGCTCGCCGAGTCCCTCGTCCGGGTCGTCGGCGCGCTGCGCGCGATGGACCTGCGCAAGGTGCCGTCGGTCGCGGAGACGGTCGACTGGGCGCGCACCCTGCTGGCGCTGGGCGCGGACCGGCTCGACGAGGAGGTCGTACGGGCCTCGCTCGGTGTCGTCCTCAAGCACCAGGAGGACGTCGACAGGGCGGCCGCGAAGCTCGAACTGGGCGCCGTGTGAGCACGACCGGCACGGCCCCTTCGGTCGCGGACCGGGTGACGTCACTGGTCAGGGCCCTGCGTGCGCACGGGGTGCGGATCGGCACGGGCGAGAGCGTGGACGCCGCGCAGGCCGTGGCGGCCCTCGGCCTCGACAACCGGGAGCACCTGCGCGAGGGCCTGGCCGCCGCGCTCCTGCACGACCAGGGGCAGCGCGCCGTCTTCGACCCGGTCTTCGAGCTGTACTTCCCGCGAAGTGTCGGCGCGCCGGAGGGGCCGTCCGGTCCCCCGGACCGGGACGGGCTTCGCGAGCGGCTGGCCGAGGCGCTGGCCGCGAACGACCGGGCGGCGCTAGCCCGGCTGGCCGCCGAGGCCGTCGACGCCTTCGGCGGCTACGACGCGAACGGCTGGTCGTCGCAGCAGACCCTGGACCGGCTGCGCCCGCAGACGCTGCTGGCCGGGATCATGGCCGGCATCCGGTCGGGCGGCGGGCAGTCGGGGGCGTTCACCGACCGCATCGAGGCCGACGAGGTCCGGCGCCGCATCGAGGAGTTCCGCGAGCAGGTGCGCGGCGAGGCGCGGCGGCGGGTCGCGGAGCGGCGCGGCACGGACGAGATCGCCCGCCGGATGCCGGTGCAGACGCCCGACCGCACCCTGTTCCTGTACGCGGGCAAGGAGCAGCTGGCCGAACTGCGGCGCACGGTCCACCCGTTGGCCCGCAAGCTCGCCACGCGCCTCGCGGCACGCCGACGCCGCGCCTCCCGCGGCCACATCGACCTGCGCCGCACGCTGCGCGGTTCGCTGTCCACGGGCGGGGTGCCGATGCGTCCGGTGCTGCGCAGACGCCGCCCGGCCCGGCCCGAACTCGTCCTGCTCTGCGACGTGTCCGGTTCGGTGGCGGGCTTCGCCAACTTCACGATGCTGCTGGTGCAGGCGCTGCACGACCAGTTCAGCAAGATCCGCGTCTTCGCGTTCGTCAACCGGATCGACGAGGTCACCGATCTCATCGCGCACGGCACCGCCGACCCCGAGGGCCTCGGCGCCCGGATCGCCGCCGAGGCGACGCTGACCGGCTGGCACGGCAGCAGCGACTACGGCACGGCCCTCGGTGAGTTCGTCGAGCGCTACGAGGCGGCGGTCGGCCCCCGCACCTCGGTGTTCGTCCTCGGCGACGCCCGCAACAACCAGCAGGACCCGAACCTCCCGGCGCTGCGCCGCGTCGCCCGCACCGCCCGCCGCGTCCACTGGCTCAATCCGGAGCCCCGCTCCCAGTGGGACACGGGCGACTCGGCGGCCGGGGTGTACGGCGACGTCGTCGACATGTACGAGTGCCGCAACGCGCGGCAACTGAGCGCTCTGGTGGGGCGGTTGCTGCCGGTGTAGGGACGTGCCCGAGACCGGCCCTAAGGCCGGACCAGGGGCAGCGGTCGCAGGTCGGGCCACCGGGTGAGCATGTTCCGGCGGACGGCGTCGGCGAGGTGTCCGAACCCCTGGAGGTCGCCGGCCGCGCCGGTCATCCGGCTGACGACGCCGAGCCGGTGGGCGAGGCGCTGGCGGGCCGTGGCCGTGCCCCACGTCCAGTCCCGGTCCACGGCTCTTGCCAGGTGGTCGGTGGTTCCGCGCAGGGCGCGCTCGACGAGGGCGTCACCGCGCAGCAGCCAGCCCGCGCACACGTCGCCGAGGTCCTGCGGCACCTCGGTGCCCGTGGCGTCGCGCCAGGTCGTGCGGTAGGCGGCCTCCGCCGCGTCGAGCAGGGGCCGCGGCGGGGCGGTGGAGCACCAGCAGGTGGGGAAGCCGATGCGCAGATAGGCGAGTTCCACGAGGCCGTTGCCGAGTGAAGCCTGCTCGAAGTCGATGAACCGGACGCCACGGCCGGTGTGCAGGTCGTTGCCGGGGCACGGGTCGCCGTGCAGCAGCGCGTGCCCCGGCAGGTCGCTCAACCTCCCGACCAGGTCCTCCAGTTCGGCCCGCACGCCGGGCGGGGCCGGGACGCCGAGCGTCGCGGCGAACCGGAGGAAGGCGTCGACGTCGCTCTCGCCCGGTCCGGTCCAGGCGGGCAGTTTCCCCGCCACGACGTCCGCGTCGGCGTCGGACGTGCACGCGTGCAGGCGGGCCAGTGCCGTGGCGTAGTCGATCACCCAGTCCTCGCGGGGCGTGCCCTCGTCCAGGCGTTCCAGGACGAGGATCCGGTCCGCCGGGTCGGCGCCGAGCAGGGCGGGCACCACGGCGGGCCGGACCCGCGAGGCGAGCCGCAGGGCGGTCTCCTCGCGGGCGTACCGTTCGTCGGCCTCCGGACCTTCGACCAGCTGCTTGACGACCACGGGCGTGCCGGACACCTCGGCCCGCCACACCCGTGACCGTGGACTGCTGGCCATGCGCCGCGCCCGCCGGGGCTCACCGAGCCCGGCCCGCAACTTCTCCCCGAAACGTGGTCCCTGAGTCATGGGGTCATGTTCACCGAGATGCCGCCGGAGCGCCTGCCGTCCGCTGGAACAGCCCCTTCACGTTGTCCCCGAACGTCCATCCCTTCGAGCCGTCCCAGTTGATCGACCAGGTCATCAGGCCCTTCAGCGCACCCCCGTACGTGTTCCAGGCCTGCGCGACCTGGCTGGGGGTCATGTGGCCGCCGCCCGCACCCGGTTGGGCGGGCAGCCCGGGCACCTGCTTGTCGTAGGGGACCTTGATGGTGGTGCCCTGGACGACCAGGCCCTTGTTCAGGCAGTCCGTCTGGGCCGTGAAGCCCTCGACGGTGCCGGCGGAGTAGGAGTCGCCGGAGCAGCCGTACATGCTGCCGTTGTAGTACTGCATGTTGAGCCACCACAGGCGGCCGTTGTCGGCGTACTTCTTGATGACGGGGAGGTAGGCGCCCCAGATGGAGCCGTACGTGATGCTGCCGCCGGTGACGTAGGCCGTCTCGGGCGCCATCGTCAGGCCGAACCCGGCGGGCATCTGCGCGAGGATGCCGTCGATGATGCGGATCAGGTTGGCCTGCGACGCGGAGAGCTGGGTGATGGAGCCGCTGCCCGTGAGACCGGTCTCGATGTCGATGTCGATGCCGTCGAAGTTGTACTTCTTCAGGATCGGGACGATCGTCTCGACGAAGTGGTCCGCGACGGCCGTGGAGTTGAGGTCGATGCCGGCCGCGGCACCGCCGATGGACATCAGGATCGTCGCGCCCGCGGCCTTGGCCTGGCACATCTCCGCGGGCGTGGCCACCTTCACGTTCGCGTCCATGCCGTCCTCCCACAGCGCGGTGCCGTCGGAGCGGATGACGGGGAAGGCGGCGTTGATCACGTTGTAGCCGTGCTGCGGGAGTTCGGGATTGGTGATCGGGGTCCAGCCGAAGGGCGGGTGGACCCCGTTGGTGGCGCCGTCCCAGTTCTCCCAGTAGCCCTGGAGGACCTTTCCGGACGGTCTCGGCTTGGTGGCGCAGGTGTCCGCGGCCGGGGCGGTGGGGGCCGCGACCAGGACGGAGGCGAGGGCGGCGGCTGCCGCGAGGGCTGCGCCGAGGAGACGGGGCGTACGACGGCGACCGGGCATGGGGCCTCCCGCATGAGTGCCGGACGAGTGGGGGTGTCGTGAGCATGTCGCACGGTAGAGAGGTCCAGACCTTTCGTCAATGGGTCTGTACCAATGGGGAGTCGGCGGGGGACGGTCTCGGGAGCCGTTCGGTTTCCTGGGCGCAACGCGGGTGAAACAGCGCCTTCCTACCGTCGCCCTCACACCGGTCATGGCTGCAACGGCCGGTGCGCGGCCGTCCGTTCACCGGGTCCGGCGCTAACCAGCCGTCTTCCGCCTAGCTTTCAGGGAGGAACGATGGCTGTCGCCGCGCATGCCGTCACGCCCGCACAGGCCCCGCATCCCGTCGACGTCCGGCCGCCGCTGCGTCGCCTGGTGCCGCTGAGTCTGCAGCATCTGCTCGTCGCGTACGCGGGGATGGCGACGATGCCGCTCCTCGTGGGCACCGCGCTGCACCTTCCCGAGGACCGGATACGGCTGCTCATCAGCGCCAATCTGCTGGTCAGCGGGCTTGCCACGCTGTTGCAGTCGCTGGGCGTCAAGTGGTTCGGGGCCCGGCTGCCGATCGTGATGGGGTCCACGTTCACCGCGATCACCCCCGCCGTGCTGATCGGCGAGGAGCACGGGCTCGCCGCCGTGTTCGGGGCCACGATCGTGTCGGGCCTGGTGACCGTGGCCGTGGCGCCGTGGTTCGGACGGTGTCTGCATCTGTTTCCGCCGCTGGTCACGGGGACCGTCATCGCCGTCATCGGGTTCTCGCTCGTGCCGTCCGCGGCGGGGCTCGTCACGGGCGGGGGCGGCGGTGGGCGCGGGCTCGCCCTGGCCGCCGTGACCGTGCTGCTCGTGGTGATCGTGGAGCGGCTCGCGCCGCCCGCCATCGGCCGGTTCTCGGTACTCGTCGCCATGGCAGCGGGGACGGTGCTCGCCGTGCCCCTCGGCCTGTTCGACGGCTCGGGGGTGGCGGACGCGGCCCCCGTGTCGCTGCCGCACCCGACCGCCTTCGGGGCGCCCGTCTTCCTGGTCCCGGCGATCGCCGCGATGCTCGTCGTGCAGCTCGTGAACATGGTCGAGTCCGTCGGCGACACCCTCGCGGTCGGCCAGATCGTGGAGCGGGGCGACGACGCACCCACCGTCGTACGGGCGCTGCGCGCGGACGGTGCGGCCACCGTGGTGTCGGGCGCTCTCGCCTCGTTCCCCATCGTGACCTTCGGGCAGTCCGTCGGGCTGGTCAGTGTGACCCGGGTGAGGAGCCGTCACGTCGTCGCCCTGTCGGGGGCGTTGATGGTCCTGCTGGCCTTCGTTCCCGTGCTCGGCGCGGCCGTCGCCGCCGTGCCGGGACCGGTGCTCGGCGGGGTGTCGCTCGTCATGTTCGGCACGGTCGGCGCGGTGGGCCTGCGCATCCTGGCCCGCGCCGACCTCACCGACGCGCGGAACCTGCTGACCGTCGCGCTCGCCTTCGGGCTCGGCCTGATCCCCGTCGGCGCCCCGGAGTTCTACGCGCCGCTCCCCGCCGCCGCCCGCACCGTCCTGGACAGCGGCATCGCCGTCACCGGGATCGTCGCCTTCGCTCTGAACCTGCTGTTCCACCACACGCCCCGCCTCCGGAAGGAACCGGTCCGATGACGCCCGACACGATCACCGACGTCACCGTGTACAGCGAAGGCGCGTGGCATGCCGGGACCGACGTCCATCTCGTCGACGGCCGCGTCCACGCGCTCGTACCGAAGGGTGAACTCCCCCACGGCAACCGGGTCTTGGACGGCGCGGGCGGGCATCTCACACCCGGTCTCGTGAACACGCACACCCATCTCTTCCAGGCGGGTCTGCGCGGCATCGGCGAGGGACTGCCGTTGCTGGCGTGGCTGAGTGCCGTCGGCGAGGAGGCGGTCGCGCTCACCCCGGAGCGGGCCTACGCGACAGCGGCCGCCGCGGCGGCCGAGGCGTTGCGCAGCGGGACGACGACGCTCGTCGAGCACATGTGGCCGCACCCGTCGCCGGAGGTGCACGACGCCGTGCTGCGGGCGCTGCGCGACAGCGGTGTGCGGGCGGTGCTCTGCCGGGGTGTCGCCGACCGTGCCGACCGCAGCCGCAGGTGGGGCTTCGACCCGCGTCTGATGCAGCCGCTGGAGGAAGCGCTGGCGCACACGGACGAGCTGATCGCCGCCACGCGCGGCAGCCGGGTGGAGGTCGGTGTCGCGGTGCCCAATCCCCGGTGCCTCACGCCGGACGGGATGGCGACCGTGCGCGCGTACGCCGAGGAGCGTGGGCTCCCCGTCTCCCTGCACCTGTTGGAGACCACGACCGACGACGTGATGTGCCGCGAGCACGCGGGCGTGGGCGCCGTGGACTATCTGGAGCGGGCCGGATTCCTGTGGGAGCGGCTGCTGGCGGTGCACTGTGTGGAGCTGGACGCGGCGGGGCGGGCGACGCTCGCCGGGCACGGGGTCGGGGTCTCGTACAACCCGCTGAGCAACATGCGGCTCGGCAGCGGGATCGCCCCGGTGCCTGACCTGCTGGACGCCGGGCTGCGGGTCGGGCTCGGGGTCGACGGCGCCGCCAGCAACGACACCCAGGACATGCTGGAGGCGCTGCGCATCGGCGCGTACCTGCAGCGGGCGGCGCGCCGCAAGGCCGATCTGTTCGGATTCCCGGAGATGTTCGCGATGGCGGCGAACGGCGCGAACCGGGTCCTCGGTCTGGAGGAGCGGCCGGACGGTGTACGGGCCGGTATGCAGGCGGATCTGGTGCTGCACCGCTTCGACCGGGACTACGCGTGCCTCCCCGTACGTGATCCCGGCGCGACGCTGCTGACCGTCGGGAGCGGCCGTACCGTGGCCGCGGTGCTGGTCGGCGGCGAGGTCCTGGTCCGGGACGGCGAGCACGTCCGGCTGCCGTCCCGGGAACTGGCGGCCGGCCTGGGCTTTACGGCCGCGTAACACCATGGGCCCCGGCGGAAACACACGGCGGGCAGGCTGAGCGCATCGCGTGCGGGCCCCGCAGGAAGCGGGGTCCGCGCCAGCCCACGGCGCCGGGCCCGTCAAGGGGCCCGCCGTGACCGTGCCCGCGGACCTCTGAGCGTCCGCGGTGGGGATCGCAGGGGCGGTGACTGCGTCCTGTCCACCACGATCGCTTCGAGGAGCGACAGCCGCGATGACCGACACCGACATCACGTACGGGCTTGCCGAGCTCGACAAGGAGACCCGCATGGGCGGGGCCGGGACGGAGACCTCCGCCCGGGAGATCCGCCGGATCGACCTCACCGACTTCGCGGCCCGCAGGGCCGAGATCACCGAGGAGCTGTGGGCAGCCGCCACGGACATCGGCTTCTTCCAGCTCGTCAACCACGGCATCGAACGCCCCGTCGTGGACGGGGCGTTCACCGACGCGCAGCGGTTCTTCGCGCTGCCCGAGGAGATCAAGGCGCGGCACGGACTGAAGAAGGGCCTCAACTCCGGGTGGGAGTCGATGACCCAGGTCCGTCCGTCGATCGGAACTCCCGACCAGAAGGAGTCGTACCAGCTGACGCGGCCGCACATGGACGGGCTGTGGCCCGACGACGCGCTCCCCGGCTTCCGGGAACGCACGCTCGCGTTCGAGGCGCGGTGCCGGGAGCTGGCCATGCGCGTGCTCGGCTGCTTCGCCGACCGGCTGGGGCTGCCCGACGGGTTCTTCGCGCGGGCCCACGACCCGGCGAGCGACCAGTACCAGTCGACACTGCGGATGCTGCACTACTTCGCCGTGCCCGAGGACGCCGAGATCCCCGCGGACGTGTGGCGGGCCGGGGCGCACACCGACTTCGACTGTCTGACGCTGCTGTTCCAGCGGGACGGGCAGGGCGGCCTGCAGGTGTGCCCCGGCAAGGAGGCCGAGGCGCAGGAGTGGACGCCGGTCGAACCCGCCGACGACGTCATCACGTGCAACATCGGGGACATGCTCATGCGGTGGAGCGACGACCGGCTGCCGTCGAACTTCCACCGGGTCAGGTCCCCGGGTCCGGACGACGACCGGTCGGCGCGCCACAGCATCGCGTTCTTCGCGCAGGCCGACCGTGACGTGGTGATCGAGGGGCCCGCGGGCCGCTATCCGCCGATCACCGCCGCCGACTACATCCAGCAGCGGATCGCCGCCAACTTCGCGCGCTAGAAAGGTGGCCGACGTGACGACGCCCCAGAAGAACCGCACCGGGTTCGGCCGGCTCGCGGTGCTCGGCCTCCAGCACGTGCTGGTGATGTACACCGGGTGTGTGACGGTACCGCTGGTGTTCGGCGCGGCGGCCGGGCTCGATGCCGCGACGGTCGCCGTGCTCATCAACGCCGATCTGCTCGTCGCGGGCGTCGTCACGATGATCCAGGGCGCGGGGATCGGCCGGATCCTCGGGGTGCGGATGCCGGTCATGGCGGGCGCCGCGTTCACCGCCGTGACGCCGATGATCCTGATCGCCGGCGAGTACGGCATCCAGGCGGTGTACGGATCGATGCTCGCGGCCGGCGTGTTCGGGCTGCTGGTCGCCCATCCCTTCGCGCGGGCGGTGCGGTTCTTCCCGCCGCTGGTGAGCGGCGTGGTCATCACGGTGGTCGGGCTCGCGCTGATCGGGGTGGGGGTGAACCTGGTCGTCGGGAACGATCCGAAGGCCGCCGATCACGCGGCGCCCTCGCGGCTCGCGCTCGCCGCGTTCGTGGTGATCGTGATCCTGCTCGTGGCCCGCTTCGGCCGCGGCTTCCTCGCGCAGACCGGCGTGCTCCTGGGCCTGCTGGCGGGGACGGCGGTCGCCGTGCCGCTCGGCCTCGTCGACTTCTCGGCGGCACGGACGGCGGACTGGGTCGGGGTCAGCGCGCCGTTCCACTTCGGCGCCCCGCAGTTCCCGGCCGTCGCCGTGCTGTCGATGTGCGTGGTGATGCTGGTCCTGTTCGCCGAGTCCACCGCGGATCTGATCGCGGTCGCCGAACTCACCGGGAAGCGGCTGACGACGGCCGACATGGCGCGTGGCCTCGCCGCCGACGGGCTCTCCGGGGTCCTCGGCGGCGTGATGAACGCCTTCCTGGACACGGTGTTCGCGCAGAACGTCGGTCTGGTGACCATGACGAAGGTGCGCAGCCGGCACGTCGCCACGGTCGCGGGCGCGCTGCTCGTCGTGCTCGGGCTCGTCCCGAAACTGGGCGCGCTCGTGGCGGGATTGCCGCAGCCGGTGGTCGGCGCGGCGGGTCTCGTGATGTTCGCGACGGTCGCGGCCGTCGGCATCACGACGCTGCGCAAGGTCGACTTCGACGGCACCCACAACCTGCTGATCGTGGCGGTGTCCATCGGCGTCGGCATGGCGCCCGAGGTGGCACCGGACCTGTACGCGCGGTTCCCCGAGGGCGTGGGGATCGTGCTCGGTTCGCCGGTGACGAGTGCGACGCTGCTGGCGTTCGGGCTCAACCTGGCGTTCAACGGCGGCAGTTCGGGGCGCGGCGGCACGCGCGGGTCGCGTACGGTGCCGGAGCCCGCACGCGAGCCGGTCGGCTGAGGTCAGTCAGTACGGGCCGCCACGGTGGTACGAACTCCGGCGCGGCCGGGGCCGGTCGGCCCGCTCGTGGGCCACGTCGGAGCGGTCCTCCGGGGACGTGCGGGCGGCCTGGGCACGCAGCGCGGCCAGCGCCGCGAGCACCTCGGTGCGGCGGTCGGCCGCGGTCATCCAGCGCGGCAGCCGCGGGACCATCGCCGTCGTGGGGGACGCCGGGCCGCGCTCCCGCAGGCGCGCCCCGACGTACGCGGCGAGGGCGTCCACATGGTCCGCGTCGTACGCCCACAGCACATGGCCCGCGCAGCGGACCTGCAGCCACAGCGGGCGGCCGAAGTAGGGGTCCTCCGTGCCGCCGAGCGTGACGCCGATGAGGGCGGAGCCCCGCCGCTCGGCCTCCCAGTCGTCCGTCGCGCCGCAGCCCGCGCAGACCAGCCGCCGCGGCCGGAACAACAGCTCCATGGCGTACCGCAGTTCGGGCAGCCCCGGCCGCTGCGCCACGGTCGCCCGGCCGCCGCAGCGCGGACACACCACGAGGATCGCGCCGGCGAACCGGGCCAGGGGTGCTCCGTGATCCGTGTGCCGGTCCGTCACGCGGCCCCTCCGCTCCACTCCGCCGTCACCCGGATCGTACGCAACGAAGGGTCGGGCACGTTCGTCCCGGAATCCGTCCGCGTACGCGCCCTGATCCGGATCGTTCGCCGGGGCCGGACATGAGGGAGCGGCGCACGGGTACTCCGCGCCGGGTGAACGCCCGGACGAGACGGGCCGACACGGGCCGACGCAGGACGACGCAGGACGACGCGGAGAGGGGCCAGGGCATGACGCATCTGGTGCGTGACGTGATGACGGAGGGTGTGGCGGCGGTCCGCCCGGACACGCCCCTGACGCAGACCGCGCAGGTGATGCGGGACGAGGGCATCGGCAGTGTGCTGATCGTCGACGGCGGGCGGCTGCTCGGTCTGCTCACCGACCGCGACATCACGCTGCGGGTCGTCGCGGAGGGCGCGGACCCGCGGGTCATCGAGGCGGGCGACGTCTGTACGCCGGACCCGCTGTACGTGGCGCCGGACGAGGAGACGACGCGCGTGGTCTCCCTGATGCGGCGGCACGCGGTGCGCCGTCTCCCCGTGGTGAGCGAGGGACTGCCGGTCGGCGTCGTCAGCCTCGGCGACCTGGCCGAGCACCGCGACCCGGAGTCGGCGCTCGCCGAGATCAGCAGGGCCGAGCCGAGCCCGGGACAGGGCACCGTCCCGTCCTGAGCGCCGCACCGACCCCCGTACGTGAGGAGCAAGAGGGTGACCGACCGCAAACAGGAGCAGCGCGACACGGTGCGCGCCGACGATCCGGCGAACGGACCGCTCACCACCGACCGGGGCGTGGTCACGGACACGTCGCCGGGCACGGCCCAGCCCGAGTTCCTCCGGCAGTTCACCCGCGCCGTGGCCGAGCACCGGCACTGGGGCCGGCCGCCGGTGCGGGCCTGAGCCGGAGCGTCGTCCGCGATCCACGACGCGGTGCGGCGGGACGTCTGAATCACCCCTGCCACCACCGGACTCGAGGGAGCATCATGACGCGCGTGGCGAGTGATCCGGCGCAACCCGAGCGGACCGAGGAGCCCAAGGACCCGACCGAGCTGCCCGCCCGCTCCTGGCTTGCGGTGCTGCGGCGGACCGGCAAGGAGTTCCTCGACGACGGTCTGCCCGACAAGGCGGCGGCCCTGACCTACTACGGGGTCCTGTCGCTGTTCCCCGCCCTGCTGGTCCTCGTGTCGCTGCTCGGGGTGATCGGCGAGTCGGCGACCCGGGCGGTCCTGGACAACCTGCGGCACCTGACGCCGGGCCCGGTCCGTGACCTGCTGGACGACGCGGTGCGGGAGTTGCAGGACAACGCGGGCCCCAGCGGGGTCGTCGCGGTGGTGAGCCTGCTGGCCGCGGTGTGGTCGGCGTCGAGCTACGTCGCCGCGTTCATCCGCACGGCGAACGACGTGTACGACCTGCCGGAGGGGCGCCCGGTGTGGAAGCTGACGCCGCTGCGCCTCGCCCTGACGGTGACCCTCATGGTGCTGCTCGCGATCAGCGCGCTGATCGTCGTGTTCACCGGGCCGCTCGCACGGCGGGCCGGTGACACCATCGGGGTCGGTGACGCGGCGGTGACCACGTGGAACATCGCGAAGTGGCCGGTGCTGCTCGTCCTGGTGGTCCTGATGGTGGCGCTGCTGTTCTGGCGGGCGCCCAACGTCCGAGGCCCGGGCTTCCGTTGGCTGAGCCCCGGCAGTCTGCTCGCGGTGCTGCTGTGGCTGGTGGCATCCGGCGGGTTCGCCCTGTACGTCGCGAACTTCGGCTCGTACAACAAGACGTACGGCACCCTCGGCGGCGTCGTCGTCTTCCTGATCTGGCTGTGGCTGTCGAACCTCGCCATCCTCCTCGGCCTCGAACTCGACGCCGAGCTGGCCCGCCAGCGCGCCATCTCCGGCGGCCACCCGGAGGGCGAGGAACCGTACGTGGAACCCCGTGACACCCGCACGTGGCCTGCCCGGCTGCGCCGGCGGCGGGCCGGGCCCGACGGCTGAGCCCGGTCGCGGTACCGGCCCCTGGTCCGATCGCCGCGGCCCACGCCGGACGCCCCGTGCGGGGCGCCCCGCGAACGGTCCGCACGCGCCACGGCGCTACCCGGCCCGGTGGATCGCCCCGTCGCCGCCCCGCAACGGCACCCCGGTCCCGCCCCGCCGCACCGCGACGATCTCCGCCCCGATGGAAACGGCCGTCTCCTCCGGTGTGCGCCCGCCCAGGTCGAGGCCGATCGGCGACCGCAGCCTGGCCAGCTCCCGCTCCCCCACGCCCGCCTCGCGCAAGGCCCGCAGCCGGTCGTCGTGCGTGCGCCGGGAGCCCATCGCCCCGACGTACGCGGCGGGCAGCCGCAGCGCGACCTCCAGCAGCGGCACGTCGAACTTGGCGTCGTGCGTGAGGACGCAGAGCACGGTCCGCTCGTCCGTCGCGGTCGAGCGCAGATACCGGTCGGGCCAGTCGACGACGACCTCGTCCGCGTCCGGGAACCGCTCGGGCGTCGCGAACACACCGCGCGCGTCGCACAGGGTGACGTGGAACCCGAGCAGTTTGCCGACCCGCACCAGCGCCCCGGCGAAGTCGACGGCGCCGAACACGATCATCCGCGCGGGCGGCACGCTCGACTCCACGAACAGCGTGATGTCGCCACCGCACCGCGCCGAGCTCTCCGGCACCTCGCAGATCCCGGTCCGCCCGAGGTCGAGCAGCGCCCTGGCCTGGGCGGCGAGCCCCGCGTCGTCGGCCGAGCCGAGGCTGCCCTCGTACGTGCCGTCGGGGCGGACGGCCAGCACCCCGCCGCCCGCGAGGTCACCGGGCCCGTCGAGGATCCGGACCACCGCGACCGCCTCGCCGCGCGCCGCGACGGCGAGCGCCGACTCCACCGCCGTACGGGACGGGGAGCCGGCCAGGACGGGCACGACGACGACCTCCACGGACCCGCCGCAGGTCAGGCCGACCGCGAACGCGTCGTCGTCGCTGTACCCGAACCGTTCCCTGCGCACCGTCCCGTCCCGCAGGGCGTCGGCGCACAGGTCGTACACCGCACCCTCGACGCAGCCGCCGGAGACCGAGCCGACGGCCCGGCCGTCCGTGTCCACGGCGAGGGCCGCGCCGGGCGGGCGGGGTGCGCTGCCGCTCACCGACACGACGGTGGCGACGGCGAACCCCCGGCCCTGCGCGGCCCATGCGCCGAGCTCGGCGGCGAGGTCAAGCATCGTGCCCGGCCCTGTCCGCCTCGGCGAGCAGCACCCGGTCGGGCCGGATCGGCAGGTGGCGCTGCCGGGAACCGGTGGCGTGCCACACCGCGTTGGCGATGGCGGCGGCGGTGCCCACGATGCCGATCTCACCGACGCCCTTGATGCCGACGGGGTCGTCGGGGTCCTCGTCGGGCACCCAGTCGGCCTCGATGACGGGCACGTCGGCGTTCGCGGCGAAGTGGTAGCCCGCGAAGTCCGCGCCGACGTGGCTGCCGAACGTCTCGTCCCTGACCGCTTCCTCGTGCAGCGCCATGGACAGGCCCCAGGTCATGCCGCCGACCAACTGGCTGCGCGCGGTGAGGGGGTTGACGATGCGGCCCGCCGCGAAGACGCCGAGCAGCCGGGTGACCCGCACCTCGCCGGTGGTGACGTCGACGGCGACCTCGGCGAACTGCGCGCCGAACGCGTACCGCTCCTTCTGGGCGAGCTGCGCGATGAGTTCGGCGGTGTTGGTGGTGACCGTGACGCCGGCCGCCGGGATCTCCGTGCCGCGCAGGGTGAGTTGCTCGCGCAGGTCCCGGGCCGCGGCCATCACGGCCCAGCCCCAGGAGCGGGTGCCCATGGAGCCGCCCGCGACCCAGGCGGCGCCGAAGTCGCTGTCGGCGATGCGGACGTGGACCCGCTCGGGCGCCGTGTCGAGCGCGTCGGCGGCGAGCACGGTGAGGGCGGTGCGCGCGCCGGTGCCGACGTCGGCCGCGGTGATCCGGACGGTGAAGGTGCCGTCGGGTTCGGCGGTCACGGACGCCGTGGAGGGTGCCGCGCCGGACGGGAAGGTGCAGGCGGCGACGCCGGTGCCGATCAGCCGGTTGCCCTCGCGGCGCACCCGCGGCCGGGGGTCGCGATCCGCCCAGCCGAACCGGCGGGCGCCCTCCTCGAAGCAGGCGAGCAGGTTGCGGCTGCTGAACGGCAGTCCGGAGATCGGGCCCGCCGTCGGTTCGTTGCGCACGCGCAGCGCGATCGGGTCCATGCCGAGCTTCTCGGCGAGCTCGTCCATCGCCGACTCGACGGCGAACGAGCCGGGCGCCTCGCCGGGCGCGCGCATCCAGGTGGGCGTGCCGACGTCGGCGGGCACGACCCGGTCGACGCTGTGGTGGGCGACGGAGTCGTACATGGTGCGGCCGAACCCCGCGCTGCCCTCGACGAACTCGCGCAGCGTAGAGGTCATCGACCGGTTCTCGTGCGCGAAGGCACGCAGCCGTCCGTCCGCGTCGGCGCCGAGCCGCACCCGCTGGGCGGTGGGGCTGCGGTAGCCGGTGATCGCGAACACCTGACGGCGGGTCAGCGCGATCCGCACCGGGCGCTGCAGTTCGGTCGCGGCCATCACGGCGGCCACGTGGTGCGACCTGAGTCCCTTGGAGCCGAAGGCGCCGCCGACGTGCTCGGAGCGGACCCGGACGGCGGACAGGTCGAGGGAGAACAGGTTCGCCAGGTCGTCGGCGACCCACTTGCTGCCCTGGTTGGAGTCGAAGACCTCCAGGCGCCCGCCGTCCCAGCGCACGGTGACCGCGTGCGGCTCCATGGCGCTGTGGTGCTGCTCGGGCGTGGTGTACGCGGCGTCCAGCACGACGGTGGACGCGGCGAGTTCGGCCTCGACGTCGCCCTTGACGGTCTCGGCGTCCTGCGGGACGTACGCGCCCTCCTTGTCGGCGTCGAAGGAGACGTCGTGCGGCTCCTCGTCGTACGTCACGACGAGCGCCTCCGCGGCCTCCCTGGCCTGTTCGGAGGTCCCGGCGACGACGAGCGCGACGGGCCAGCCGGCGTGCGGCACCCGGTCGTGCTGGAAGACCTCGACGATCGGGTCGGGGCGGCCGAGCGCGCCGATGACGTCGTCCTTGATCCGTGGCGCGTTGCCGTGGTGCAGCACGGTCAGCACGCCGGGCAGCGCGCGCACGGCGGCGTCGTCGATCGCCCGGATCCGGCCGCGCGCGATCGTGGACAGCACCAGCCAGCCGTGGGCGAGTTCGGTGAACGGGATCTCGCTCGCGTAGCGGGCCGCGCCGGTCACCTTGTCGCGGCCCTCGATCCGGGTGCGTGCGACGCCGACCGCGTCCGGTTTCGCCGTGGTGGTCATCGGGCGCCCTCCGGTCCGTGCTGTTCGAGTTCGGTGAGGAGTGCCACGACGAGATTGCGGATCAGCGGCACCTTGTACGTGTTCTGGGACAGCGGTTGGGCCGCGGCGAGCTCGGCGTCGGCCGCGGCGGCGTAGGCGTCGGCGTCGGCGGGGCCGCCGATCAGCGCCCGCTCGGCGGCCGTGGCCCGCCAGGGCCGGGACGCGACCGCGCCGAACGCGAGCCGCGCGTCGCGCACGACGCCGTCCTGTACGTCGAGGGCGGCGGCCACGGAGCCGACCGCGAAGGCGTACGAGGCGCGCTCGCGGACCTTGCGGTAGCGGGAGTGCGCGGCGACCGGCGCTGCGGGCAGCGTGACCCCGGTGATGAGCGCGCCGGCGGGCAGCGCGGTCTCCAGGTGCGGGGTGTCGCCGACGGGACGGTAGAAGTCGGCGAGCGCCAGCATCCCCGGCCCGGCGGCGGTTTCGTACGTCACGACGGCGTCGAACGCGGCGAGTGCGACGCCCATGTCGGAGGGGTGCACGGCCACGCAGTGCTCGCTCGCGCCGAGGATGGCGCCGTTGCGGTGTTCGCCGGCCACGGCCGGGCAGCCACTGCCGGGAACCCGCTTGTTGCACGGCTTGCCGATGTCGGTGAAGTAGGCGCAGCGGGTGCGCTGGAGCAGATTGCCGCCGACAGTCGCCATGTTGCGCAGCTGCCCGGAAGCGCCGGCGAGCACGGCCTGCGCCAGCGCCGGGTAGCGGCGCCGCACTTCGGGGTGCGCGGCGAGGTCGCTGTTGGTGACGGTGGCACCGATCCGCAGCCCGCCGTCCGCTGTCGGCTCGACGCGGTCCAGCGGCAGTTCGCGTACGTCGACGAGGCGGGCGGGACGCTCGACGCCCGCCTTCATCAGGTCGACGAGATTGGTGCCGCCGCCGAGGTACCGCGCCTCGGGGTCGCCGCCGAGGACCGCCACGGCGCCCGGCACGTCGAGTGCCCGCTCGTATCCGAACTCCCTCACGCCACCTGCTCCTTCGCACCGTCGGTGGTCTGCGCCGCGGCCCGGGCGACGGCCTGCACGATCGACACGTACGCGCCGCAGCGGCACAGGTTCCCGCTCATCCGCTCCCTGATCTCCTCCGGGGTGAGGGGTGGCGGCCCGGCCTCGGGCCGCACGTCCTCGGTCGCGGCGGACGGCCAGCCCGCCGCGTGCTCCTCCAGGACGGCGAGGGCCGAGCAGATCTGGCCCGGTGTGCAGTAGCCGCACTGGAATCCGTCGAGTTCGACGAACGCCTGCTGCACCGGGTGCAGTCGGTCGCCCTGGGCGACGCCCTCGATGGTGGTGATCTCACGGCCTTCGGCGGCGACCGCGAGCTGCAGACAGGACACGGCCCTGCGCCCATCGACGAGGACGGTGCAGGCACCGCACTGCCCCTGGTCGCAGCCCTTCTTCGTGCCGGTCAGGTCGAGCCGCTCGCGCAGGGCGTCGAGCAGCGTGGTGCGGTGATCGACGGGCAGGGTGTGCTTCTCCCCGTTGATGTTCAGGGTGACGGCGCTGGACGTGGACGTCTCGGCCGGGGACATGAGCAGCCTTCTTTCGCGTGTCTCGTGCGAGGAGAATCGGCGCTGTGCGACGGGGCGGGGCGGCCTCGGCATGGGCCTCGGCCGCGTACGCCGCTATGGTGGACGAACCTGAACGGACATCTGTCCGCTTTTACGGTTCACGAACGTAGTGGACAACTGTCCGCCTAGCAAGGACGTTTCCTGGCCACGGCCGAAGGAGGACGCGTGGGGCACCCGAAGAAGCCGGCGCTCCGCTCCGACGCGCAGCGCAACCGCGAGCGCATCCTCGAAGTGGCCCTGGCCGAACTGACGCACTCGGCGGACGCGCCGTTGAGCGCGATCGCGAAGAAGGCGGGCGTCGGACAGGGCACGTTCTATCGCAACTTCCCCAGCCGGGAGGCGCTCGTCCTCGAGGTGTACCGGTACGAGGTACAGCAAGTCGCCGACACGGCGGCCCAGTTGCTGTGCACCCGGCCGCCGGAGGTGGCGCTGCGCGAGTGGATGGACCGGCTCGCGCAGTACGCGATGGCGAAGGCCGGCCTCGCGGACGCGCTGCGCGAGGCGACGGCCGCCCGCGGCACGATGAAGAGCCTGGCCCACGGCCCGCTCACGGAGGCCGTGACGCTGCTGCTGACCGCGAACGAGAAGGCGGGCGCCCTTCGCCCCGGCGTCACCCCCGACGACTTCATGCTGGCGATCGGCGGCCTCTGGCTGATCGACCCGCACGGCGACTGGCAGTCCCGAGCGGGCCGCCTCCTGGACCTGGTGATGGACGGCCTGCGAGCGGGAGCGCCGGGGCCCCCGGCGGACGAGTAGGGGCCGGCTTCGACGTCCGGCGACCGCTGCGTGGGAGCGGGCCGGGTCCGGCGTACGGCTATGTGGCGGCGCCCGGATTCAGCGGCGGGCGGCGCCAGGGGTCAGCGGCGGGCGGTGCCCGGGTCAGGCGCGGGCGGGTGCCCGCCTGCCCGCTACGACCGCTTGCGCGGCTTCCCGCGCTTCGGGGCGGGCTTGCCG
>NZ_JAMOLN010000070.1 GCF_024448165.1 Streptomyces longispororuber
GGACGGCACCGTCGCGATCAGGGCCGTGCGCCCCGGCGCCGACAAGGCGCCGCGCGCCGACGGCACGATGGCGATCCGCGCCGTGCCGCAGCAGGGCGCGCCGTCCCCGGCCGAGCAGACGGCGCAGCCCGCCGCACCGTCGCAGGCGCAGGCCCGCGCGGGCCTCAACCCGCAGCCCGCGCCCGCCGCTTCCCCGGCGGACCCGCGCCTCGGCACTCCGGCCCAGGGCCCGGCCCACCAGGACCCGCGCGCGGCCGCCGCCCCGGCACCGGCACCGGCCCCCGCACCGGCTCCGGCGCCCGCCCCGAGCCGGCCCGCGCCCGCGTACGGCTACCCGCCCCAGCAGCAGGTGCAGCCCCCGCAGCAGGCTCAGCCGCAGCCCGTGCTCCCGACTCCCGTCACGCAGGGCCCTGGTGGCGGTTCGCCGTCGTGGGCGCAGCAGGTGCACCAGTTGGCGGGACCCGCCCAGGTTCCCGCCCCGGCCGCGGAGCCGGAGGGGCCGGTCACCCCGTTCAAGCCGGTGGCCAGCGACCCGTTCCTCGCCGCCGCGCAGGCCGCCGCGGCCGTCCGCCCGGCGGGCCTCGGCAAGCGGTTCGTGGCGCGGCTCATCGACACGCTCGTCCTGGGCGCGGTCACCGCGGCCGCCGCGGTGCCGCTCGGTACGAAGGCGATGGACCACATCGACGGCAAGATCGACGCGGCGAAGGCGTCCGGCCGGCAGGTCACGGTCTGGCTCCTCGACGGCACGACCGGCACGTACCTCGGCATCGTGCTCGCCGTCCTGCTGGTCTTCGGTGTCCTCTACGAGGCGCTGCCGACCGCGAAGTGGGGGCGCACGCTCGGCAAGAAGCTGATGGGGCTGAGCGTGCGGGACATCGAGGAGCACGCCTCCCCGACGTTCGGCTCGGCCCTCAAGCGCTGGCTCGTCTACAGCGTGCCCGGCGTCCTCGTCATCGGCGTCCTCGGCGTCCTGTGGGGCGCCTTCGACCGCCCGTGGCGCCAGTGCCTCCACGACAAGGCGGCCCGCACGTTCGTGGCGGGTTAGCTGCGGCTGCGTGGGGGCTTCTCGCGCACCGGGGAGAGGCCGCCCGAAGGGCGTGCCTCTCAGGGGCGCGGGGCTGTGTCACTGGCGGCTCCGCCGCGGGGCGCGAGCAACCACGACGAGACCCGCACCCGGCAACGATCGCCGCCCCGCAACGGCGGAAGGCCTCATCCGGACGGCCGCCCGCCGGGTGCGGCGCAACCCCGTTCGCGATCCACTCGGGCCATGAGTACCGAACCGCCGCCCAACGGCTCCGGCCAACCGCCGGAGGACGACCCCTTCCGCAAACCGCCGCCGACCACCCCGCCCGGCGGCGGATCGCCGTACGACAGCCCGCAGGACCCGTACGGCGGCCAACCCCAGAACCCCTACGGCGCCACGCCCCCGCCGGGCGGCGGCACCCCGCCCCCGTACGGCGGCGGTACGCCCCCTCCGTACAGCGGTGACCCCTACGGCTCCGGCGGCTACGGCGGCGGCCAGGACCCGCTCGCCGGGATGCCGCCCCTCGCCGACAGCGGCAAGCGCGTCCTCGCGCGCATCATCGACATCGTCCTGGTGTCGATCGTCGTGGGCCTGCTGTCGTGGGCGTTCGGGATCTCCGAGTACGAGACCGACCCCGACAAGATCGAGTACGGCAAGCAGTTCGGCCAGTCGCTGCTCGCGGCCGTCCTGTACATCGGCTACGACGTCTTCATGACGGCGAAGACCGGTCAGACGCTCGGCAAGAAGTGGCTGAAGCTGCGGGTCGCCAACCTCGACAACGGGGCCACGCCCAGCGCTCAGACCAACCTGATCCGCGCGGTCGTGCTGTGGGTTCCCGCCGTGTTCTGCTGCGCCTGCATCTGGACCGCGATCTGTGGCGGCTGGAGCTTCTTCGACAAGCCCTACAAGCAGGGCCTGCACGACAAGGCGGCCAAGACGGTGGTGGTCAGCAGCGCCTGAACCGGCGCGTCACAGCGCGACAGCGGCGACGTACACAGCACCAGCCGATCCGGCGGGTCCGTGCCTCACGGGCCCGCCGGTTCGCGTTCCCTGACGGACTCGGCCGCGGTGCCGCGCGCCGGGGACGGGATGCGCCGCGCGGTCACGGGCCCGTCCGCCGCCGGCTCGGACTGCGGCTGCGCGCCCGCTTTGCGCGTCGGCACGCTCATGGCCACGAACAGACCGAGGATGACCGCGGAGATGGCGATGACGCCGATCCCGGGACCCGAACTCGTCTGTGACAGCAGCAACATGGCGAGGGTCGAGAGAATGACGGTGGCCGAACCATAGGCGAGCTGTGCGACAGTCGGGCGAGGCATGGCGGTATCCGTCCTCGTGACATCGGGGGAGCAGGGTGCGGCTCGACCGGTGGGTGTGCCGTCGATCCGACTCTATTCCGACGTGTGCCCGAGTGGAACGGCCAGTAAGCATGACCTAACCCACAGTGCCGGTGCATGGGGGGCGCACGGAGTCATCACGTCCACCAAGTGGACGGTCGGACGCGCCCGTTGGGTTTCGGCGCGCATGTCCGGATTCCGGAGCGGCACCCCTGCATAGTGCAACGGAAACGCAACAGTCAAGGACTGTTATTTCTCCCCTACCTCCGGTCAAATGGCGTCACTTGTGATGCGTGGCTCTTCAGCCACGGAGGAGGGGAAAGACTCAAGTGACCACCAAGAGACGGGCGTTGAGATCCGCCGCCGTGCTCGTGACCCTGGCCGCCACCGCGGCCACGGGTTCCATCGCGGCGACGACGGCGCAGGCCGCCACCCCGGCCGACCCCGCGGCCGCCAAGCAGGCGGCCGACGTGAACCAGTCCGAAGCCGTCCTGGACAGCGAGGGCAACGTCGTCGAGGGCCCCGCGGCCAAGACGATGGAGCAGCAGCGCCGCACCGCCCTGGAGCAGGTGCTCGCGGGCAAGGCGAAGGTCGAGGAGAAGAACGGCTCGAAGGTCGTCAGGCTCGGCGGCGGCAAGTCCAAGTACGTCGAGCTGGGCCGCGAGCGCACGGACAAGATCTTCACGATCCTGACCGAGTTCGGCGACAAGGTCGACAACACGACGCTCGTCGACCGGCTCGACGACAACACCCCCGACCTGAAGCCGAAGTACGGCGGCACGCCGGGCCCGCTGCACAACCAGATAGCCGAGCCGGACCGCGCCAAGGACAACTCGACGGCCTGGCAGGCGGACTACGGCAAGAAGCACTTCGAGGACCTGTACTTCGGGTCGGGCAAGGGCGTCGACTCGCTCAAGACGTACTACGAGAAGGCGTCCTCGGGCCGCTACTCCGTCGAGGGCGAGGTCACCGACTGGGTCAAGGTCCCGTGGAACGAGGCCCGTTACGGGTCCAACTACTGCGGCGGCAACAACTGCCCGAACGTCGAGGACCTGGTCCGCGACGGCATCAGCGCCTGGGTCGACGAGCAGAAGGCGGCGGGCAAGTCGACCGCCGACATCAAGGCCGACCTCGCGCAGTACGACCAGTGGGACCGCACGGACCACGACAACGACGGCAACTTCAACGAGCCCGACGGATACCTGGACCACTTCCAGATCATCCACGCCGGCGAGGACGGCTCGGCGGGCGGCGGCGCGCAGGGCGGCGACTCCCTGTGGGCGCACCGCGGTTACGCCTACAGCCGCGACGACGGCGACACCGGTCCGGCCGACTACAAGGCGGGCGGCGTCGCGATCGGCGACACCGGCCTGTGGGTCGGCGACTACACGATGCAGCCGGAGAACGGCGGCCTCGGCGTCTTCGCCCACGAGTACGGTCACGACCTCGGTCTGCCCGACCTGTACGACACCACGTACGTCGGCGAGAACTCGGTCGGCTTCTGGTCGCTGATGTCGGCGGGCTCCTGGCTCGGCACCGGCAAGGAAGCGATCGGCGACATGCCGGGCGACATGACCGCCTGGGACAAGCTGCAGCTGGGCTGGCTGGACTACGACAAGGCCAAGGCGGCGACCTCCTCCAAGCACAAGCTGGGCGTGGCCGAGTACAACACCAAGAACCCGCAGGCCCTCGTCGTCGAACTGCCGAAGAAGACCGCGGTCACCGACATCGTGGCGCCCTCGCAGGGCTCCAAGCAGTGGTGGTCGGACTACGGCGACGACCTCGACAACACGCTGCAGCGCACGGTCGACCTGACCGGGAAGTCGAAGGGCTCCCTGGAGCTCGACGCCTGGTGGGACATCGAGCAGGACTACGACTACCTGTACACGCAGGTCTCCACGGACGGCGGCGCCAGCTGGAAGGCGATCGACGGCACCGCCGACGGCCAGACCATCACGCGTGACGGCGGCGACAAGCCCGCGATCACCGGCACCAACGGCAAGTTCCAGCACCTGGTCTTCCCGCTGGACGCCTACGCGGGCCAGAAGATCGACGTCCGGTTCCGCTACAAGACGGACGGCGGCGTGGCCCAGAAGGGCTTCGCCTTCGACAACCTGGCGGTCAAGGCGGACGGCGCCACGCTGTTCTCCGACGACGCCGAGTCCGAGGCGGCCGGCTGGACGAGCCGCGGCTTCTCCCGCGTCGGTGCCTCCATCAGCGGCGAGTTCCCGCAGTTCTACATCGCCGAGAACCGTCAGTACGTGTCGTACGACAAGACCCTCAAGGTCGGCCCGTACAACTTCGGCTGGCGTGACGGCGGTGCCAAGAACAACTGGGTCGAGCACTACTCGTACCGTCCCGGCCTGGTCGTCTGGCAGTGGGACACCTCGCAGCGCGACAACAACATCGGGCTGCACCCCGGCAAGGGCCTGATCCTTCCGATCGACGCCCACGCCAAGCCGCTGAAGTGGGCGGACGGCAAGCTGATCACGAACAAGATCCAGCCCTACGACGCCGCCTTCAGCTGGTTCCCGAACCCCGGCTTCTCGCTCCACAAGCTGGGCGTCGAGACGAAGGTCCCGGCGCAGCTCGGCGTCCCGGCCTTCGACGACCACAAGGGCACCTACTGGTACGCGGAGAACCCGACCGGCAGTGTCCAGACAACTGACACCAACACCAGGATCTCGATCGTCCAGCAGCCGCTGGACGGCTCGACGATCACGGTCAAGGTCGGTCCCTCGACCAAGTAGTCGGTAAAACCGCAGGTCACAAACGTGTCGGCCGCGACCTTGCTAGCTGGGGCTAGCGGGTCGCGGCCGATCGTGTTTAGGTGCGTCCTGTGGGTTTCTTATTGACACTACGTCTCACGGGGGTGTGACAGTCATGTCCGCAGGAGGGTTCTGCAAGCTGCCGGGCGGCAGCGTGGTGGTGGCTCTGACCCTGCCCGCACCGGGCTCGTCGGAGGGCGCCGTACGGGTCCTCGTGCACTCGGTGAACCGCGCCCGCGCCCTGACCCGCCTGCGCAATCTGGGCCTGCGCGCGGTGTACCTGCGGGGCAACGCGCACCCGCCGACGCCGGACGAGATCACCGCGGTGCTGCACCATCCGGACGGCCTGGTGTGGCGCACCGCCCCCGACCGCTCCACGGGTGAGTTGTGGCACCCGATACGGGCCCTGCTGCACCCCAAGGTCGTCGCCTAGGGCACGACGGGCTTGCCGCTGAGGTCGACCCCGGCCTCCTTCAGCTCCACGAGCGCCGCCTCGGTGGTGGCGGCGGCGACCCCCGCGGTCAGGTCCAGCAGGACCTGCGTGCGGAAGCCCTCCCGCACCGCGTCCAGGGCCGTGGCCCGCACGCAGTGGTCCGTGGCGATGCCGACCACGTCCACCTCGGTGATCTCCCGGGCCCGCAGCCACTCCGCCAGCGGCACCCCGTTCTCGTCGGCGCCCTCGAAACCGCTGTATGCGGCCGCGTACGCGCCCTTGTCGAAGACGGAGTCGATCGCGCCGGAGGCGACGGCGGGCGCGAAGTTCGGGTGGAAGCCGACGCCCTCGGTGCCGGCGACGCAGTGCGCGGGCCAGGAGTGGACGTAGTCCGGCGCGTCGGCGAAGTGGTTGCCGGGCGCGACGTGGTGGTCACGGGTGGCGACGACGTGCTGGTAGCCGCCGCCGGCCGCCTGGCCGATCAGATCGGTGATCGCGGCAGCGACATCGGCACCTCCCGCCACCGCGAGGCTGCCGCCCTCACAGAAGTCGTTCTGCACGTCTACGACGATCAGGGCGCGGCGCATGGTCGGTGTCCTCTGCTTGGAGACTACGAGCGTAGAAGCTTCAAGTGCGTTGCGGGAGAGGGCAATCGGGGCGCACCGGCCCGCTCCCGCACCGGGTCACGCGTACTCGGTGGGAAGGACGGCCTCGCCCCGGGACAGCTGCGTCGCCGACAGCGGGAGCCCGTCGCGCGCCGCGATGTGCCGCTCGCGCACCGCGTCCAGCGGCTCACGGGCCACCACCTCACCGCCCTTGACCAGCTCGACCAGGAGCTGCCGGTCCACGAGATCCGCCGGCACCGGGCCCGTGCCGACGACCTCGGCCTCGGCCACCCCGTCCCCGTCGAGCCGGCGCGCCGCCCACTTGCGGCCGCCGATGGACGTCTTGCCGCCCGCCGACTTCTTCGCGACGGGTACCAGCGGCGCCTTCGGGTCGGCGGACTCGGCGCGCGCCACCAGCTTGTAGACCATGGAGCAGGTCGGGTGCCCGGAGCCGGTCACCAGCTGCGTACCGACGCCGTACGCGTCGACCGGCGAGGCCGCGAGCGAGGCGATGGCGTACTCGTCGAGGTCGGAGGTGACCACGATCTTGGTGTCCTTCGCGCCGAGCTCGTCGAGCTGCTGGCGCACCCGGTGGGCGACGAGCAGCAGGTCACCGGAGTCGATCCGGACGGCGCCGAGCTTCGGCCCCGCGATCTCGACGGCGGTCCTGACCGCCTCCCGCACGTCGTACGTGTCCACGAGCAGCGTCGTGCCCTCGCCGAGGGAGTCGACCTGGGCGCGGAAGGCGTCCCGCTCGGAGTCGTGCAGCAGGGTGAAGGCGTGCGCGGACGTGCCGACGGTCGGGATGCCGTAGCGGAACCCGGCCGCGAGGTCCGAGGTCGTCGCGAAGCCGCCCACGTACGCGGCGCGCGAGGCGGCGACGGCGGCCAGCTCGTGGGTGCGGCGCGCGCCCATCTCGATCAGCGGCCGGTCCCCGGCGGCCGAGGACATCCGGGAGGCCGCCGCGGCGATCGCCGAGTCGTGGTTGAGGATGGAGAGGATCACGGTCTCCAGCAGCACGCACTCGGCGAAGGAGCCCTCGACGCGCAGCACGGGGGAGCCGGGGAAGTAGACCTCGCCCTCCGGGTAGCCCCAGATGTCGCCGGCGAAGCGGTAGTCCGCGAGCCAGGCCAGCGTCGGCTCGTCCACCACGTTCCGCTCGCGCAGGAAGCCCAGCACGTCCGCGTCGAAGCGGAAGTTCTCGACGGCGTCCAGGACGCGCCCGGTGCCGGCCACCACGCCGTAGCGACGGCCCTCGGGCAGGCGGCGGGTGAAGACCTCGAAGACCGAGCGCCGGTCGGCGGTGCCCGCGTGGAGGGCGGCCTGCAGCATCGTCAGCTCGTAGTGATCGGTGAAGAGCGCTGTCGACGGAACGTCCACCGGCAGGCCAAGGTCCGCTGTGTTCATAGGCTGGATGCTACCCCCGATTAGCGTCAAGGTGACGATTTCTGGAGTCCATTTGTGCGTACGGCGGGCGGTGGTGGCAGCATGGGCCGTGTGACGGCTCCAGCACCCCTTGAGATCGAGAAGCCCGAGACCACTGAGGACCTCTCCGTGGTCCCCGAGCCGGACGTCCCCTGGATCACGCTCGTCCACAACGACCCGGTCAACCTCATGAGTTATGTGACGTACGTGTTCCAGACGTACTTCGGGTACTCCAAGGACAAGGCCACCAAGCTGATGCTGGACGTCCACAACAAGGGGCGCGCCGTCGTCTCCTCCGGCACCCGTGAAGAGATGGAGCGCGACGTCCAGGCCATGCACGGATACGGCCTGTGGGCCACGCTGCAACAGGACCGCAAGTAGCAGGGAAGTAACGCCGTACTCATGCCTGGACACTTCGAGCCGATCCCCGGTGGCGGCGCTGCCGTCGCCCTCGACGACGTCGAGATCTCCATCATCCGCTCGCTCGCCGTGCAGCTCCTGGAGCTCATCGGGCCCGGGCCGGGCGGCGAGGAGTCCGACGACCCGCTCGCCGAGCTCTTCGCCGAGGGCCCCAGCGAACCGCCCGCCGACGCCGTCCTGCGCCGGCTGCTGCCGGACGCGTACGGCGGTCCCGGCGCCCCCGACGATCTGGCGTCGCAGGCCGAACTGGGCGCCTACTCCTCGGAGTTCAGGCGCTTCACCGAGAACGACCTGCGGGCCGGCAAGCGCACGGACGCGCTCGCGGTGATCCGCTCGCTCGACGCGCTCAGCCCCGCGGGCGACGGCGGGGCGGTCCTCAAGCTGTCCCAGGACGAGTCGGTCCAGTGGATGCGCGCGCTCAACGACCTGCGGCTCGCGATCGGCACCCGCCTCGACATCGTCGACGAGGAGGACACCGACCTCCTCTACCGGCTGCCCGACGAGGACCCGCGCAAGCCGATGGTGATGGCCTATCTGTGGCTGGGCGGTCTGCAGGAGACCCTGGTCGAAACCCTTATGGCCTGACGTGTCGGGACAAGGCGGGACAGTTCGACGTCACCGAATGTAAGCGCGTTCGCTCAGCGGACGCTCAAATCCGGATAACGATCGCGTCACCGCGCCGGACCTTTTTCCGGCGTGAAGGGACCTTTGTCCGGTTCTCCTCATGGCGTACGCCACATGTGCCTCGGCCGATCACTCCTGCCGCCGTGATAAATCTTCACGACCACCTGACGGACGCCACCCCTGTCCTGTCAGAGGGCGCCCTTACCGGCCGACCGCCGGTAGGCACAGCTCCATCCATCCAGGGGCCCAGCCCCGAAGGATCGTCACAGTCGATCCGAGCCGCGTACGGCACGGATCGGCATGGAGAAAGGCGCACTTCATGACCTCAGTGCAGGTCGACAAGCACAACGCCGGCAATGAGGCCGTGAGCGACCCGGCCGAGGGCGGCGAGGGTTACAAGCGCGGGCTCGGCGCCCGGCAGATCCAGATGATCGCCATCGGCGGCGCCATCGGCACCGGCCTCTTCCTCGGCGCGGGCAAGGGCATCTCCAAGGCGGGGCCCAGCCTGATCCTCGCGTACGCCATCGCGGGCGTGGTCATCTTCTTCATCATGCGGGCGCTCGGCGAGCTCCTCATGTACCGCCCGGTCTCCGGCTCGTTCTCGGAGTACGCGCGCGAGTTCATCGGCCCCTTCGCGGGCTTCGTCACCGGATGGACGTACTGGCTGTTCTGGGTCATCACCGGCATGACCGAGGTCACGGCGGCGGCCACCTACATGACGTACTGGTGGGGCATCCCGCAATGGGTGTCCGCACTCGTCTTCACGATCATCCTGTACGGCGCCAACCTGATCTCCGTGAAGCTCTTCGGTGAGCTGGAGTTCTGGTTCTCCATGGTCAAGGTCACCGCCATCGTCGGCATGATCCTGATCTGCGCCGGCATCCTCACGCTCGGCTTCTCCGACGCCGGCGACACGGCCTCCGTCACCCACCTGTGGGACCAGGGCGGCTTCTTCCCGCACGGCGTCGGCAACACCCTGATGACCCTGCAGATGGTGATGTTCGCGTTCCTCGCCGTCGAGCTGGTCGGTGTCACCGCGGGTGAGTCCAAGGACCCGAAGAAGGTCCTGCCGAAGGCCATCAACACCGTGCCGTGGCGCATCGCCGTCTTCTACGTCGGCGCCCTGATCATGATCCTCTCGGTCGTGCCGTGGACGGAGTTCCAGCCCGGCGTCTCGCCGTTCGTGCACGCCTTCGAGAAGATGGGCCTGGCCGCGGGCGCGGGCATCGTGAACTTCGTGGTCCTCACCGCCGCCCTGTCGTCCTGCAACTCGGGCATGTACTCCACCGGCCGCATGCTGCGCGACCTCGCGCTCAACGGCCAGGGCCCGTCCTTCTTCACCAAGCTGACCCGGAACGGCCTGCCGCTGATCGGCACGTCCTTCTCCGCCGCGATGATGCTCGTCGGCGTCTGGATCAACTACCAGTGGCCGGGTGAGGCGTTCAACTACGTCGTCTCCTTCGCCACCATCTCCGGCATGTGGGCCTGGATCATCATCCTGGTCTGCCAGATCCGCTACCGCCTCAAGTCCGACCGCGGTGAGCTCCCGAAGTCCGAGTTCCGGGCGCCGGGCGGCATCTGGGCGAGCATCTTCTCGCTGGCGTTCATCGCGATGGTGATCGTGATGATGGGCATCGACAAGGACGCCCGCGTGTCCCTGTACGCGGCCCCGGTCTGGGGCGTGATCCTGGGCGTCGCCTACGCGGTGCTCAAGAGCCGCAACCCGCAGGGCGCGGCCTTCGCCAAGCGGAGCTGACCTCGCACGTCTCACCAGCTGGGCCGCCTCGTACCGCACTCCGGTACGAGGCGGCCCTTCTGCTTATCCTGACCGCATGCTGAAGATTTCCCAGGCCCTGTTCGACCAGATCGTGGACCACGCCCGCAAGGACCACCCCGACGAGGCCTGCGGCGTCGTCGCCGGACCGGTCGGCGAGGGCCGCCCCGAGCGCTTCATCCCGATGCTGAACGCCGCCCGCTCGCCCACGTTCTACGAGTTCGACTCCGGCGACCTGCTCAAGCTCTACCGCGAGATGGACGACCGCGACGAGGAGCCGGTGATCATCTACCACTCGCACACGGCCACCGAGGCGTACCCGTCGCGCACCGACATCACGTACGCGAACGAGCCGGGCGCCCACTACGTCCTGGTCTCCACCGCCGACACGGACGACGCGGGCCCCTTCCAGTTCCGCTCGTTCCGCATCGTGGAGGGCGAGGTCACCGAGGAAGAGGTCGAGGTCACCGCCTGAACGGAGACCACATCCCAGCAACCGGACGATTTTCGACCGCATGCTGAGATCACATTCGGGGACCCCGGCCGGGAATCGATACGATGAGCCCATGGTTTTCCACGACGTGAGCGAAAAGACGCCGGGCATGCTGCTCGTTGCGCGGCTGCACGTCGACCTGTGCCGCCTCGCCAGCGCCATCTGTCCGCGCTGAGCCGCACCGCCGTACGGCCCCACCCCGCAGTACGGAAGCGCCTCCGCGCGCTCACCCACACGACTCCCGACTCCTGACAGGAGCCCCAGCATGGCCATCGAGGTCCGCATCCCGACCATCCTCCGCACCTACACCGACGGCGAGAAGGCCGTCCAGGGCAGCGGGGACACCCTCGCCGAGCTGTTCACCGACCTGGACTCCCGGCACTCGGGCATCGCCGCCCGCATCGTGGACAACGGCCAGCTGCGCCGCTTCGTGAACGTCTACCTGAACGACGAGGACGTCCGGTTCCTCGACGGCATCGAGACCAAGCTCGCCGACGGCGACAACGTGACGATCCTGCCGGCCGTGGCCGGCGGAATGCGCTGAGCGGGACGTATGCGTTACGACAGCCCCCTGGCCGCGGTCGGCAACACCCCTCTGGTGCGCCTGCCGCGGCTGTCGCCCTCCGACGACGTACGGATCTGGGCGAAGCTCGAGGACCGCAATCCGACCGGCTCGGTCAAGGACCGCCCCGCGCTCCACATGATCGAGCAGGCCGAGAAGGACGGCCGGCTCACCCCCGGCTGCACCATCCTCGAACCCACCTCGGGCAACACCGGCATCTCGCTCGCGATGGCCGCCCGCCTCAAGGGCTACCGCATCGTCTGCGTCATGCCGGAGAACACCTCGCAGGAGCGGCGCGACCTGCTCGCCATGTGGGGCGCCGAGATCATCGCGTCCCCGGCCGCGGGCGGCTCCAACACGGCCGTCCGCATCGCCAAGGAACTGGCCGAGCAGCACCCGGACTGGGTGATGCTCTACCAGTACGGCAACCCGGACAACGCGGGCGCGCACTACGCCACGACCGGGCCGGAGATCCTGGCGGACCTCCCCTCGGTCACGCACTTCGTGGCGGGGCTCGGCACGACCGGCACGCTCATGGGCGTGGGCCGGTTCCTGCGCGAGCACAAGCCCGACGTCAAGATCGTCGCGGCCGAGCCGCGCTACGACGACCTGGTGTACGGGCTGCGCAACCTCGACGAGGGGTTCGTCCCCGAGCTGTACGACGCGTCCGTCCTGACGACCCGGTTCTCGGTCGGCTCGGCCGACGCGGTGACGCGTACGCGGGAGCTGCTCCAGCTGGAGGGCATCTTCGCGGGGGTCTCCACGGGGGCCGCGCTGCACGCGGCGATCGGGGTCGGCAAGAAGGCGCTGAAGGCGGGGGAGTCGGCCGACATCGTCTTCGTCGTCGCCGACGGTGGCTGGAAGTACCTGTCGACCGGGGTCTACACGGCCGCGACGACGGAGGAAGCGATCGAAGTACTCCACGGTCAGTTGTGGGCCTGAGCGTCTGACCGATTCCGGGCTCGTCGGTCGGGTGCGGGCCGGTGGGGGCTGGTCGCGCTCCGCGGCGGAGCCGCTGATCGAACAGCCCCGCGCCCCTGAGAGGCACGCCCTTCGGGCGGCCTCTCCCTGGCGGGGGAAGGCTGCGCGTCAGCGCATGCCTTCCAGGGGCGCGGGGAACTGCGCGAGAAGCCCCACCGGCCCGCAGAATGGCGACGTACCCGCGGCTCAGCGGCCCAAGTGGCGGACCTGGTCCCACAGGACCGGGTCGACTACGCCCGCACGGCGCCGGAAGTCTCCCAGCGGGACCTCGCGGAGCTCGTCCGTCTCCAGGAAACTCGCCCGCCCCTGCGCATCCCCGACCGACCCGGGCGGCAGCGGGATCACTCCAGGCCGCTCGTCGTGATACCGGCTGGTGATCTTCGCGACGAGCGCGGTGTCACCCCGTAGCGACAGGACCAGGCACGGCCGGTCCTTGCCGCCGGGCCCGTCCTCGTAGGGCACGAGCGCCCACCAGATCTCCGTCGGCTGCGGCCCCCCGGCCACCCGCGCGCGCGGCGCGTGCCGGACCCGCTGCCGGGAACCGCGACCCCACCCGTCGACCAGCGCCGCGACCAGCGCGAGCAGTACGACGGCCGCGAGCGCCAGCCACCAGGACGTGTCCATAGGCATGACGGTACCGGTGGGGCGCGCGGGGCGCGCCACCGGACCGCGCCCGTCCGGAGCCCCCCGAACCGGTGACAGCGCAGGTGAGTTCGCCCACAACGGCCCGTGACGGAGGAGCCACTCGACCTTTTGCGCCTTACGCTCGACGGACCCCTTGGTTCAAGCCCCGCATTCCGACCGCCAGCGCGGAGGTTGAAGGCTCTTATGAAGCTCACCGTCGTCGGCTGCTCGGGGTCGTTCCCGTCCGCGGATTCGGCCTGCTCGAGCTACCTCGTCGAGGCCGACGGCTACCGGCTGCTTCTCGACATGGGCAATGGCGCCCTGGGCGAGTTGCAGCGCCACTGTGGTCTCTACGACCTCGACGCGATCTTTCTCAGTCATCTGCACGCGGACCACTGCATCGACATGTGCGCGTACTTCGTCGTGCGCTACTACCGCCACGACGGCGGCCGCTGCGACCCCATCCCGGTCTTCGGACCGGAGGGCACCGAGCAGCGGCTGACCACCGCGCACGCCGACACCCCCTCGGCCTCCGCCTTCAGTGAGGTCTTCGACTTCCACACCGTCAAGCCGGGCGCGTACGAGATCGGGCCCTTCTCCGTGCGGATGGAGAAGGTCTGCCACCCGGTCGAGTCGTACGCGATCCGCGTCGAGCACGGCGGCCGGTCCCTGACGTACTCGGGGGACACCGGGCCGTGCGCCGCGCTGGACGAACTGGCCCAGGACACCGACCTGTTCCTGTGCGAGGCCGCGTTCACGCACGGCAAGGAGAACATTCCGGCGCTGCACCTGAACGGCCGCGAGGCGGGCGAGTCGGCGCAGCGGGCCGGGGCGCGCAGGCTGGTCCTGACGCACATCCCGCCGTGGACGGACCCGCAGGTGAACCTGACGGACGCGCGCGCGGTGTACGACGGCGCCGTCGAGCTGGCCGCGCCCGGAGTGACGTACGAGATCTGACGTCGCGGCGCGACGCCGAAGGCCCCCGGAACCGAAGCGGTTCCGGGGGCCTTCGTGCGTGTCAGCCGTGTCAGCCGTGTCGGCCGGTGCGGGGCCTCACGCCTTGGTGAGGTCCTCGACCTCCTCCTCGGGCTCGCGGCCCGGGGTGGTGAGGTTGAACTTGATGATCGCGAACCGGAAGGTCACGTAGTAGATCACCGCGAAGACCAGGCCGATCGGGATGATCATCCATGGCTTGGTGGCGTGGGTCCAGTTCAGCGCGTAGTCGATGAAGCCGGCCGAGAAGTTGAAGCCGGCGTGCACCCCGAGGGCCCAGGTGATCGCCATGGACGCGGCGGTCAGCACCGCGTGCAGGACGTACAGGATCGGCGCGATGAACATGAACGAGAACTCGATCGGCTCGGTCACACCGGTGACGAACGAGGTCAGCGCGAGCGAGACCATCATGCCCATCACGGCCTTGCGGCGCTCGGGGCGGGCGCAGTGCGCGATGGCGATCGCGGCGGCCGGCAGGCCGAACATCATGATCGGGAAGAAGCCGGACTGGAACATGCCGGCCGACGGGTCACCGGCCAGGAAGCGCGGGATGTCGCCGTGGACGACCTCGCCCGCGGAGTTGGTGAAGTCACCGAGCTGGAACCAGGCGACCGTGTTCACGAACTGGTGCATGCCGATCGGGATCAGCGCGCGGTTCACACCGCCGAACAGGGCGGCGCCGCCGGAGCCGAGGCCGGTCATCCACTCACCGAAGTTGGAGATGCCGGTGCCGATGGGCTCCCAGACCAGGCCGAAGAAGACACCGGCGATGATGCCGACGAAGGCCATGATGATCGGGACGAGCCGGCGGCCGTTGAAGAAGCCGAGCCAGTCGACGAGCTTGGTGCGGTGGTACCGCTGCCACAGGATCGCGGCGAGCAGACCCATGACGATGCCGCCGAGGACACCCGGGTCGTTGTACGTCGCGGCGACGTCGACGCCCTTGTTGGCGGTCGTGTTGACGACGGCCTCGGTGACCGGGAAGGCCTGCAGCACCTTGCTGTAGACGAGGAAGCCGACGAGCGCGGCGAGCGCCGTCGAGCCATCGGACTTCTTGGCGAAGCCGATGGCCACGCCTATGCAGAACAGGATCGGCAGCGCGCCGGTGATGGCGCCACCGGCGTTGTTGAAGACAGCGGCGACCTTGTCCCAGCCGAGGCCGTCCTTGCCGAAGATGTCGTCCTGGCCGAGTCGCACCATGATGCCCGCGGCAGGCAGCACCGCGATCGGCAGCTGGAGGCTGCGACCCACCTTCTGGAGGCCCTGGAACAGGCCGGATCCCCGCTTCTTTGCGGGAGCCGCCGTAGCGCTGGCGGTGCTCATCAACTTCCTCCATGTGCTGGGGTGCTGCCGGGGACGGAATGGGAAAGAAGGGGGTTGGGCAGCAGCCAGATGGTCTACACCACTCAGTGGTGTAGACCTGTTGTAGCACGGTGAAGGCGGGATAAGGAACCCGTGATTCTTGTGGGGTGGAACATATGCGCCGCTGACGGCTCATACGTGACGAAGGGCCCCCGGACCAGAGGTCCGGGGGCCCTTCGCGAGGGGCAGTTGGGCGGGGTCTCACGCCTTGGTGAGGTCCTCGACCTCCTCCTCGGGCTCGCGGCCCGGGGTCTTCAGATCGAACTTGGTGATCGCGAAGCGGAAGATCACGTAGTACACGACCGCGAAGCACAGACCGATCGGAATGATCATCCATGGCTTGGTGGCCAGGCCCCAGTTGATCACGTAGTCGATCAGACCCGCCGAGAAGCTGAAGCCGTCCTTGACCCCGAGTCCCCAGGTCACCGCCATCGAGACACCGGTGAGCACCGCGTGCACCGCGTACAGCAGCGGGGCGATGAAGACGAAGGAGTACTCGATGGGCTCGGTGATACCGGTGACGAACGAGGTCAGCGCCAGCGAGAGCATCATGCCGCCGACCGCCTTGCGACGCTCCGGGCGTGCGCAGTGGTACATCGCCAGACAGGCCGCCGGGAGGGCGAACATCATGATCGGGAAGAAGCCCGTCTGGTAGATGCCCGCGGTCGGGTCGCCGCTCAGGAACATGTTGATGTCACCGTGCACGACCGTGCCGTCCGGCTTGGTGAACGAGCCGAACTGGAACCACAGCGGGACGTTCAGGAACTGGTGCAGGCCGATGACCAGCAGCGCGCGGTTGGCGACGCCGAAGATGCCGGAACCGATGGCGCCCAGGTCCTGCAGCCAGTTGGAGAAGGACTCCAGCGCGTCACCGACCGGCGGCCAGATCCACAGGCAGATCACGGCGAAGACGATGCCGATGAACGCCATGATGATCGGGACGAGCCGGCGGCCGTTGAAGAAGCCGAGCCACGAGACCAGCTTGGTGCGGTGGTAGCGGACCCAGAAGAACGACGCCAGGAAGCCCATGATGATGCCGCCGAACACGCCCGGATTCTGGTACGTGAACGCGGCCACCGTGCCGTCCGCCGCCTGGCAGCCCGTGGCCACCGCCTTCGCCCCGCTCGCACAGTCCACCGGGAACTGGTGCAGCACGCCCCGGTAGACGAGGAAGCCCGCCACCGCCGCGAGGGCCGTCGAGCCGTCCGCCTTCTTGGCCATGCCGATCGCGACACCGATGCAGAACAGCAGCGGCAGTCCGAGGTCGGCGTCGAGCAGGGCGCCACCGGCACCCGCGAAGACCTTCGCGACGTCGGTCCAGCCGAGCCCGTCGTCACCGAAGACGTCGGGCTGGCCGAGCCGGTTGACGATGCCGGCCGCAGGCAGCACGGCGATGGGCAACTGCAGGCTGCGCCCCATCTTCTGGAGACCCTGGAAGAAGTTGCTCCAGGGACTCGGCCGGGGTGCTGCGGCTGCGTTCGCGCTCATGGGCGTCCTCCCGGAACAAGCCACGTTTGGCGGTCGTTGGATACTGGTGTAGACCAGTTGCGGGACGGGTCGGTCCACGTGATCGTCATCATTCGTCACGGCAGGGATGACCGCGCGCGAAGTTGGTCCAACCGTGGGTTACCGTGACAAAGCGGCCCATAGGCGGGCCCGGGAAAACAGGGAGAACGAAATGGCCACCAAGGCTGAGAAGATCGTCGCCGGGCTCGGCGGGCTCGACAACATCGAAGAGGTCGAGGGCTGCATCACCCGCCTGCGGACCGAGGTCATCGACCCCTCCAAGGTCGACGAGGCGGCGCTGAAGGCCGCCGGCGCCCACGGAGTCGTGAAGATGGGCACCGCGATCCAGGTCGTCATCGGCACCGACGCCGACCCGATCGCCGCCGACATCGAAGACATGATGTGACCTGCTGAGGCCACGTCGGCGAAGGCCCCGCCCCCGCACACAGGGGGTGGGGCCTTCGCCGTACCCGATACGCTCACCCCTATGTCTCGCATCGACGGCCGCACCCCCGACCAGCTCCGCCCGATCACCATCGAACGCGGCTGGAGCAAGCACGCAGAAGGCTCCGTCCTCGTCTCCTTCGGCGACACCAAGGTCTTCTGCACCGCCTCCTTCACCGAAGGCGTCCCGCGCTGGCGCAAGGGCAGCGGCGAGGGCTGGGTCACCGGCGAGTACTCGATGCTGCCGCGCGCCACCAACACCCGCGGCGACCGCGAATCCGTCCGCGGCAAGATCGGCGGCCGCACCCACGAGATCAGTCGCCTCATCGGCCGTTCGCTGCGCGCCGTCATCGACTACAAGGCCCTCGGCGAGAACACCATCGTCCTCGACTGTGACGTCCTCCAGGCCGACGGCGGCACCCGCACCGCCGCCATCACCGGCGCCTACGTCGCCCTCGCCGACGCCATCGCCTGGGGCAAGTCCAAGAAGCTCATCAAGGCCGGCCGCGAGCCGCTCACCGGCACCGTCTCCGCCGTCTCCGTCGGCATCGTCGGCGGCGTCCCGCTGCTCGACCTCTGCTACGAGGAGGACGTGCGGGCCGACACCGACATGAACGTCGTCTGCACCGGCGACGGCCGCTTCGTCGAGGTGCAGGGCACCGCCGAGGCCGAGCCGTTCGCCCGCGACGAACTCAACTCCCTGCTCGACCTGGCCGTTTCCGGCTGCGACGAGCTGGCCGCCGCCCAGCGCAAGGCACTTGAGGGCCCGCTCGCATAACTGCTTGGCCAGGTAAAGAAATCCCCAAGTAAGGTGGCGGTCGTACAGCAACCGCACAGCCACCGACTGCGTCACTACGGACAGGTGGACGGCACACGACGCCGTTCTCCTGTCCGTACTTCAGGGGAGGACCGTTCCATGGCCGCGCGCCGTCACCGACGTACCGCCGTAATAGCCGTAGCCGCGGCACTGATCGCGGCCCCGGCCGCCGTCGGCTGCTCGGCAGTCGACAAGGCCCTCGACTGCGTCCAGACCGCCGACTCCATCGCCGACAGCGTCACCGACCTGCAGACGGCCGTGGAGAACGCGGCGAACGACCCGGGCCAGGCCGACGAGGCGCTCGACTCCATCGACAAGAACCTCGACAAGATCGGCGACAAGACCGACAACGCCGACGTGTCGAAGGCGGTCGACGACCTCAACAAGGCGGTGGGCAACGTCCGCACGGCCATCAAGAACGGCGACGAGACGCCCGACGTCACCCCCGTCACGGACGCGGCGGGCGAACTGACCAAGGTCTGCACCCCGTAATACTGGGGGCATGACCCGCCTCATCCTCGCCACCCGTAACAACGGCAAGATCGTCGAACTCCGCGCGATCCTCGCCGACGCAGGCCTGCCCCACGACCTCGTCGGCGCGGACGCGTACCCCGACGTCCCCGACGTCCGGGAGACCGGCGTCACCTTCGCCGAGAACGCCCTCCTCAAGGCCCACGCCCTCGCCCGGGCCACCGGCCTGCCCGCGGTCGCCGACGACTCCGGCCTCTGCGTCGACGTCCTCGGCGGCGCCCCCGGCATCTTCTCCGCCCGCTGGGCCGGCCGCCACGGTGACGACAAGGCGAACCTCGACCTCCTCCTCGCCCAGCTCGGCGACATCGACGACGACGTCCACCGCGGCGCCCACTTCGCGTGCGCCGCGGCCCTCGCCCTGCCGGACGGCACGGAGCGCGTGGTGGAGGGCCAGATGCGCGGCGTCCTGCGCCACGCACCGGCCGGCACGAACGGCTTCGGCTACGACCCGATCCTCCAGGTCGAGGGGGACACGCGGACGGCTGCCGAGCTGAGCCCCGACGAGAAGAACGCGATCTCGCACCGGGGGAAGGCGTTTCGGGCTCTGGTGCCGGTGGTGCGGGAGTTGTTGGGCTGAGCACGGGAAAAGCGCTCCCCGGAGGGAGCGCTTTTCTTCGCGTGGGCCCGGTGGGACTCGAACCCACGACACACCGGACCTAAACCGGCGCCCTCTGGCCAGCTGGGGTACGGACCCTTGCGGGCCACTCTACTGGGTGAGGTGATGGCGATCGGCGAAATGAAAATCGGACTGTCGCGCCCGAAATGCGGGACAGCCCGATGGGTGTGGGCGGACCGCATAAGGCGGGCGGGCGGTCAGAACTTCGGCACCGGAGCCTGCGCCTCCACCATCTCCGCCGCCTCCTCCTCGGTCTCCACCGACGGCGGGGACCCGGCCAGCGGCTGCTGGGCCGTCTCCTTCATGCAGGCCACCGCGATCACGCCGACCAGGGCCGCGGCCATCGCGTAGTACGCGGGCATCATGTCGGTCCCGGTCACGCTGATCAGGGCCGTGATCACCAGCGGGGTCGTACCGCCGAAGATCGACGCCGAGAGGTTGTAGCCGACCGAGAGGGAGCCGTAGCGGACCTGTGTCGGGAACAGGGCCGGAAGCGCCGCCGACATCGTGCCGAGCATGCAGACCAGGGAGAGGCCCAGCATCAGCATGCCGAGCGAGACGGCCCACAGGGCGCCGTTCTTGACCAGCAGGAACGAGGGGATGGAGAGGACGAAGAAGCCGAGCATGCCGGCCATCAGGAGCGGCTTGCGGCCGAAGCGGTCGGAGAGCTTGCCGACCTGGTTGATGACGCACATCAGGACGATCATCGTCGCGATGAGGATGAGCAGGCCGTGCGTCTCCGAGTAGCCCATCTCGTCCGAGAGGTACGTCGGCATGTACGACAGGAGCATGTAGTCGGTGATGTTGTACGCGCCGACCAGGCAGATGCACAGGATGAGCGTCGGCCAGTAGTCGCGGAAGATCTTCGCCAGGTCGCCCTTGGCCGTCGTCTCCACGGTGGACGCCGCGTCCGTCGCCTTGTGGGACGACTCGTCCTCCAGTTTCTGGAAGGCGGGGGTCTCGTCCAGGCGCAGTCGCAGGTAGAGGCCGACGAGGCCGATCGGTCCCGCGACCAGGAACGGGACGCGCCAGCCCCAGGACTCCATGCCGTCGCTGCCGAGCCAGGTGGTGAGGATCGTGACCAGGCCGGCCGCGCCCACGTAACCGGCGAGCGTGCCGAACTCCAGGAAGCTGCCGAAGTAGCCGCGGCGCTTGTCGGGGGCGTACTCGGCGATGAAGGTGGAGGCGCCGCCGTACTCGCCGCCCGTGGAGAAGCCCTGGATCAGGCGGAAGAGGATCAGCAGGACCGGGGCCCAGAAGCCGATGGTGGCGTACGACGGGATCAGGCCGATGGCGAAGGTGCCGACCGCCATCAGGATCATGGTCATCGCCAGGACCTTCTTGCGGCCGATCTTGTCACCCATCGGGCCGAACACCATGCCGCCGATGGGGCGCACCAGGAAGGACACGGCGAAGGTCGCGAACGACGAGATCAGCTGGACCGTGTCGTTCCCGGACGGGAAGAAGACATGGCCGATCGTCACCGCCAGATAGGAGTAGATGCCGAAGTCGAACCACTCCATGGCGTTGCCGAGCGAGGCCGCCTTGACCGCCCTCTTCACCGCGGCGTCGTCGGTGACGGTGATGTCGGTACGGCGCAGCGGCGGGTTCTTGCGCCGTTTGACGGCGCGGAACAGTGCCCGGTGACGCTTGACCGCCTCCGGGTCGGGCGCCGGCCCTTCCTCGGTCTCGGTGGTCATGGGGTGGATCCCTTCTCTGGACGCAATCGGTGCCAGGGGATCACTTGCTCGATGGTGGCGGTCGCAAACGAAAGTCCCCGTCCGAGGGGACTTTCGTCACAGCGCGGGTACCCGGTGGGGTCGTCCGGAATCGGTCAGATGCCGAGGTCCTTGATGATCTTCGCCACGTGGCCGGTCGCCCGGACGTTGTAGAGGGCGTGCTCGACCTTGCCCTCCTCGTCCACGACGATCGTGGAGCGGATGACGCCCATGTAGGTCTTGCCGTAGTTCTTCTTCTCGCCGAACGCGCCGTACGCCTCCAGGACCTTCTTGTCGGGGTCGCCGACGAGCGTGACCTTGAGGTTCTCCTTCTCGCGGAACTTGGCGAGCTTCTCCGGCTTGTCGGGGGAGACGCCGATGACGTCGTAGCCGGCGGCGGCCAGCAGGTCGAGGTTGTCCGTGAAGTCGCAGGCCTGCTTGGTGCAGCCGGGGGTCAGCGCCGCGGGGTAGAAGTAGACGATCGTCTTGCGGCCCTTGTGGTCGGCGAGGGAGACCTCGTTGCCGTCGGCGTCGGGGAGGGTGAAGGCCGGGGCGGTGTCGCCGGGCTGCAGTCGCTCGCTCATGTCGCTCGCATCTCCTTGCGGGTGGGTGACTCCGGACGAGCGTAATGGGCGTAATGGGGGTGCCGGGGGGTGGCGGTAGCCGCGAGCTGACAGACTGTCCACCACCTATACGCAGCGACCATGGAGGCAGCGCGGTGTCGGACACGTCGAGTACGCCGGATACGCGGACGCCGGCGCAGATCGAGGCGGACATCAAGCGCCGCCGCGAGACCCTCGCCGAGACCCTCGACGAGATCGGGATCCGGGTCCATCCGAAGACGATCGTCGGCGACGCCAAGGCCAAGCTGGTGTCGAACGTCGACCACACGCTCGGGCGGGCGTACGTCGGGGCCAACCGGCTCGTCTCGGACGTGAAGGGCCAGTTCGTCTCGGAGGAGGGCGCGCCGCGCCTGGAGCGGATCGTGCCGGTCGCGCTCGTCGTGGTCGGGGTCGTCGGGCTCCTCGCGCTGAACTCGCGGCGCCGCAAGGGCTGACCCGAAGGCGTACACGGGCGCGTGGGACAGGTAGGTTCATCGGCGTGAGCGAGAAGACCCACCACGACGACAAGTTGCCCATCCGCATGCTGCACGACCGTGTGCTCGTGCGGCAGGACTCCGCGGAGGGCGAGCGGCGCAGCGGCGGCGGCATCCTGATCCCCGCCACGGCGGCGGTCGGCAAGCGCCTGGCCTGGGCCGAGGTCGTGGCCGTCGGGCAGAACGTGCGGACCGTGGAGCCGGGTGACCGGGTGCTGTACGACCCGGAGGACCGGGCGGAGGTCGAGGTGCGCGGGACCGCGTACGTGCTGATGCGCGAGCGGGACCTGCACGCCGTGGCGGCCGACCGCTTCGAGGGCTCCGAGGATTCGACGGGCCTGTACCTCTAGAGTCTGCCGAAGGGGCTGGTGACCACCGTCACCAGCCCCTTTTACGCGTTCTTTGCTACCTTGGAGTCATCCCGACGAGACGCGCCGTACCGGGCAAGCAGTGCTGGCAAAGACGACGCACCCCCTGTTGAAGCAACTGACGGAGGTGCCTCTCATGGCCTGGGTCCTGATCGTGATCGCCGGACTGCTCGAGGTCGGCTGGTCGATCGGCATGAAGTTCACGGACGGGTTCACCCGCCTGTGGCCGAGTGTCTTCACCGGCGCCGGCATCGTCACCAGCATGGTGCTGCTGTCCTACGCGGCCAAGTCCCTGCCCATCGGTACCGCCTACGGCGTGTGGGTGGGCATCGGCGCCGCGGGCGCGGCCGTCGTCGGCATGCTGGTCCTCGGCGAACCGGCGACGGCCGCTCGGATCTTCTTCATCGCGCTGCTTCTTGTGGCGATCGTCGGCCTGAAGGTGACATCAGGCCATTGAGCGGGCCGCCGCCGTCGGCGCCGCCGTCCGTGGTGGTGCCGCCGGTGTCCTGACCGCCGTCCGTTTCCCCGTTCGTGCCGCCGTCGGTGGTGCCGCCGTCCGTCTGGCCCTCGGTCTGCCCCTGGTCGGTGCCGCCGTCCTGGTCGCCGGTGGTGGCGCCGCCGGTGGCGGGGGGCCCGGAGGTCGGGGGCGCGGGTTCGTCGGACGTGGCGGGGGCCGACGGTGACGTGTCGGTCTCCGCCGGGGTGGAGGGCAGCGGCAACTCCTCGGCGCCGTCCTCCAGTTCCAGGTCGAAGTCGTTCGCGGGCGTGCCGGCCAGTGCCTTCTTCGTGAACTGGGCCCAGATCTGCGCGGGGAATCCGCCGCCGTTGATGCGCGGCAGGCCCGCCGCCCCGTAGAGCGAGGTGTGCGCGCCGGTGTCCGGGTCCTGGCCCATCACCGCGACCACGGTCGCCAGATCCGGCGTGTACCCCGCGAACCAGGCCGCCTTGTCCTCCTCCGCCGTACCCGTCTTGCCGGCGGCGGGGCGGCCCGCGGCCTGGGCGGCGGTGCCGGTGCCGCCCTCGACGACGGACTGCAGGACCGACGTCGTGGTGTCGGCCGATTCGCGGCCGACCGACTGCCGGGTGTCCTGCTCGGGCAGCTCGACGTCCTCGCCGTCCTTGCTGATGGACTCCAGCAGCGTGTACCTGCCGTGCTTGCCGTGGTTGGCGAGCGTCGCGTACGCCTCGGTCATGTCCAGGACGCTGGCGGTGGCCGGGCCGAGCGCGATGGAGGGCGACGCCGTCAGATCGGGGGTGCTCTCCGGGAGGCCGAGGTCGATCGCCGTCGCCTTGACCCGGCCGGGGCCGACGTCGACGGCCATCTGCGCGTACACCGAGTTCACCGACTTGTCGGTGGCGGCCCGCACGGTGATGGGGCCGTAGGAGACGCCGTCCTCGTTCTCGGGGGCGTACGTGCCGCCGTCCCAGCCCTGCACGGGGCGCTTGTCGGTGCCGTCGTAGATGGTGTTGGGCGTGATGACGCGGCCGTCCTGCGTCGTCGAGCCGTTCTCGACGGCGGACGTGAACACGAACGGCTTGAAGGTGGAGCCGACCTGGTAGTCGCGGCGCGTGGCGTTGTTGACGTACTGCTGCGTGTAGTCGATGCCGCCGTACATGGCGAGGACCTTGCCGTTGGCCGGGTCGATGGCGGCGCCGCCCGCCCGTACGTTCCGGTCGACCTTGCGGGCGTCCTTGTCGATCTGTGCCATCAGCCGGTCGTCGACGGCGTCCACGAACGCGTCCTGCTTCTTCTTCTGGAGGGTGGTGGTGATGCGGTAGCCGCCGGTGGCGAGGGTGTCCTCGTCGAGGATCTTGTTGTCGATGATGAAGTCCCGCACGGCGTCCCGGATGTAGCCGCGCTGTCCGGACAGGCCGGTCTGGCCCTTCGCCTCGTCGGGCACGGGGAACGTCATGGCCGCGCGGTCGGCCGCGGACAGCCACTTCTCCTTGACCATGCCGTCCAGGACGTAGTTCCAGCGGGCCACGGCCCGCCCCTTGTTCTCCGGGTGCGCGATCACGTCGTAGGCGCTCGGGGCGTTCAACAGGGCGGCCAGATAAGCACCTTGAGCGGTCGTCAGGTTCTCGACGTCGGTGCCGTAGTACGCCTGGGCGGCGGCCTGGATGCCGTACGCGTTGCGCCCGAAGTAGCTGGTGTTGAGGTAGCCCTCCAGGATGTCGTCCTTGGACTCCTCCCGGTCCAGCTTGATCGAGATGAAGAACTCCTTCACCTTCCGGGAGACCGTCTGCTCCTGGCCCAGGTAGTAGTTCTTCACGTACTGCTGCGTGATCGTGGAGCCGGACTGCTTGCCCTTGCCGGTGACCGTGTTCCAGGCGGCGCGCAGCATCGCCTTCGGGTCGACCGCGGACTCGGAGTAGAAGTCGCGGTCCTCCGCGGCGAGCACCGCGTGCTGCACGGCCTTGGGGATCTGGGCCAGCTTGACGTTCTCCCGGTTGACCTCGCCGTCCCGGGCGATCTGGGTGCCGTCGGCGTACAGGTACACGTTGCTCTGCGCGGTCGCCGCCGAGTTGGCGGGCGGGATGTCCACGAGGAAGTAGCCGAGGGCGAACAGGCCGACGCACAGCAGGACGAAGCCGATGAGGCCGCCCAGCAGCATGCGCCAGGTGGGGACGAGGCGTCGCCAGCCCGTGCGCTTGGGGCGCCCCGGCTTCTTCGCCTTCCCCTTCCCCGGGTCCGCGCCGGTCGGCTCCTGCGCAGGCTGCTGCGGCTCGTCGGTGCTCATGTCCTGTGGAACTCCTGAATCGCGTCGTACGTCACGTACGCCTCGTATGACACATAAGACTCCTACATCACCCCGAAAATGCGTGGCAGGCGACGCCCGCCCTCCACTAGGCTCCTGCGCTTCGGTCCGATCCCGGGAGGCGTGCGTGGGACAAGTGCGGCTGTACGCGGCCGTCGCCGCCGGCGGGTTCCGGCGCTACGCGACCTACCGGGGCGCCACCTTCGCGGGCGTCTTCACGAACACCGTCTTCGGCCTGATCATCGCCTGCACGTACATCGCGCTGTGGGACGAGCGGCCGCACCTCGGCGGCTACGACCAGGCGCAGGCGCTCACCTTCGTGTGGGTGGGGCAGGCGATGTTCTCGGTGATGATGCTCGGCGTGCCCTCCGGGTTCGAGGCCGAGCTCGCCGAGCGGATCCGCAGCGGTGACATCGGCGTCGACCTGTACCGGCCGTGCGACCTCCAGGCCTGGTGGCTGGCGCAGGACCTGGGGCGGGCGGTGTTCCAGCTGCTCGGGCGCGGTGTCGTGCCGATGGCGGTCGGCGCGCTGGTGTTCCGGCTGGCGCTGCCCACCGAGCCGTGGCGCTGGCTGGCCTTCCTGTTCTCGGTGCTGCTCGGCCTCCTCGTCAGCTTCGGCCTGCGCTATCTCGTGGCGCTGTCCGCGTTCTGGCTCCTGGACGCGAGCGGGGTGGCGCAGATGTACGGCATCACCGCCACGTTCTTCTGCGGAATGCTGCTGCCGCTGAACGTCTTCCCCGGCGCGTTCGGCGACGTCGCCCGCGCCCTGCCGTGGTCGGCCCTGCTGCAGGTGCCCGCCGACGTCCTGATGGGCACGGCCGGCGGTCGCGGAGTGCTCGGCAGCTACCTCTTCCAGGCCGCCTGGGCCGCCGCGATCCTCGGGGTGGGACGGCTGCTGCAGACGGTCGCGACCCGGCGGGTGGTGGTGCAGGGTGGCTGACCCGATCGGCCAGGTCCGCGCCGGAGCCCGCGCGTTCCGCATGATCAGCGGCATGTGGATCCGCTCCACGCTCACCTACCGCGCCTCGTTCGCGATGACGACCGTCGGCAACTTCGCCCTGACGGGCCTGGAGTTCGTCGGCATCCTGCTGATGTTCTCGCAGGTCGACCGGCTCGGCGGCTACTCGCTGCCGGAGATCGCCTTCCTCTACGGGACGGCGGGCGCGGCCTTCGGGCTCGCCGACCTGTTCGCCGGTTCGCTGGGGCGGCTCGGCACGCGGGTGCGGGACGGGACGCTGGACGCGTTCCTGGTGCGGCCCGCGCCGGTGCTCGCGCAGGTGGCGGCCGACCGGTTCGCGCTGCGCAGGCTGGGCCGGGTCGTGCAGGGGCTCGCCGTCCTCGGGTGGTCGCTGCTCGCCCTGGACGTCGCCTGGACGCCGGTGAAGGTGCTGCTCGTGCCGGTGCTGCTGATCAGCGGCGGCGCGATCTTCTCGGCCGTCTTCATGGCGGGCGCGGCCTTCCAGATCGTGGCGCAGGACGCGGCCGAGGTGCAGAACGCGGCCACGTTCGGCGGCAACGCCATGCTCCAGTACCCACCGACCGTCTTCGGCGACAACCTGCTGCGCGGCGTCACCTTCGTCCTGCCGCTCGCCTTCGTGAACTGGCTGCCCGCCCTCTACATCCTTGACCGCCCCTACCCCCTCGACCTGCCCAGGTCGCTCGCCTTCGCACCGCCCCTGGTGGCCGCTGCCTGCCTGGCCGCGGCGGGGCTCGCGTGGCGGGCGGCACTTCGCGCGTACCGCAGCACAGGGAGCTGAACACGTATGTCGGACACGGTGGTCGACGAGGCGGTGCCGGGCGCGGCGTCCGCCGCGGCCTTCATCGAGGTGGACGGGGTCGAGAAGGTCTTCGACGTGCGCCGCAAGGCGGGCTTCCTGCGGCGCACGCGGCACGAGGTGCGGGCCGTGGACTCGCTCTCCTTCACCGTGGCGCGCGGCGAGATGGTCGGCTACATCGGACCGAACGGGGCGGGCAAGTCGACGACGATCAAGATGCTGACCGGCATCCTGACGCCGAGCGCGGGCCGGCTGCGCGTCGCCGGGATCGACCCGTCGCGGCAGCGGGCGCGCCTCGCCCACCGGATGGGGGTCGTCTTCGGGCAGCGCACGACGCTCTGGTGGGACCTGCCGCTGATCGACTCCTATCGGCTGATGCGGCGGATGTACCGCATCCCGGACGGGCGCTACGCCGAGAACCTCGCCCGCTGCGTCGAACTCCTGGAACTCGGCGACCTGTTGGAGGTGCCCGTACGGCAGCTCTCGCTCGGGCAGCGGATGCGCGGGGACATCGCGGCGGCGCTGCTCCACGACCCCGAGGTGCTGTACCTGGACGAGCCGACGATCGGCCTCGACGTCGTGTCGAAGGTCAAGGTCCGGGCGTTCCTGCGGGACTTGAACAAGGAGCGGGGCACCACCGTCCTGCTCACCACGCACGACCTCACCGACATCGAGCAGCTGTGCCGCCGGGTCATGGTCATCGACCACGGGCGGCTCGTGTACGACGGGGAGCTGGACGGACTGCACGACCTCGGCGGCGGTGAGCGCACCCTCGTCGTCGACCTGGAGCGCGAACTGCCGCCGCTGGACGTCGAGTTCGCCCGGGTCGTACGGGTGGAGGGGGCGCGGCAGTGGCTGGCGTTCCCGGCCGGGCAGTCGGCGGCGCCGCTCGTCGCCCGGATCGCCGAGCGGTACCCGCTGGCGGACCTCTCCGTCCGGGAGCCGGACATCGAGTCGGTGATCGCGCGGATGTACGCCCGGGACGCCTCCGTCGCGCCCTGACGCCCTTAGTCTGAACCGTATGACGGACTCATCCGGCGCAGACTCCGGCGCAGACCTGCCCGACCGCTCCGACGACTCCTCCGCGGCGCCCGATCTGCGGGCCTCCGACGCCGACCGCGAGCAGGTCGCCGAGCGGTTGCGGGACGCGCTCGCCGAGGGCCGGCTCGACATGGAGGAGTTCGAGGAACGGCTCGACGCGACGTACAAGGCGCGTACGTACCGGGAGTTGGCGCCGCTGACCCGGGACCTGCCGGGGCCCGGGGCGCCGGCCGCGCCGGTGAACCTGGTGAAGGGGCCGCTGCCCGAGGGCGCGGTCGACTGGGCGGCGCGGATCGGTGGCGAGGCCACGTCCACGTGGGGCGTCGGCGTCCTGTCCGGGTTCCAGCGCAAGGGGCGGTGGACGGCGCCGCGGCAGTTCAACTGCTTCACGTTCTGGGGCGGCGGTGAGATCGATCTGCGCGAGGCGAACTTCGAGGCCAAGGAGGTCGTCGTCAACTGCGTCGCGATCATGGGCGGGATGAACGTGGTGGTGCCGCCCGGCGTCGAGGTCGTCGTGCGCGGCATCGGGATCATGGGCGGTTTCGACCACTCGGAGGAAGGGGTGCCCGGGGATCCGGGGGCGCCGCGGGTGGTGGTGACCGGGTTCGCCTTCTGGGGCGGGGTCGGGGTGGAGCGGAAGGTGACGCGGGCGGAGCGGCAGCGGCTCAAGGCCGAGCGGAAGGCGGCGCGGCGTGGCCTCCTTGAGGGGGGTGGGGGGCGGCACGAGCTGTTGCACGGGGATCGGTTCGACCGGCACGCCGACCGGTTCGACCGGCACCGGGAGCGGCTCGAGGAGCATCTTGACCGGTTGGAGGAGCGGCGCGAGCGGCGTGACCGCCGGCACCGGGACTGAGCGCTCCGCGGTGCCGTGGGTCTTTGCCGCGCCGTGGCCGGGCCCCGTGTGAGTGGTGCGCCGCACCGGGGGCCGCCTTGCTCACCCTGCCGCCCCAGGCGGCAGATTGCCCAAGGCGGGGGTGGGGAGCCGATGTGTTGGACGGGGTGCCGCTCGCTAGAGTTCCGCGCCCGTTGAGCCCTTGAGGGACGACACGTCGAAGCGCTCGGCCATCCGTCGGTAACCCGCGTCGCTGGGGTGCAAGTGGTCGCCCGAGTCGTACTGCGGCAGCAGCTTGCGGGGGTTGTAGGGGTCGCGGAGCGCCTTGTCGAAGTCGACGTAGTTGTCGAAGACCTTGCCGCCGCGGATCTGCTCGTTCACGCCCTGGCGGACGGACTCCAGGTGCGGCTTGTAGCCGCGGTGGCCCTGGAACGGCATGAGCGTCGCTCCGACGACCCGCAGACCGCGCTGGTGCGCCTGGCGGACCAGCTCCTGGAGACCCTCCACGATCTTGTCGGGGTCGGTCTGCTGCGGGTTGCGCAGGATGTCGTTGATCCCGAGGTCGATGACGACGGCCCGGACCCCGGACCGGCTCAGCGCGTCGCGCTCGAAGCGGGACAGGCCGCTCGGGTTGTTGGCGGGGCGGCCGTAGCCGTCGGACAGGACGCGGTTGCCGCTGATGCCCTGGTTCACGACGCCGTAGCGCGGGGCACCCGACTCCGTGCGCAGCCGCGCCGCGAGGACGTCCGTCCAGCGGCGGTTGGCGCCCATCGTGGAGGTGATGCCGTCGGTGAGCGAGTCACCGAGGACGACGACCGTGCCCTGCGCCTCGTTGCTGAGCACGTCGAGCGCGGTCACATAGCGCCAGTACGGGCTCTGCTCGGTGTACTGCGTGCCGTTCGGCTCCTCGACGAGGTCGCCGTTCGCGACGTACGACATCTGCCGCGCCTGCGGGTGGTACGTGACCGGTCCCGACGGGGTCGGCGAGTACGTGGTGACCAGCATGTCGGAGTCGCCGGGCACCTGGAGCCGGACGGCGTCGCTGAGGACCTGGCGGCCGGCCGGGATGACGACCGAGGTGTTCCCGGCGAACGTGAGGCGCCGCACCGTGCCGGCCAGCGCCGCCGGGCTGCCCGGCGCCGAGGCCACGGCGAGCGAGGCGTGCGTGACGCTGAGGGGCTGCTGCCCGTACAGATTGGAGAGCGTGATGCGGGCGCTGGTGCCGGCGATGCTGGTGTGCACGACGTTACGGATGGACCGGCCGAAGAACCCGTTCGTCTCCGTGCCGGGCTCGGCCCCTGCGGGCGAGGCGGACCAACTGCCCGCCCAGGTACCGGTGGAGGCAGGTGCGGCCGAGCCGCGCGGGTGCGCGCCGCCCGCCTGGATCTCTCCGTCGTCGCCGCGCAACACGCCGGAGAAACCGACGTATATGGCGGCCGAGATCACGACGACGACCGCGACGAGCGCGGCCAACAAGGCATAACCGTGACGCCTGGTCATGCGGTGTGTGTCTCCTCGGGCAGGGGGAGCCCGAGGCTCCGGTGTGATGAACCCATGATGCGGCATGGGTCAGGACCGTCGAACAAGGGGGCCGACACTGCCCCCCTCCGCCCATGGAGACGCCGGGAACTCGTGGTTCGTTCCGGTAGTGGGTCAGGAAGGGACAATGTGTGAGGGGAACGACAGTCGGCCGGGCGGACGACGGGAAGGCGATCGACGCGGCAGCGCGTCATACAGGGCGATGCGCACGGCCGACGTGCGGGACCGACGCGGATGATCGAAGCGGAGTGGCTGAGTGGACGGCGACGTGGGCAACGAACCGAGCGGACCTGGCGGAGCGAGTGGACCGAGCGGGCTGAACGGACCGACGGAGAGAACGCTGGACCGGACGGCGGACAAAGCGGGTGAACCGGACAGTGGGGAGTATGCCCGCACGGCCCCGGCCCAATCCCGCGCCGGCCGTCGCTTCACCGCGGAGTTCAGCCCCGCGGACGAGGAGAAGCGGCGCGGCGTCCGCCGGATGAAGCTGACGGCGACCGGCCTCCTCGTCTTCGTCGCGGTCGTCTACGTCCTGGCCACCTGGGCGGAGCACGCCGGGGCGGGCGCCTGGGCCGGATACGTCGCGGCGGCCGCAGAGGCGGGCATGGTCGGCGCCCTCGCCGACTGGTTCGCGGTCACCGCGCTCTTCCGCCACCCGCTCGGCATCCCCATCCCGCACACCGCGATCATCCCGAAGAAGAAGGACCAACTGGGGCTCTCGCTGGGCGAGTTCGTCGGGGAGAACTTCCTCTCCGGCGATGTCGTACGGGACCGGCTGCGGGCCGTCGGCATCGGCAGCCGGCTCGGCGCCTGGCTGTCCGAGCCGGAGCACGCCGACCGGGTGACGGCCGAGCTGGCCACCGCGCTCAGGGGAGCCCTGACCGTCCTGCGCGACTCCGACGTGCAGGCCGTCGTCGGCGAGGCGATCACCCGCCGCGCCGACAACGCGGAGATCGCGCCGGGCCTCGGCAAGATGCTGGAGAAGGTCGTCGCCGACGGCGGGCACAAGCGGGTCGTCGACCTGGTGTGCACACGGGCCGCCGACTGGCTGGTCCTGCACTCGGACTCCGTGATGGACGCGGTGCAGGGCGGAGCCCCCGGCTGGACCCCGCGGTTCGTCGACAAGCGGGTCGGGGAGCGCGTCTACAAGGAGCTGCTGCGCTTCGTCACGGAGATGCGCGACATGCCGGAGCACCCGGCGCGTGGCGCGGTCGACCGTTTCCTGCGCGACTTCGCGGGCGACCTGCAGTCGGACTCGGACACCCGGGCGCGCGTCGAGCGCCTGAAGTCGGAGGTCATCGGCCGCTCCGAGGTGCAGGACCTGATCGCCTCGACCTGGTCGGCGGTCCGCTCGATGATCGTCGCGGCCGCCGAGGACGAGCGCAGCGAGCTGCGCCTGCGGGTGCGGGCGTCGCTGCTCTCGCTGGGGCGGCGGATGGCCATCGAGCCCAAGGTGCAGGCCAAGGTCGACGGCTGGGTGGAGGGCGCGGCGGTGTACGTCGTCACCACGTACCGCGCCGAGATCACCTCCCTCATCACGGACACCGTGGCGGGCTGGGACGCGGAGCACACGTCCCGCAAGATCGAGGCGCACATCGGGCGCGATCTGCAGTTCATCCGGATCAACGGCACGGTGGTCGGGTCGCTCGCGGGCCTGCTGATCTACACGGTGTCGCGGGCGCTCGGGGCGTGATCCCTGGTCGGCGGGGGACCTGTGGAGCCCTTTCCCTCGACGAGGAGGGGTAATGCTCATGCAGCACCAGCAGCACTGGTAGCACCAGCAGTACCCCGGACCCTGCACCGGAGCCGACACTCCCGCCGGGACCCCCACCCCTGGCGGGCCTGGTCGCGGCGGCGTTCGCGGTACGGGCCGAGCGGCGGTCGCTGGAGGACATCGCGCAGCCGCTGTCCGCGGTAGGGCCCCGGGCCGGCGCGGTCGTCTGATCAGGCGGTGGCGCCGGCGCCGGCGGTGCCGGTGTGCGGGCGGCGCGGTCGTCCGGTCAGGCGGTGGCGGTGTACGGGCGGCGCGCCATGAACACGTCGACCGGGTCCTCGCGCTCGACGGTGAACCCGCGTCGCTCGTACAGCCGGCGGGCCGCGCTGCCCTGGAGCACGTTCAGCCGGACCGGCACGTCCTCGCGGTCACAGCGTTCCAGGAGCGAGTCGAGGACGGCGGTCCCGATGCCCCTGCCCTGCAGTTCCGGGGCGAGGAGGAAGTGCTCGAACCAGTAGCAGTCCGCCGCCCGGCGCAGCGCGACGGCCCCGGCGAGCTCCCCGTCCACCTCGATCACCCAGGTGTGCGCGGGCGCCCACGCGTCGCGCAGCCGCTGCCGCACCCGCCCCTCGTCGTACCGGCCGAGCCGCTCCAGGTCGGGGCGCATCGCGACGGCCCGTATCTCGGCCACCGCCGTCACGTCGGCCGCCGTGGCAGGCCGCAGGGTCCAATCCGCCATGGTCGGGAGGCTAACCCGGCGGCGCGCGGGCCGGTGGGCCGTGCCGACGGGTGAGACGGCGGTCTCGGGCTGCCGTGCCCCGGCGCCACGTGAAAGGGTCCAGCCATGGCGGGACGACAGCACGGGGACGACCACGGGCCCCCGGTAGGGGTGTCGCCGGTGGCGGTCCTGGTCAGGGACGGCGTCCTCCCCATGGAGCTCGGCCTGGTGCACCAGCTCTTCGGCGCGGCCCGCGACCCGTCGACGGGGGAGCGCCTCTACGACGTCCGCACCTGCGCGCTGCGCCCCGGAAGGGTCCGTACGGACGCCGACTTCCCGATCTACGCGGAGCACGGCCCGGTGACGGCGGCGCAGGCGGACACCCTCCTGATCCCGGCCTCCCACGAAACGGACGAGAAGCTCCAACCCGGTTCTCTGCCGGCGCAGTTGGCGGAGGTGATCGGATCGGTCACGGCCCGGGGCGGCCGGGTGGCATCGATCTGCACGGGCTCGTTCGTCCTGGCGGCGGCGGGCCTGCTCGACGGCCGCCGCGCGACGACGCACTGGATGTCATCGGCCCTCTTCGCCCGCACGTTCCCCGAGGTGACGGTCGACGCGGACGTCCTCTACGTCGACGAGGGCGCGGTCCTGACCTCGGCCGGCGAGGCGGCGGGCATCGACCTGTGCCTGCACATGATCCGCGAGGACCACGGCGCGGCGGTCGCGGCGGAGGTGGCGCGCCGCACGGTGGTGCCCCCGCACCGGGAGGGCGGCCAGGCCCAGTACATCCGCCGCCCGGTGGAGGAGCCGGGCGTCACCTCGACGTCGGCCTCGCGCGCCTGGGCCCTCGCCCGGCTGGCCGAACCGCTGACGCTGACCGATCTGGCGGCCCGGGACGCCATGTCGATCCGCACGTACAACCGCCGTTTCCGCGAGGAGACGGGCCTCACCCCGATGACCTGGCTGGCCCGCCAACGGGTCGACCGGGCAAGGGAGTTGCTGGAGCAGACGGACCACACGGTGGACCGGGTGGCGACGGAGACCGGTTTCGGCACGGCGGTGTCGCTGCGGCAGCACTTCCAGGCGGTGGTGGGGGTGTCGCCGGGGGCGTACCGGTCGACGTTCCGGGGGAAGCAGGGGAGATGACCGTACGCAGAATCGTCCCGAACGTCCCGGTGGAGTCCCCCGAGGCCCTGGCGGCCAACCGCGCCTTCTACGGCGCGCTGGGCCTGGCGGAGGCCATGAATCTGGGCTGGATCCTGACCATGACGTCCCCGACGAACCCCACGGCCCAGATCAGCTTCCTCACACGCGACGAGACGGCCCCGGTGGTCCCGGACGTGAGCGTGGAGGTGGACGACGTCGACGCGGTCCACACGGCGATGAAGGCGGCGGGCGCCGAGATCGTCCACGACCTGCGGGACGAGGACTGGGGCGTCCGCCGCTTCTTCGTACGCGACCCGCAGGGCCGGGTCGTGAACGTCCTGAGTCACCGGTCCTAGGGTCTAGGCGGCGGCCTTCCGGTCCACGATCACGTACGACGCGGCGGCCACGGCCCCGGCGACCCCGAAGACGGCGGGCCACGCCCCGACCTTCTTGGCCAGCGGATGCGACCCGGCGAACGCGGCGACGTACGCCCCGGTCAGCGCCCCCGCCACCTTCCCGCCCCGCGCCTTGGTCCACTGCGTGGCGGCAGCGGTCCCGGCCACAGCGAGCACGACCCCGCCCAGCTGCCGCTTCTTGGTGAACCGCGCGACGGCGTACCCCCCGACGAGGCCGGCGGCGGCGATGGGGGCGGTAGGAATACGGGCGGCCATGAAACCCTCCGGCAAGTCGGCTATGTCAACGCTGACGCCCTTCGACGCCATTTGCGAGGCTACGCCGGGCCGCACGCCCGCACTCCGACGCCCCCTGGACTGTGCCCCGGGTCACGCACCCCAGGTCCTGGCCCGCGCGGCGAACACCTCCGCATCACTGTGAACGGGCACGACACAAGTGATGTGCCCGCCAGGAACCCGCAGCACCCGGCACTCGGCCCACTCCCCGACCTGCACGGCCCCGAGCCCCACCAGCCGAGCGGTCTCGGCGTCGACGTCATCGGTCTCGACATCGAGATGCACCCGCGGAGCATCCCCGTCCCCTCCCAAGGCCTGCACCGCGGCAATGGCCCCGTCGATGGCCCCATGAAGGATGGTGAACTGCTCGTTCCCCACCTCAGGCTCGACCTCGACCCCGAGGGCCTGCCGCCAGAACTCCACGGCGGCCCCGGCCTGCTCCTTGGGCGTATCGATCAGTACGGCGAAGAGTCGACTTCGATGCATGCACCACACGCTAACCGGAGCACGCCGCGAACACCCCCACCCCTGAACTCTCCCTACAGTCCCGGCACTTGCCGCTCTCCTGCCCCCACGGCAACGGATCCCGACACTCAGGACACTCGAACACCCGCCGCCACGCCCGCTTCCGCGCGGGCCGCTTCCGCACGAGCCGATCGGCGATGAGCCGAGCAGCGGAGTACACCTTGGCAGGCAACCCGCTACTGACGGCATCAACGATCTCAGCGGCAGAAGCCCCTCTCTCCAGCCACACCCCCACCTCGGGCACGAGCTCCCGCACGCGCGGCTCGGACAGCCGAAGCCGCGGATCGACGTCCCCGAGCCGCCGAAGAATCCGCGCGCTCTCGACGGCATGCGGATCGTCGAGATCGGCGACGGCGGGAGGGCAGGGAGGGTTCTTCCTCCCGTCCCTATAGGAGTCCATCCCCCCGCTAGGGGAAAACGCTCCCGGTTCCCCGGTTCCCACCCGTGTGGGAACCGGCTCACTGGCCCCCGGAACCTCGTACACATCAACGCTGGAGACGATCCGCCGGGTAGAGGACTCCCGCTCGGTCCGAGTAACCCAATACCCCAGCTCCCGCAGCTCCTTGACGGCCTTGGACACGGCAAGCCGCCCTTGCGGGAAACCGTCGCTCAGCGTCCGAACATTGACCTGGGTGCCGCTGGGCAGCGACAGGACGTAGACAAGGATGCCGCGCGCAGTATGGGACAGACGCGGATCGCGGATGGCCTTGTTGGCGATGACGGTGAAGTCCCGCTCATGCCGGCGGATACGATGAATCTGCATGGGAGTGCTTGCTCCTGATGCCGGACCCCCGGAGGTTGGCGCCTCGCGGGGGTCACCTATGTCTGTAGTTGTGTACGGAGCGGTGATCACGCCTAGACGGAGAGTGACACACGCGAACCGCGCCAGGCAATCCATGGCCAGAACTCACAACACCCCTCCACGCAACAAGACTTGCCACCCGCACCACAGCCCAACGGGCACTCGCCCAGCCACAGAGAGCGGCGCCCAACCCCCGCAGGCCGCACTTCAGCGCTGACCAACCCCCCTGCCCCAACGAAACCCCAGCCGAAGAACGCCAGCCCCAACTAGCGGACGGCGAAGCCAGATAGGGAGGGAGGCATCAGCAACCCCCCACCCCACCAGCCACGCAATCCAAGAACCAGAACCCACCGGCCCGCACCCAACTCAAACCCACGGCCACCACCCCACCGGCGCTGGGCGCCGGACCGGATACGGTCTGGTGGGAGGTGCGGAATGAGTTTTAGGTTGGCTGCGTACGCCGTGTGCATGGAGGACGGTCGAGTGCTGCTCGCTCGCCACGTGTCGCCGACGGGCAAGAGCACGTGGACCCTGCCGGGTGGTCGGGTCGAGCACACGGAGGACCCGTTCGACGCGGTGGTCCGCGAGGTCGCCGAGGAGACGGGCTGCGACGCGGTGGTCGAGCGCCTGTTGGGCGTGGACTCCCGGGTGATCCCCACGGCCGAACGCACTGTCCCCGGCGGACCGGCGCATCAGAACGTCGGCATCTTCTACGAGGTCCGCATCACCGGCGGCCAACTCCGCCCGGAGCCGAACGGCGAGATCGCCGAGTCGGTCTGGACCTCGATCCCCGACGTCGCACGCCTGCGCCGGTCATCGCTGGTCGACATCGGCCTGGCCTTGGCCCAGACACGTCCGGCAACCGGCCACGTCGCTGCCGTCTCGGTAGGCGGCCTGATCCAGCACTGAACGTGGCTCCTCCGTCAGTGCACCGACCGAAGGAACTCGGCCCATGCCCGCGCACCACACCGGATGGTGTCGCCATCGACGACCTTCGAGTCCCGCACCAGGGCGCCGGCCCCCGACGGGAACGCACACTCCACGCACTCGCCTCCCGCGCCGTTGCTGTAGGAAGACTTGCGCCAATGAGGCTGGTCATTCTCGGGACGTATGTTGGGGCTCATCGAGCGTGCTCCTTGAGGATGCTCTTCACCAGTAGAGGGGATCGCTGGGGACTCAAGGCCGCTGCCCTCAGTCCGTTGAACGCTCTCGTGTATTCGCGAACGTGGTGCTCGCCCTCCAGGTACGTAGCATCGGTAAGGCCGTCACGATAGACAACGTCGGGGTCGCCCTGGTCGGGGAATCCGAGGATGGTGAACGGGCCCGTCACTGGATGGGTGCCCGCGTCGAAGGGCAGGATCTGGAGTGTGACGGCGGGCAACTGAGCTACGTCCAGCAGATGTTCAAGCTGCTCACGCATGATGGAGCGGTCGCCGATGACCTGCCGAAGCGCGCACTCATGGACGATGAACCATGCATCGGGTGCCCCTTTGCGGGACAGCATCTCCTGACGTTCGAGCCGTACGCGGATTGCCCGGTCCGCGTCCTCGGGCGTCATGTGCGAGCCCGCGACGTGCAGTTCTGTCATGTACGAGGTCGTCTGCATCAACCCTGGCACCAACTCGCATTGGTACTGCCAGAACGATGAGGCCTCCTGTTCCAGGCCGATGTAGATGTTGAACCACTCGGGAACGCCCGAGCCGTGGACCTGCCACCAGCCCTTCATCTTGGCCTGCCGTGCCAGGGACTTGAGGAACTCTCTTATGTCGTCGCTGGTTTCGTAGAGACGCCCCAGGGCGTCCACGTCAGACGGCTGGACGCGTCCGGTCCCTGTCTCCATCCGGTTCACCTTGGAGGCGCTCCAGTCCAGCGCGGCCCCAACCTGCGCACAGGTCAGGCCACTTGCCTCGCGGAGCTTCTTCAGTTCGATCGACAGTCGCCGTCGTCGCGCCGTCGGTGATCCGGCCATCTCGTCGTCCTCCTCGCTAGCGAGGCTCAGTCTCTGCGCCAAGGAGTGTGCTTGCCAATCACTCGAACGTGGGAATCCCTTCCTGCAAATTGCATATAGCGATGTGCTGACGCCACGCTGTGAGGGTGGCTCGCGGCTTCAAGTGCACCAAGGGCCACGCAGATACCGCGAGTTGATCATCGGAGCAGTAGTGATCCTCTACGGGGAGGAAAGCTTGTGATCCAGCAGAACTGTGTGTTCCGTAAGCCCTGGGGCTTGGCCTTCATGGCAGAGCCCAGTGAGGTGGCTGGCCTGCGGCGCGTCATGCGGCTTCACCTGCGGTACTGGGGCCTGCATCATCTCGTTGATGCCGCCCAGACCTGTGTGACTGAGCTTGTTGCCAATGTCATCGCCCACGTGGGACCCGGCACGCCAACGGAACTCGCGCTGTCGATGAACGGGACCTACCTGCGCATCGAGGTGCAGGACCCCGACCTACGAGCGCTGCCCACCCTCCTGGATGCCGCCGCCGACGCGGAGAGCGGGCGCGGCATGAAGCTGGTTGATGCGGTAGCCCACAGTTGGGGAGTGCTCCTCAAAGCTGAACGCAAGGTGGTCTGGTGCGAGCTGGCGACCGGGCTGCGGTTCCCCGGAGGTCACGTGACAGATGACCGAGTTGACCGCACGGAAGCGCTACTTCGCCTCTATAGAGGGGCTGGCGAAGCGACCCGTGCTAACTCCCAACTCGGCAAGACGGCGGCGGTTGCGATGGTCGCTGATCTGCTCCGGTGGGCCTGTGCACATGGGTATGACCCCGATGAAGTACTGGACAGCGCGCAGGGGAGCTTCGAGGCTGAGGAGCTGACTTGCTGAGGTCCGAGAGATGCCGACCTCGTTGCAGCGACTCCTGCGCCATCGTCGACGCGTAACTCCACAAGCTGGCGATCAATTCAAGCCATTAATTGATCGTTTGGTGTCAAAGTGGCTCTGAGTTGCCAGGGTGGTGGCCTGCCGTTCGGCAGCATGCTCTCATGTCAACTCCTTCGCGTAGAACCTCTAAGAAGATCTACTTCGGACCTCCCCCGGGTGTCACTCCCGGTCAGCGATTCAAGGGGCACACCGAACTGCATGCTGCGAGTGTGCATCGGTTCAGGGGGCAGGGAATCTCCGGAACGGAACACGAGGGCGTTGACTCCATCGTTGCGAGTGGCGGCTACGCGGCAGATCGCGACGAGGGGAACGTCGTGATCTATACGGCCATGGGGGGCAGTCCCGACGATGACGGCCACATAACAGAGGACCAAGAGTTGGTCGGCCGCAATGCAGGTCTCGTGCTCAATGAGCGAGAAGGTCTGCCTATTCGCTTCGTGCGTGGCTTGAATATTCGAAGCGGGAAAGCACGGGGCGGCTACGAGTACGCGGGCCTATATCTCGTTGAGGAGCATTGGAGTTGCCGTACGGAACGGGGCCACCTCATGTGGCAATTCCGTCTTGTCAGGGACGAAGGGGAGGTTGTGCCAGCCGGCGTCGCGGTTGAGATCGACGATGACATGACTGACCTTGAGCGCGCCACCGCCCGTTTCGTCACTGCTCAACGCCGGGTTCGGAACACTCGGGCGTCTCGAAAAGTCAAGTCGATCTACGGCAACATCTGTCAGATCTGTCGTATCCCGGTGGTTGTCGATGGGGATGGAGCCCCCTACAGCGAGGGGGCTCACATACAGGCTCTAGGCGAGCCTCATCGCGGGCCCGACGTGACGTCGAACATTCTCTGCCTGTGCCCGAACTGCCATGTGAGGTTCGATAACGGCGCTCTGCTGATAACGGATGACCTCAAGGTTGTGGACGGTTTTACGCGGGAGCTGATAGGTAGCCTCAACGTTCGGTACAACCAACACCGGATAGGAGTGGACTTCTTGCGGCAGCACCGGTCTCGTTGGGCTGACAGAAGTCAGGGGCTCTGAGGTCCCAGGGTGCGGAGGCTACTGACCGTGGCACGCCCCATAAGAACTCCCCGACCCGCACCAACACAAAGCCCCATCCTCCGGCGGCCAGACAACCGCCCGCCCCCGCGCCGCCAGCGTCGTCGCGTACTGCGGCAGCAGCGACGCCTCGCTCGGCGAAGAAGCCTCCGACGCCGCGAACGCCTCGTACGAGGGCACGGTCCCCGTCACGATGCCGAGGTTCCCCGTGCCCGACGCCGACAGTTCCCTCAACGCCTCCTCTATCGACGCCAAGTGGGCCTCGTAGGAGGGGTATTCGGAGGTCAGGGACGGGTACGCCGCGATCAGTTCCGCGTACTCCGTCGACGACCAGTGCAGGACCGCCACCGGGAACGGGCGGGAGAGGGCCTCCCGGTACGAGCCCAGTTCCGCGCGCAGGCGCGTGATCTCGGCCTGGAGTTCCGCCGGGTTCTCCGAGCCGAGGGCCCACAGCCGCTTCGGGTCGTGGAGTTCGTCGAGGGAGACCGCGGTGCGGTTCGCCTCGTCGGCCAGGGCGTCCCACTCGTCGTGCGGCGCGCCCATCAGGCGGCGTACGCGGTGCCGGCCCAGGAGGAGCGGGTGCCGGGGGAGGGGCGACGGGGAGCCCGGTGCCCGTTCCGCGGCCGGGACCAGGAGTTCCAGCGCCTCCGTGAACGTGTCGTGCGCCTCTTGCAGCTCGTCGTGGGATTCGAGGGACTCCGCCGCGATCACCCAGGGCGCGGGTTCGCGCGGAGCCGTCGTGCGGATGCCCGTGATGATGGCGCGGGCCTCGGCCTCGTGGCCGTACTCCCAGAGGTTCGCCGCCTTGAGGGCGCGGACCAGGGCGGGGGCCTGGACGTCGGGGGAGGCGAGCAGGGCGTCGTAGTGCGCGGTCGCGCGCTCGCGGGCGTCGGCCAGTTCGTAGTGGGCGGCGGCCTGGAGGAGCAGCTGCTCCGCGTCCTCGGGGTACATCGCCGCCGTGCGCTCCAGGCGCTCGGCTTCCGCGACGTGGTCGGCGCGATCGTTCTCGGCTGGCGTGGCAGGCGTGTCGGGGCGCATGGAGGACACGGTACTGCCGCGGGCCCGTGCGCGGACCGCCCCCATCGGGCCCGGTCAGGAATCCGGCCCGGTCAGGAAACCGGCCCGGTCAGGAAACCGGCCCGGTCAGGATTCCGGACCGGTCGCCCGGGTGGGCTCAGGCGGGCGCCGCCGCCCGTCTTGTCCGTCAGCGCGTGCGCGCGTCGAGTCGACTGATCACGCTCCGTCAACCCATAAGGAGGCGAGGGAGAGGCAAGTGGTCGTCAATTTGCGCTTGGGCATGGCGAGTTGGCGGCGTGCGATCTATCTTGCGCGCGTGCCGCAGCGTACGCGTACGGACCATGACCATGACCATGACCGTGACCATGACCATGGCGATGACGACGACCGGCGACCCAGTATCGTGGCCCACGGGCACCGCCCCGCCCGGCCCGTGCGGTCGCCCGGTGTCCGGCTGCTCTGGACCGGGGCCGAGGCCGCCGTCACCCTCGGCCTCGTCCTGCTCCTGCTCGTCGTGCACCAGCTGTGGTGGACCAACCGGGAGGCCAAGGCGGGGGCCGAGCGGCAGGTGCGGTCCCTTGAGCGGGAGTGGGGGCAGCCGCAGAAGCAGGGGCAGGAGCCGTCGAGCGGCGGTGAGTCCACCCCGGCGGGCGGGGCCGACGACGATCCCGCCGTCGGAGGCACCGGAAGCACCGGAGGCACGCGCGCCGAGCCGCAGTCCCGCACCGCCGTCGCGCCCCGCCCGAACTGGGACCAGGCCTACGCCATCCTCTCCATCCCCCGCCTCGGCCTGCGCGCCCCCGTCGCGCAGGGCGTCAGCAAGCCGAACGTCCTCAACCACGGCTACGTGGGCCACTACCCGGGCACCGCCCAGCCGGGCCGCGCCGGGAACTTCGCGCTGGCCGGGCACCGGAACACCCACGGGGAACCGTTCCGGTACATCAACCGGCTGCGGCGCGGCGACACCCTCACCGTGGAGACCAAGAGCGCCACGTACACGTACGTCGTCGACCGGACGCTGGGGCAGACCGCGCCGAGCGACGGGGGCGTGATCGATCCCGTGCCGCGCAGTCGTGTCGTGCCGTCCGCCGGGTACCGGGAGCCGGGGTACTACATCACCCTCACCACCTGCACCCCCGAGTACACGTCCAAGTACCGGCTCGTGGTGTGGGGGAAGCTGAGCTCGATGCGGCCCCGTTAGGCTCCTTCCTCGTGATCAACCGGCCCCACCTGCTCTGGCTCCTCGTGCCCTTCGTGCTGTACATCGGCGCGCTCCCGTTCGTGAACCGCGTCGAGCCCGTCGTGCTCGGGCTGCCGTTCCTGTTCGCGTGGCTGCTCGCCGCGACGCTCCTCACGCCCGTCGCCGTCTGGCTGGCCTGGCGCGGGGACCACAAGGGGACCCGGGGGCGCGGCCATGAGTGACGGAGCCGTCGCCACCACCCTCTTCGGTGTCTTCATGGTCGTCACCGTCGCCCTGGGGCTGCTCGCCGTGCGCGGCAAGGGCAGGGGCGG
>NZ_JAMOLN010000071.1 GCF_024448165.1 Streptomyces longispororuber
ACGAACCCATCTGGCAACTGCCCGTGCGCGGCGCGCTGCCCGCCCCCGCCGACACCGACACGGTCCACGGCCTGGCCGCCGTGTCCTCCGCCACCGCCTGCGCCAAACTCCACGCCCAGGGCATCCGCCGCACCTTCGTCACGGGCCCCCGCCCCCTGCACCCCGGACAGAAGATCGCCGGACGCGTCCGGACGCTCCAGTTCATGCCGCAGCGCGAGGACATCGCCTCCGGGCTCGGCCAGGAGTACGTCGAGCGGCACACCGCCCTGTGGGCCGTGCTGGAGACGATCGAGCCCGGCGACGTGCTGGTCGTCCAGGCGTACGGCTCGGCCACCACGGGCTGCTTCGGCGACATGCTGGTGCGCTACTTCCGGCAGAAGGGCGGCGCCGGGATCGTCGTCGACGGCTGCGTCCGCGACGCACCGCGGGTGCGCGAGACCGGGGTGCCGATCTGGACCACCGGCGTCACCCCGCACTACGCCTCGCAGGCCGAACTCTTCCCCTGGGCCTACGACGTGCCGATCGCCTGCGGCGGCGTGCTCGCGCTCCCCGGCGACCTGGTCGTCGCCGACGACGACGGCCCCGTCGTCGTACCCCGGCGCACCGCCCCCGACATCATCGCCGCCGCCCGCGACCACGAGCAGTGGGAGCGGTTCAGCCGCGCCCGCATCGAGGGCGGCGGCGCGCTCACCGACTACTACCCGCTGACCCCCGACACGCGCGCCGAGTACGAGCGCTGGCGCGCGACCACCGAGTGAACGGACCGGAACGCCACCCGTACGTCCCGCCCACGAGGCAAGGAGGCCCCGTGTCAGGCACATCCGTCACCCCCGCACCCCGCCGCGCGAGAACCTGGCTGCTCGCCGCCGCCGGACTGCTCCTGGTCGGCACGTCCTTCGTGCCCGGCTCCTCCCCGGCGGACGCGGCGCCCTCGCAGTGCGCTCCCGTCGAGCTGTACGTCGCCACCGACGGCGACGACAAGGCGAAGGGCACCGAGCACGACCCCTACAAGACCGTCACCCGCGCCCGCGACGAGATCCGCGACAAGGGCCTGAACCGGCCGGGCCGCATGCGCTGCGACGTCCACGTCAACCTGCACGCCGGCGACTACCCGGTGGACAAGGCCATCGGCCTCGACGAACGCGACTCCGGTGCCGACGGCCACCAGGTCGTCTACCGCAGCGTCGACGGCCCCGGCAAGGCCCGGCTGACCGGCTCCGTCCCGGTCACCGGCTGGGAGGCGTACAAGGACGGCGTCTACCGCGCCAAGGTCCCCGTCGACCAGCCGTTCTACACCCTGTACGACGGCGGGGCACGGGTCACCAACGCCCGCTACCCCAACCGGCAGGCCGCCGACGAATGGGCGCCGTACCTGACCTCGTACCTGCCCGAGCCGACGTACGAGGCGGTGCACACCTGGATGTGGGCCAACCCCGGTGACTGGGACCCCGACTGGGACCTCAGTCAGGGACGGGTGACGGTCTGGTCGGGCGGCAGCTGGTCCTGGTTCACCGACACCGTCGACATCCGCGACTACAACATGAAGAAGAGCCAGCTCACCTTCAAGTACCCGACCCGATTCGCGCTCCACAACAGCCGCGGCGGCTCCCGCTACTTCCTGGAGAACTCGCTCGACTTCCTCGACCAGGCCGGCGAGTGGTACGCCGACCGTAAGGACGGCTGGCTCTACTACAAGCCGCAGGACGGCGACATCGCGAAGGCGGACGTGCGCAGGCCCGTCGTCAAGACGGTCCTCGATCTGGCGGGCTCCTCGCAGAAGAAGCGGCTGCACGACGTCGCGTTCGACGGACTCGGCGTCACCCAGACCGACTTCCCCGACTGGTACCGCTACGGCTGGAACGAGTCCGGCGACTCCGGAGTGGTGCACGAATACCCCACGTACGACCGGCAGATCGAGATGCCCCGCAACCGGTTCGGCGCGATCCGCCTGACCAACACCACCGGCATTGACCTGACCAGGATGCACATCACCGACACCGGATTCACCGCGATCTACCTGCTCACCGCCAACGACCACGTACGCATCACGGACAGCCTGCTCGAACGGCTCGGCGCCGACGGCATCCGGGTCGAAGGGCCCTACCCGGGCGAGGGCGACGTCGCGCACGAGAACACCTTCCGCAACCTCTTCATCGACCACGTCGGCGAACTGGTGCCCGGCGACGCCTCAGGCCTCGAACTGCAGGACACCGGGCGCAACACGATCAGCCACATCGTCGTCAACCACAGCGCCCGCTACGGCATCAGCCTGCGCAGCCGCCCCGAGGTCTCCGTCAACGGGCAGACCTACACCGACGGCAACGACATCTCCTACATCCGCCTGGAGAACACCGGCATGGACAGCGGTGACATGGGCGCCTTCTACACGTACGGCCTGCAGAACGCCTCCGACGACCACCCGGTCGTCAACTCCCTGAACCAGGTCGTGATCGGCGACGTCGTCCCCGACGCCTCCATGCCGGACTCCGGCACCCGCGGCGTGCACATGGACGCGGGCGGCTGCGGCTGGGCCATCTCCAATGTGCAGGTCGGCAAGGTGACCGACCAGAAGTACCAGGCGTACCAGTGCAACAAGGTCACCAACGGCGACTGGGAGGACGGCTTCGACGCCTCCCTCATGGAGTACGACAAGATCGGCGTCACGGACTCGTTCCCCTACCCCCAGCCCCAGGTGACACGGGACTGACGCGCGCACGGCGGGCGGGCCCGACGGCTCCGGGCCCGCCCGCGCCCCGCCTCCTTCCTTCACCCGCCGCCCGTCAGGAGCCCAGATGAACCCCTCGTCGAGCAGCCCTCCCGACGCACCGCCCACCACGACGGACGCGCTGCGCGGCCTCACCCGCGACCGCCCCGGCGCCTCGGCACCGCTGGCCGAACTCTCCCGCATCGACGCCGGGCTGCCGCCGGGCTGCGAGACCGTCGGCCTGCCCGTGCGCTGGACCCACCGGTGCACGGACGATGTGCCCGTCGCCGAACTCGCGGCGGAGTACGACCTGTTGGAGATCGAGCACGCCTGGCTGGGTGCCGCGGTCGCCGCGGACTGTCTGATGCCGCTCGACGACCTCCTCGGCACGGCGGCACTGGCGCGGTGGCGGGCGGGATCCGTCGGCCCCGCCTTCACGGCGTACGAGTGGGGCGGCCGTCCCTGGGCGGTTCCGTACGACGTGACGGCGCAGATGTCGGCCGGCCGGGCTGACATCCTGCGCGGCGAGGCGCTCCCCGTCACCTGGGACGAGGTGCTGGCGTCGGCGCTGCCGATGACCCTGTGCCTGGGCGGCCCGCACGCCCTGCTCACCCTGTGCGCGCTCAGCCTCAGCCTCGGCGAACGGCCGGGCGAGGGAGCCGAGTTCGTGTCGGCCGAAGTCGGCGAACAGGCGCTGGAGACCATGGCGTCGCTGGCCGCGCGCAGCGACGAACGTCTGTGGCGGCAGCGGCCCGACGACGTCCTCGCGGCCCTGGCGGGCGCCGACGGTCCGACGTACTGCCCCCTGGTCCCGGGCCACGCGGCCGCCACCCGGTGCGGCCCCTACCCGCTCACCTTCGGCGCCGCCCCCACCGCCCGGCCCGGCGGCACCCCCGGCAGTGTCTTCGGCGGCACCGGGCTCGCCGTGTCCCGCCGCCGCGCCGCCGACCCGCTCATCCGCGAGGCGCTGCGCGACCACCTAGGGCGGCTGCTCGCGGACCCCGTCCAGTGCGGACTCTTCCCGGTCACCGGCGGACAGCCCGCCGCCCGCGCCGCCTGGACCGACCCGCGCACCGACCGCCGCTGGGGCGGCTTCTTCCGCACCACGCTCGACACCGTCGACGGCTCCTGGGTGCGGCCCCGTGGAGTCGGCTTCCCCGCGTTCCAGCGCGCCGCGTCCGAGCTGCTGCGCACCGCCCTGGCCGATGGGCGGCCCGTACGACCTGTCGTGTCCGACCTCAATCGCCTGTACAGGCAGAGGAGTTGACGATGACTGACATCAGCAGACGCGGGGTCCTCGCGGTGGCGGGCGCCACCGCGGCGGCCACCGCGCTGCCCCTCACGGCGGCCGTGGCCGCCGACGGCGAGGCCGCCGCCAACCCGATGCGGCTCTGGTACCTCGCCCCGGCCGACGAGTGGCTCCAGGCGCTGCCCGTCGGCAACGGCCGGATCGGCGCCATGGTGTTCGGCGGCACCGACACCGAACGGCTCCAGCTCAACGAGGACAGCCTGTGGGCCGGCAGCCCCCACGACTACGACCGGCCCGGCGCCGTCGACCACCTCGAGGAGATCCGCCGCCTCGTCCTCGCCGAGAAGTGGAACCAGGCCCAGAAACTCGTCGACAGCTCGTTCATGGGCAGTCCCAGCGAGCAGGCCGCCTACCAGGTCCTGGGCGACCTCGAACTCGACCTCACCGCCACCGGCGACGTCGGCGACTACACACGCGAACTCGATCTGGAGACGGCGGTCACCCGCGTCCGCTACACCCGCGGCGGCGTCCGCCACACCCGTGAGGTCTTCGCCAGCGCCCCCGACCAGGTCGTCGTCGTCCGCCTCACCGCGGACACCCCGGGCGAGGTCGGCTTCACGGCCCGCTTCAGCACCCCTCAACAGGCCACGCCCTCGGCGGTCGACGACCGCACCATCGCCCTCGACGGCGTGAGCGGTGCCTGGCAGGGACGGGATGGCGCCGTACGCTTCCGGGCCACCGCGCACGCCGTCGCCGAGGGCGGCCGGGTCGGCACCGACGCGGCGGCGGGCACCCTCACCGTGACCGGCGCCGACGCCGTCACCCTCGTCGTCTCCATGGCGACCAGCTACCGGAACTACCTGGACGTCGGCGCCGACCCGGTCGCCCGCGCCCGCCGCTGGTCGGACCCGGCCGTCCGCACCCCGTACGGCCGGCTGCGAGAGCGGCACGTCGAGGACCACCGGCGGCTGTTCGGGCGGGTCGGCATCGACCTCGGCACCTCGGAGCGGGTGGCGCTGCCCACCGACGAGCGGATCGGCCGGTTCGGCGACGGGCAGGACCCGCAGTTCGCCGCGCTCTACTACCAGTACGGCCGCTACCTGCTGATGTCCTGCTCCCGCTCGCCCGGCCAGCCCGCCAACCTCCAAGGGCTGTGGAACGACAGCATGGCGCCTGCCTGGGAGTCCAAGTACACCGTCAACATCAACTTTGAGATGAACTACTGGCCGGCCGGGCCCGCCAACCTCGCCGAGTGCTGGGAACCCGCGGTCGCCATGATCCACGAGCTGGCCGAGTCCGGCGCCCGTACCGCACGGACGCACTACGGCGCGCCCGGCTGGGTCACCCACCACAACACCGACGGCTGGCGCGGCACCGCCCCGGTCGACTTCGCCCAGTACGGAATGTGGCCCACCGGCGGTGCCTGGCTCTGCCTGATGCTGTGGGAGCGCTACCGCTTCACCGGCGACGAGGACGCGCTGCGCGACGACTACCGCGTGATGAAGGGGGCCGTGGAGTTCTTCCTCGACACCCTCACCCAGGACCCGGAGCACGGCTGGCTCATCACCAACCCGTCGCAGTCGCCCGAGGTCACCCACCACCAGGACGAGGGCGAGAGCGTCAGCATCTGCGCGGGCCCCACCATGGACATGCAGCTGCTGCGCGACCTCTTCGACGCCTTCGGCGGGGCCGCCCGCGTCCTCGACCGCGACCCGGGACTGCGCGAGCGGGTGCGCGAGGCCCGCGACCGGCTCGCCCCGACCCGGATCGGCTACCTCGGCCAGATCCAGGAGTGGCTGACCGACTGGGAGGAGGCCGCCCTGGTCAGGAGCCGTCACGTCTCCCACCTGTACGGGCTGTTCCCCAGCGCCCAGATCGACCCCCGGCGCTCGCCCGACCTGGCGGCGGCCGCCGTGCGCAGCCTCGAACTGCGCGGCACCGCGGGTCAGGGCTGGTCGCTCGCCTGGAAGATCAACATGTGGGCGCGGCTGCTCGACCGCGAGCGCGCCTACCAGCACCTTGCGAGCCTGCTCACCCCGGCGCGCACCGCCCCCAACCTGTTCGACCTGCACCCGCCGTTCCAGATCGACGGCAACTTCGGCGGCGTCTCCGGCATCACCGAGATGCTGCTGCAGAGCCACGCCGACGAGGTGGCGCTGCTGCCGACCCTGCCCGCCGCCTGGCCCGCCGGCTCGTTCCGCGGCCTGCGGGCGCGCGGCGGGTTCGAGATCGACGCGCACTGGTCCGACGGCGCATTGACCCGCGCCACCGTTTACTCCCTCCAGGGCCGCGAACTGCGCCTGCGCACCGAAGCGCCGGTGGACGTGGCCGGCGCGCCCCGTACGAGCCGCCCCGAGGCGAACGTCGTCGTCTGCGCGACGCGCCCCGGCGCCACGTACCGAATCGTTCCGCGCACCGCTTGACCTCGATCACTGCCTGATCGCGCGCACCACCTGACCCTGCGCGCCCACCGTCCGAGCCACCGACGTGGCCACCGCATGCCCGAAACCCCCTGAGGAGCTCCGACATGACCCAGCTCAATGGACATCCGGCCGCCGATGCGGCCGACACCGCGAGACCGCTCGGCCGCCGCGCCTTCGTCGTCGGCGCGGGCGCGCTGATCGGTGCCGCCGCCCTGCACCTGCCCTCCGCCCAGGCCGCCGAGAAGCTCGCCGCCGCGGCCGACGCGGCGGGTGAGGTCCTCGCCTTCCCCGGCGCGGAGGGCGGCGGCCGTTACGCCACCGGCGGGCGCGGCCTGTCGGTCTACGAGGTCACCACCCTCGCCGACTCCGGCCCCGGCTCGCTGCGCGACGCCGTCTCCGCGGGCGACCGCACCGTCGTCTTCCGCGTCTCCGGGAACATCGAGCTCAAGGGCGGACTCGACATCCTCGGCTCCAACATCACCATCGCGGGACAGACTGCCCCCGGCGACGGCATCTGCGTCGTCGGCAACGAGACGAAGATCAACGACCAGTCGAACATCATCCTGCGCCACCTGCGCTTCCGCGGCACGGACACCCTCGGCACCCCCATCGACACCTTCGGCATGGAGGGGTGCAGGAACGTCATCATCGACCACTGCTCCTTCAGCTGGGCGGTCGACGAGTGCTGCTCCGTGTACGGCAACGAGAACGTCACCCTGCAGTGGTGCATCATCGCCGAGGGCCTCGCCCAGTCCGTGCACCCGAAGGGACTGCACGGCTACGGCGGCCTGTGGGGCGGGGACAACGTCACGTACCACCACAACCTCCTGGTCCACCAGGGCGGCCGGAACCCGCGGTTCAGCTTCGTCGAGGACGTGCCGAGCAACGTGGACCACCGCAACAACGTGATCTACAACTACGGCTACACGTCCTGCTACGGCGGGGAGTGGGTCGCCGGGGTCAACATGATCGGCAACTACTACAAGCCGGGCCCCGACACCCTCGCCGCCATCGCACCGGTCATCGTCTCGCCCGACCGCGGCGGCACCTGGCACGTCAGCGGCAACGTCATCGAGGGCCACTCGGACATCACCGCCGACAACGTCCGCGGGATCGACTTCTCGGCGGGCGGCTGCACGCTGAGCGCGGAGCCCCTGGAGTTCCCCGACCCGATCGAGGCGCAGTCGGCGAAGGACGCCTACGCCTCTGTCCTGGCGGACGCGGGTGCGGTCCTGCCGCGCCGCGACGCCGTCGACGCCCGCGTGATCAACGACGTGCGCAACGGCACCGGCCGCATGATCAACTCGCAGAAGGAGGTCGGCGGCGTCGTCCCCCTGGCCTCCGCAGAGGCTCCCAAGGACAGCGACCACGACGGCATCCCCAACGCCTGGGAGAAGGCCCACGGCCTCGACCCCAAGGACCCGGCGGACGGCGCCGCCATCGACCCGCAGACCGGCTACAGCAACCTGGAGCTGTACCTCAACTCCCTGAAGTCCGTGGGCGCGCCGAACCCCGAGGTCGCCCTCACCGGCCCGGCCGCCGACAGCGTGACCACGAACGCCACGGGGACCGCGGACCTCACCCTGCGCGCCGACGCCACCGCCCGGGGCGGCGCCGACATCGCGGCCGTCGCGTTCTACGCCGACGCCGAGAAGATCGGCGAGGCCATCTCCGCCCCGTACGAGATCACCTGGAAGGGCGCCACGGCCGGCACTCACCACCTCACCGCCCGCGCCACCGACTCCACCGGCACGTCCACCACCTCCTCGCCGGTCCCCGTCCACGTCAACAAGACGACGGACCTCGGGAGTTGGACGGCGATGGACCTCGGGGACGTGCCCATCGCGGGCGCCGCGGCCCTGGAGTCGGGGAAGTTCACCCTGAGCGGCTCCGGCAAGATGAAGGGGCGCAAGGACAGCTGCCACTTCGTCTACCAGAAGATCGACAGCCCCGGCGACGAGGTGGTGGAGCTGATCGCCCGCGTCGACTCGCTCAGCGCCGTCTACCAGGAGGTCATCGCGGGCATCATGATCCGCGACAACCTGACCCCCGATTCACCGTTCAACCTCATCGGCCTCTACGTGGCCAACGGCGGGCTGAAGTGCGCCGTGAAGCGCATCCACGCGAACGGCCCCGAGATGAGCGACGGCCGGTACCCGTACGAGGAGGACGAGCTGCTCGACGACAAGCCGTACTGGCTGCGGATCACGCTGCGCGGCGACGAGTTCACCTCGGAGATCTCCCCGGACTCCCTGCAGTGGACGCGGGCCGGCTACGAACGCATCCCCATGGGGGACCAGGTCTACGCGGGCCTGTTCGTCGAGGGGAACAAGGAGGCGAACGCCGTCGCGCACTACGCGACGGCGAAGTTCAGCCTCGTCAAGATCAATAAGTGACCGGAACCCAGACGCGCATCGCACCGTCGCCGCGGTTGTCCCACTGGAAGTAGGGCACCGCGGTGGCGGTCGCCGGGCGGCGCTCCAGCGGCGTGTCCGGGCTCAGGTACGGCAGCCCGTCCCGGTGCGGGGCCCGTACGGTCTCCGCATCGGCCTCGATCCGCACGGTCCGGCCGACGCCCGGCAGGTCGGGCACGTGGGTGACCCGCAGCTCCGCGTCGGCCGGGAGCGCCAGTTCGTCCACGTCGGTGCCCGCCGGCTGGTCCGTCTGCTCGAAGCAGTAGACGAGCGGGCCGCGCTCGACGGCGACGCTGCCGCGCAGCGCGTCGATCCTCGGGTGGGCCGCGGTCAGCCGTGGCGTCATGTCGAGGTCGAGCACCACCTCGTCGCCCGCCCGCCAGGCGTGCCGCAGCAGCAGCCGCCCCTGCGCGTCGGGGGCCACCGGCTCCCCGTCGAGGCGGGTGCGCGCACTCCACGGCGGCACCCGCAGAGCCAGCGTCCAGTCACCGTCCGGGGCGTCCTCGACCGTGATGCGGACCGTGCCGTCCCAGGGGTACTCCGTCTCCACCCGCAGCGCGACCTGTCCGGTGGGCAGCGTGCACGCGATGCGCATCGGCGCGTAGAGGTGAAGGAACAGGGTGTCGTCGGCCGTGGTCGTCGCGTAGTGCGGCAGGGAGGCGACCAGGCGGGTCACGGAGGGCGGGCAGCACGCCGAGTAGAACCACTCGTCGCGGCAGCGGGGATCGCCCACGGCCTCCGCGTGATCGGGGCGGCGCTGCAGCGGGTTGCCCTTGTAGTAGGTGCGCCCGTCGGCGGAGCGGGCCGCCGCGAACGCGTTGTACAGCGTGCGCTCCAGGAGATCCGCGTACCGGCCCTCGCCGGTGGCGAGCAGCAGCCGCCACGACCACTGGATGCTCGCCGCCGACGCGCACGTCTCGTTGTACGCCAGGTCGGGCGGGAGTTCGTACCGCTCGCCGAACACCTCCCCGACCTGCCGCGACCCCAGGCCGCCGGTCAGCGAGGTGCGGGTGGCCGCCATGTCCGTCCAGCGTGCGGCGCTGGCGGCGAGGAGCTCCTTGTCGCCCGTCTCCACCGCCACGTCGACCGCGCCCGCCTCCAGGTACAGCGCCCGCACCACGTGCCCGGTGACCGACGGCGCCGAACGGACCGGGAGGTGGTCGAGGCGGTGCCGCGTCCCGTGCTTGTGCCGGCCCACAAGGCCGTGCCCGCGCCGCTCCACCAGCCGCGTCGCGAGCGTCAGGCAGCGCTCGTCGCCGGTGACCCGGTACAGCTCGACCAGGGCGGTCTCCGCCTCCGGATGCCCGTCGAGCCCGGGACCCGCATCGTCGAGGAACACCGCGCACAGATGGTCGGCGAGCCGCCGCGCCACCGTCAGCAGTTCCGTGCCGCCCGTGGTCCGGTGCACGGCCACCGCGGCCTGGAGGAGATGGCCCGCGCAGTACAGCTCGTGGCTGTCGACCAGGCGCGCGTACCGGCGCTCCGGCTCGGCCACCTGGTAGTGGGAGTCGAGATAGCCGTCGTCCTCCTGGGCGCGGGCGAGCAGCCGCGCACCCTCGTCCAGGAAGGTGCTCAACCCGGCGTCGTGCTCGGTGTGCTGCAGCTGCCAGGCCGCCGACTCCAGCATCTTGTGGACGTCGGAGTCCGCGTACACCGGCCCCCGGAAGGACCCGGACTCCAGACCGGCCGCGATCCGCAGGTTGCCGAGCGCGCCGGACGTCTCCAGATGGTGCAGCGCCAGCGGAATGCTCCCGGCGCGGTTCACGTCGAGCCAGCGGCCGAACAGGCCGCCGGTGACCCGTACCCCGGCGTCGGGCGGCGGGCGGTGTGCCGACAGGGCGCCGGGGGAGGGGAGTACCGGGCCGTCCACAGGACCTCCAGGAGTCAGGGGTTCACAGGCTGGGCCGTGCCAGGAAGGCGATCGTCTGGTCGCGGACCCGCAGGATGTGCGCCTCCAGCAGTTCCCGCGCCCGCAGCCGCTCGCCGGACTGCAGCGCGTCGACGATCGCCCGGTGCTCGTCCACCGCGACGTTCAGCCGCGACGGGGTGATGGGCGCCTTCAGACCGGCGCGCGTCACGTGGATGCTCAGATTCAGGTCGTCGTGCAGGTCGAGCAGCATGGGCAGGCTGCCCAGCTTCACGAGCTCCCGGTGGAAGCGGGCGTCGTTGTCCCGGAAGTCGGCGTACCGCGTCGGGTCCGCCAGCGCCTCCCGCGCCAACTCGTCGGCCTCGACGACCAGTTCGCGCAGCCGGGCGGGCGGCTCGCGGTCGGTGCGGTCGGCGAACAGCCGCAGCGCGTGCGACTCCAGCATCAGCCGCAGCTCGAACAGCTCGTACACGCTGGACAGCGACGGTATCGCCACCGTGAAGCCCACCGTCGCGTCGTACGCGAGCAGGCCCCGCTCGTAGAGGCGGCCCACCGCGCTGCGCACCGGCGTACGGCTCATGCCGAGGCGGCGGGCGAACTCCCGCACCGGCACCGCCTGCCCCGGGGCCGGGTTCTCCACCGTCAGCCACTCCACGATGGCCCGTGAGGCCCGCGCCTCCAGGCTCTCGTCCGGTCCGAGGTCCGTGCCCGTCGCGTTCTCCACGCTCGTGCCCTCCTCAGCGCGGGCCTGCTGTGCCGCTCGCGCTCGGATCATGCCGCCTCCCAGTGCTGCCGGTGCAAGTGCGCCCTCATGGTATGCCGCAGGTGAGCCGCGCGTCTCGGGAGATGCGAAGTCAACTATTGGGTGTGTCACGGGGGTTGACGGCCTTGGCGCCCCTCAACAAACTCGTGGCATACCACCGACATCCCTCTGAGCTTCTCCGAGGTGACCATGCCGCGACAAGCGCTCCATGGGATCATCGTGCCGACCGTGTTACCCATGACCGATGTGGGTCAGCTCGACCGGCCGTCCCTGGAATGCCACCTGAACGCACTGATCGACGCGGGCGTGCACGGCCTGTGGATCAACGGCACCACGGGGGAGTTCCACGCCCTGGACGAGGACGAGCGGAGCCTCGCCGTGACCGTGGCCGCCAAGACGGCGGCCGGCCGCGTCCCCGTCATCGCCCACGTCGGCGACGCGGCGACCGCCCTCAGCGTCCGCCAGGCCCGTGCCGCCGTGGACGCCGGAGCCGACGAACTCGCCGTCATCGCCCCGTACTTCACCCCGTACGGAACCGCGGAACTGCGCGACCACTACCGCGCGATCGCCGACGCCGCCGGGTTCCCCGTCCTCGCCTACCACTTCCCGCAGCTCACCAAGTCCGCCCTGACGGCGGACTGCGTCCTCGAACTCGCCGCCGAAGGCGTGCTGTCCGGCATCAAGGACAGCACCGGCGACCTGACCTGGCTGCGCCGCCTGATGCGCCGCGCCGCACGCCGGGACATCCGCCTCGACTGCTTCGCGGGCGCCAGCGGCCTGTCCGACCTGTCCCTGTACGCCGGCGCCGCGGGCGCCACCAGCTCGCTCGCCAACCTCACGCCGCGCCACCTCGTCGCCCTGTACGAGGCGGCCCGCTCGGGTGAGTTCGCGCGGGCCCGTGCCCTCCAGGAACAACTGGAGGACCTCCTCGACGCGATGGCGAGCTCCCGCAGCGAACCCACCCTGTCCGCCACCGTCAGCACCGCCAAGTACGTCCTCGCGGCCCAGGGCCGCATCACGTCCGCCCATGCCGCACCCCCGCTGGCGCGCCTGAGCGCCGAGGAGGAGCGCGGCCTCACCGCCACCGTGGTGCCTCTCGTCCATGACCTCGAGGCGGCGGCACTCGACGCAAAGGAGCGTGGAGATGACTCCTGACCGCACCCGTCTGCCCCGCCGCACCCTGCTGCGCGCGGGCGGCGGCGTCCTCGCCGCCGCCTCCCTCTCGGGCGCCCTGTCCGGCTGCGGCTTCTTCGACACCGACGCCGACAACGGCGACTCGGCCGGCGGCCAGAAGGGCAAGGAGGCGCCGTCCCTGAAGAAGCAGGCCGACGCCGGAAAGCTGCCCAAGGTCGAGGAGCGCCTGCCCGGCAAGCCGCTTGAGGTGAAGCCGCTCCAGGAGACCGGCGTCTACGGCGGCACCTGGCACTCCGCGATGATCACGCCGGAGGACATGGGCTGGCTGCGCTTCAGCATGGGCTACGAGCCGCTGGTGCGCTGGGCACCCGAGTGGCAGGGCGTGACGAAGACGAAGATCCTGCCGAACGTCTGCGAGAAGTACGAGGTGATCGGTGGCGGCAAGGAGTTCGTGTTCCACCTGCGCAAGGGCATGAAGTGGTCCGACGGCAAGCCGCTCACCGTCGACGACTTCGCGTTCGCCTTCGACGACTACAACGCGGACGCCAAGTACCACCCGTACGGGCTCTACGCGCTGTGGCTGAACAAGAACGGCAAGCCGGCCCGCTTCGAAGCCGTCGACGACCTCACCGTCAAGTACGTCTTCGACGAGCCCAAGCCCGGCTTCCTGGAGGAGATCGCCGGTACCACCGGCATCTTCATGTTCCTGCCCAAGCACTATCTCAAGCAGTTCCACCCCAGGTACAACAAGGACGCGAACAAGCTGGCCAAGGACGCCGGGCTGGCCGACTGGATCGCCTATCTGCCGGTCGTCTCCGAGGCGTGGAGCAACCCGAAGATGCCCACCGTCAACGCCTGGCTGCCGAAGACCGAGGTCACCAAGGGCAGCAGCGTGACCTGTGTGCGCAACCCCTACTACTGGAAGGTCGACTCCGACGGCGCGCAACTCCCGTACATCGACAAGGTCGTCGTCGACATCCTCCAGGAAGTGGAGGTCGAGGTCCTCAAGATCTCCAACGGTGACCTGGACATGCAGCTCTACCAGTTCGGCACCGTCCGCAACAAGCCGGTGATCTCCCGCAACCGCGCCAAGGGCGGCTACCGCATCATCGACGTCGAGCCCGACTCCGCCAACACGATGATCATCGGCTTCAACCAGACCCACCCCGACAGGAAGAAGCGGGCCCTGTACGCCGACAAGGACTTCCGCGTCGGGCTCTCCTACGCCATCAACCGCCAGAAGATCATCGACACGGTCTTCGCCGGACAGGGCAAGCCCTGGCAGGCCGGGCCCAATCCCGGCAACGAGCTGTACGACGAGGAACTGGGCACCCAGTACACCGAGTACTCCGTCGCCAAGGCGAACGAGGCCCTGGACCGAGGGGGTTACACCAAGCGCAACGGCGACGGCATCCGGCTCACCAAGGACGGCGACCCGCTGGCCTTCACCGTCCTCGTCGTCTCCGACATGGCCGACCAGGTCGACGCCATGGACCTCATCCGCTCCGACTGGCGCAAGGTCGGCGTCGACGCCACCGTCTCCCGCGTCGCCGAGACCCTCTACTGGGAGCGGGTCGAGGCCGGCAAGGCCGAGGCGTCCACCTGGGACTGCAACAACTTCGACGTCCGCACCGGGGACGGCGGCGACCACTACTACCTGCCGAGCAACCCCCGCGGCTCCTCCCGCTACGGCGGCCAGTGGGCCAAGTGGTACCTGCGCGAGGGCAAGGACGGCGAGGAGCCCCCGGCCCGCGTGAAGCGGCAGCTCGAACTCTTCGACCAGATGCGCGCCACCTTCGACACCGCCCGGGCGACCCGCCTCGCCCGGCAGATCCTGGAGATCACGAAGGAGGAGTTCTACTACATCGGCATCTCCACACCGCCCAAGGACTACGGCATCACCAAGACGGCCCTGCGCAACGTCCCGACGTCGTTCAGCGCCGCCGGCATGCACCAGGCACCGGGGCCCAGCAACCCCAGCACGTACTACTTCAAGTCGAAGGCCTGACGGCGGACGGGAGTTCAGCGCATGCTCGCGTTCCTCGTCCGGCGCCTGGGATGGATGGCCGTCACCCTGTGGGCCGTCTCGCTGGCGACGTTCTTCATCATCAGTCTTCCGCCGGGCGACTACGTCTCGACGCTCCAGGCCAACGCCGAGGAGCGCGGCGAGATCATGGGACCCGCCGAGGTCGCCGCACTGCGCGACCGGTACGGCCTCGGCCAGTCCTTCTTCGCCCAGTACTGGAAGTGGATCACGAACATCGTGTTCCACGGCGACTTCGGCCAGGCCTTCGCCTGGAACATGCGGCCCGTCAGCGACCTCATCTGGGACCGGGTCGGCCTGTCCTTCTTCCTCTCCGTCGCCACCATGCTCCTCATCTGGGCCATCGCCTGGCCCATCGGCATCTACTCCGCGGTGCGCCAGTACTCGCCCGGTGACTACGCCGCCACGTTCTTCGGCTTCATCGGCATGGCCGTCCCGGAGTTCATGCTCGCCCTCGTCCTCATGTGGGTCGGCATGCGCTGGTTCGGACAGAGTCCCGGCGGCCTCTTCTCACCGGAGTACCAGGACGCCGCCTGGAATCTCGGCAAGGTCCTGGACGCCGCGAGCCACCTGTGGCTGCCGATCCTGATCATCGCGGTCTCCGGCACCGCCGGCGCCATCCGCATCATCCGCGCCAACCTCCTCGACGAGCTGTACAAGCCGTACGTCGTCGCCGCGCGGGCGAAGGGACTGCCCGAGTGGAAACTGCTGCTCAAGTACCCGGTGCGGACGTCGATGAGCCCGTTCTTCTCCACCGTCGGCTGGCTGCTGCCCGGACTCATCAGCGGCGAGACGATCATCTCGATCGTGATGAACCTGCCGACCACCGGGCCCCTCATGCTCGGCGGCGTCCTCAACCAGGACATGTACCTCGTCGGCAGCTTCATCCTGATCCTCTCCACCCTGACCGTCATCGGCACCCTGATCAGCGATCTCGCCCTCGCCTGGTGGGACCCCAGGATCCGGCACAGCTACGAGGGAGGGTGAGCGGCCCATGGTGACCACCACGGTCGAGCGAACGGTCGACGAAGCCGACGACGCACCCGTCGTCGGCGGGCAGGCCTCGCCCTGGCGCCTCGTCTGGCGCCGCTTCCGCAAGCACCGGCTCGCCCTCGCAGGCGCCGTCGTCGTGCTGTTCGCCTACTTCGTCGTCGCCTTCGCCGAAATCCTGGCGCCCGGCTCGCCCAGCGCCGTCGACGAGAAGCACACCTACGCCCCGCCGCAGATCGTCAAGGTCGACCTCAGCTGGGACGACGGACTGCGGCTGTACGCCAACGGCTACACCACCAAGCGCGACCCGGAGACGTTCGAGCAGATCCACACCGTCGACCCCGGCAAGCGGATCCCGGTGACCTTCTTCGCCAAGGGCGACGCGTACAAGATGTGGGGCGTCATCCCCTGGGACCGGCACCTGTTCGCGTCCGCGGACCCGGACCAGAAGGTGTACTTCCTCGGTACCGACCGGGCGGGCCGCGACGTGTTCTCCCGGATCATCCACGGGGCGCGCGTCTCGCTCTCCATCGGACTCGTCGGCGTCGCCGTCAGCTTCGTGCTCGGGCTCCTCTTCGGCGGGATCTCCGGCTACTTCGGCGGCACCCCCGACCTGGCCATCCAGCGCGTCATCGAGTTCCTGATGTCCATCCCCACCCTGCCGCTGTGGCTCTCCCTGTCCGCGGCCGTCCCCGACCAATGGGGGCCGCTGGCCCGCTACTTCGCCATCACCACGATCCTGTCGGTGATCGGCTGGACGGGTCTGGCCCGCGTCGTGCGCGGCCGGTTCTTCTCGCTGCGGGAGGAGGACTTCGTCACCGCGGCACGGCTCGACGGCTGCGGCCGGGGCCGGATCATCTTCCGGCACATGGTGCCGTCGATGTCCAGCCACGTGATCGCCTCGCTGACCATGGCCGTCCCCGGGATGATCCTCGGCGAGACCGCGATGAGCTTCCTCGGCCTCGGCCTGCAGTCACCCGCCGTCAGCTGGGGCGTGCTGCTCCAGGAGGCTCAGAACATCCGCACCGTGGAGACCGCTCCGTGGCTGCTGATCCCCGGCGTCGCGGTGTTCGTCACCGTCCTCGCCATGAACTTCGTCGGCGACGGTCTGCGCGACTCCGCCGACCCGTACAAGTGATCCGCCAAGTGATGCGCCCGAGGAGGGGAGTGACGTGAGCACCCGAGCCGCGCCGATCCTGGAGATCGAGGACCTGCACACCTGCTTCGAACTCGACGACGGCACCGTACGGGCCGTGTCCGGCGTCGATCTCACCATCGGCCGGGGCGAGGTCCTCGCCGTGGTGGGGGAGTCGGGCTGCGGCAAGAGCGTCATGGCCCGCTCCGTGCTGCGCCTGATCGACAAGCCGGGCCGGATCACCGGCGGCAGCATCCGGGTCCACGACGCGGACCGCGTCGTCGACATGGTCACCGCGCCGGGCCCCGAACTGCGCTCGGTGCGCGGCCGCAAGGTCGCCATGGTGTTCCAGGAGCCCATCGCCTCGATGAGCCCCATGCACACCCTCGGCAACCAGATCGGCGAGTCGCTCGTCCTGCACGGCCGGGCCACGAAGGCCGAGGCCCGCACCCGCGTCGTCGACCTGCTGCGCCGCGTCGGCATCGCCGCGCCCGAGCGGCGCGCCGACGAGTACCCGTTCCAGATGAGCGGCGGCATGCTGCAGCGCGCCATGATCGCCATGGCCCTGTCCTGCGGCCCCGACCTGCTCATCGCCGACGAACCCACCACCGCCCTCGACGTCACCACCCAGGCACAGATCCTCGACCTGCTGCGCGAACTCCAGCGGGACACCGGCATGGCCGTCATGCTCATCACCCACGACCTGGGGGTGGCCGCGCAGATGGCCGACCGGATCGCCGTCATGTACCTCGGCTCGGTCGTCGAGACCGGCACCACCGACACGGTCCTGCGCAGCCCCCGCCACCCGTACACCCGGGCGCTGCTGCGCTCGGTCCCCAAGCTCGGCTCGGGCGGACGCGAACGGCTGCGTCCCGTCCGGGGCATGGTGCCTGGCCCGTACGCGCGACCACCGGGCTGCCCGTTCCATCCGCGCTGCGAGGAGTTCATGGCCGGCCGCTGCGACAGCACCGTGCCCGGCCGGGTCCCGGCACCCCTGCCCGCACCGGCCGCCGGCACCGACGGCACGGTCAGCTGCCTGCGCTACGAGGACGTGCGCGACGACGAGGGGAAGGCCGCCTCATGACCGTCGCCGCCACCCGCACCGACACCGCCCTGCTGCAGACCCGCGGCCTGACCAAGCACTTTCCCATCCGCCGCGGCCTGTTCGGCCGCACCGTCGGCACCGTACGGGCCGTCGACGGCGTCGACCTGACGATCCCCGCGGGCCGCACCGTCGCACTCGTCGGCGAGTCCGGCTGCGGCAAGAGCACCCTCGGCCGCTGCCTGCTGCGCGTCCACCCGCCGACGTCCGGCGAGATCGTCTACCACCGCACCGACGGCACCGCCGTCGACCTCGCCGCCCTCGACGAGAAGGGCCTCAAGCCCTACCGCAGCGAGATCCGCCTCGTCTTCCAGGACCCGTTCGCCTCCCTCAACCCGCGGATGACCCTCCTCCAGATCGTCGGCGAACCCCTGCGCGTGAACCTGCGCCTGAGCGCCAAGGAGACCGAGGAACGCGTCGCCGAACTGCTGCGCCGCGTCGGACTGCGCCCCGAGTACCTGCGCCGCTACCCGAACGCGTTCAGCGGCGGACAGCGCCAACGCGTCGGCATCGCACGGGCGTTGGCGCTCGCACCGCGCCTGGTCGTCGCCGACGAGGCGGTCAGCGCCCTCGACGTGTCCGTCCGCGCCCAGATACTCAACCTCCTGAAGGATCTCCAGGACGAGTCCGACCTCACCTACCTGTTCATCTCGCACGACCTCGGCGTCGTCGAGTACATGGCCGACGAGGTCGCCGTCATGTACGTGGGCCGAGTGGTGGAGACCGGCGCCACCGAGGAGATGTACGGCCAGCCCCTCCACCCCTACACCGAGGCACTCCTGTCGGCCGTGCCCGACCCCGACCCGGCGGCCCGGCGCCGCGAGCGGATCGTGCTGCGCGGCGAGGTCGCCGACGCGTCGAACGTGCCGTCCGGCTGCCCGTTCCACCCTCGCTGCGCCTACGCCCAGGACGTGTGCCGCACCGACGTGCCCGCCCTGCGGCTCGTCGCACCCGGCCGCACCTCGGCCTGCCACTTCGCCGGCCAGCTCGACCTGAAGGGAGTCGACGGACCGTGACCGAAGACCAGGTGACGCACGACCCGCGCTTCGACGGCGTCGTCCGGGAACGCCCCGGCGACCCGGCCGTCCACGAAGCGCTGCTGCCCACCCTCCACCCCCGCGACAGCCACGCCGCGTGCCTCCTCGAACTCGACGACGGCGACCTGCTCTGCGCCTGGTTCAACGGCCCCGACGAGGGCGACCGCGACACGAACGTCGTCCTGTCGCGGCTGCCGTCGGGCGCCGACCGGTGGACGACGCCCGTCGCCCTCTCCGCCGACCCGGACCGCGCCGAACAGAACCCGGTCATCGCCCGGCTCCCCGACGGCACGATCCACCTGTTCCACCCGTCCGACGAACCGCACGACCAGAAGACGGCCCGCCTGGTCACGCGCACCTCCCGCGACGGCGGCCGCACCTGGGACGCCCCGCGCATCGCCCACGACGGCCCCGGCATCTTCGTCCGCAACCCGCCGCTCGACCCGGGCGACGGCTCCTGGCTGCTGCCCGCCTACCGCTGCCGCAGCACGGGTGAGCACTCCACGGTCCTCATCAGCGAGGACCAGGGCGGCAGTTGGAAGGAGTACGACGTCCCCGGCAGCGACCATCTGGTGCAGCTGTCCGTCGTGCCCCGGTCGGACGGATCCCTCCTCGGGCTGCTCCGCAGCCGCGCCGCCGACCGCATCCATGCGACCGTGTCCATGGACGCCGGCCGCACCTGGACCACTCCCGTGCCCACCGAACTCCCCAACAACAACTCGGCGGTTCAGGCCGTGCGGCTGCGCAGCGGCGCCCTCGCCCTCGTCTACAACCATGCGAGCCTGGAGCGCGGCGAGTACCGCTGGGTCGGATCGGGCGCGGGCCGCCGCAAGAAGGCGCTGCGCACGCCGCTCACCCTGGCCCTCTCCGACGACGACGGCCGCACCTGGCCCTGGCGCCGCGATCTGCAGACCGCCGACGACGAGTACCGGGAGACCGAGTACGGCTACTCCTACCCGTGCCTCCTGCAGACCCGTGACGACCGGATCCACGTCGCGTACTCCTACCTCCGCAAGACCATCAGGCACGCGACGGTGACCGAGGAATGGATCAGGCAGGGGCGACGGTGAGCGCGGTGGACGCGGTCGAGCGATGGGACCCCTTCGAGCTGTCGCTGCCGGGCTCGGCCGACGGAAACCCCTACCAGGACGTCGAGTTCGGCGCCGAGTTCCGGCACGGGCACCGCGTGGTGCGGGCCGACGGCTTCTACGACGGCGACGGCACCTACCGGGTGCGGTTCATGCCGGACAGGACCGGCCCCTGGACGTACACGACCCGCTCGAACGCGCCCCGGCTGGACGGCGCCGAGGGGAGGTTCCACTGTCTGCCCGCGGGCCCCGCCAACCACGGACCGGTCCGCGTGGCCGGCCCGCGCACCTTCGCCCACGCCGACGGGACCCCGTACCACCCCTTCGGCACCACCTGCTACCACTGGACCCACGACGAGGACGAGAAGCTGGAGGAGCGCACCCTGCGCTCGCTCGCCGACTCCCCGTTCAACAAGGTCCGCATGTGCCTCCTGCCGACCCGCGCGATGAACCCGCCACGACTGCCGTACCCGGGACACGGCCAACAGCCGCCCGCCCCTGGTGAGTTGGACACGACGCGGTTCGATCCGGAGTTCTTCGCACGCTTCGAACGCCGTGTCCGCGACCTGTGCGGCCTCGGCATCGAAGCCGACGTCATCCTCTTCCACCCCTACGACGAAGGGCACTGGGGCGTCGACGACATGAGCCGCGAGGCCGACCTCGCCCTCGTGCGGTACACGGTCGCGCGCCTCGCCGCGTACCGCAACGTCTGGTGGTCGATCGCCAACGAGTACGACTTCAACAAGGCGAAGACCCTCGACGACTGGCACCACATCGGCCGTCACGTCCAACGCCTCGACCCCTACCAGCACTTGAGGTCCATCCACAACGGCACCCGCATGTACGAGTACGAGAGCGTCTTCGACTTCCGTGCGCCGTGGACCACCCACCAGTCCGTCCAGCACTGGGACGCCTCGTTCGCCCCCGAGTGGCTCGACCGCGTGCCCAAGCCGGTCGTGCTGGACGAGATCGGCTACGAGGGCATCCTCGGCCGCCGGTGGGGCAACCTCACCGGCCAGGCCCTGCTGCGCCAGTTCTGGCACGGCATGACCGCCGGCGCGTACGTGGGCCACGGTGAGTGCTACCCGGAAGAGGATCCGGACGGTGCCGCCTGGATCTCCCGGGGCGGGCGGCTCCAGGGCGAGGCGGTGCCCAGGGTCGCGTTCCTGCGGCGCCTGTGGGAGCAGGCGGCGCCCGAGGACCGCTTCGTCTACTTCGGCGACCGCCGGCACCCGCACCGGGACGTCGAGCTGCCGGAAGCCGGAGGACCCTGGCGAGTGGACCTGATCGACACGTGGAACATGACGGTCACCCCGCTGTCGGGACCGCCGCGCACGGGCCGGGTCCGCGTCCCCCTGGACCACCGCCCGGACCTGGCCGTGCGGCTGACGTCGTCCCGGACCGCCTGAGGAGCGCGCCCCGCCCCGTCCCACCCGCACACCCGCCTCACCAGGAGACCCATGAACGGCGCCCACGGCCCGGTCCACGTGCACGGCACCCGCTTCCGCCACGCCGACGGCACTCCCTACCATCCGATCACGACGACCGTTCCCCAGGCCGACCCCAGGACGTTGCGGGCACTCGCGGGCGGGCCCTTCAACCGGGTCCGCCTCACCGCGTCCGCGTCGCTCCCGCTGGACGTCCTCGACCACCAGGTGGCCGCCTGCGGCCGGTCGGGCCTCCAGGCCGAGATCGTCCTCGGGGACCGGTCCACCATCGCGGCCACCGTCCGACGCCTGGCCCACCACCCCCACGTCTGGTGGAGCGCGCCGGCCGACCACGAGGCGCAGACCGACATCCAGGAGCACGACCACGGCCACCACCCGCTCACCGTGCACGGCCCGCCCGAAACGGACTTCGGCGCGCCGTGGATCACCCACGCCTCCGTGCGGCATGCGCAGACCCGCGCCGTCTCCGGCCTCGTGCATACCCTCGGCAAACCGGTCGTCGTCGACGACTGCGGCGCCGAGGGTGACGCCGTCGACGACCCCGAACAAGCGCTTCCTGGGCAGGAGTTGACCGCCCGCATGTGGGAGGCCGTGTGCCGGGGCGGCTATGCGGCGCACGCCGAGTCCTGGGGTCCCACGCCGTGGAGCGCGGGCGGCGGGGAGCTCAGCGGTACGGCGGTCGAGCGGGTCGCGTTCCTGCGCGCCGTCCTCGACGACGCGCCGGGCGAGGGCCTGACGCACACCCCGGAGACGTACGACGCCTCGACCCTGGAGGTGGCGGGGGAGTACGTGCTCCAGTACCTGGGCCCGCACCGCTATCCCCGCCGCCCCTTCGACCTCGCCAACGGCCGCTGGACCGTCGACGTGATCGACACCTGGAACATGACCCTCAGCCCGCAGGCGCCCGTGTCCGGCGGCACCCTCCAGGTCGAGCTCCCCGCGCAGCCGTACCTCGCGATACGGCTGCGCAGGAGCTGAGGGCGGTCCTCACCAGTCCTTGCCGGAGGCGGCCTGCGCCTTGATGTAGGCGGGGATGTCGACGGTCTCCGCCACCTTCAGGGCCGACGACACCCGCAGGCCGTCCTTGAGGACGTGCTGCCGGAACACCATGTACATGGGCAGGTCCCAGTACTCGGTGTTCTTGTAGTTCTTGACCGCCGCGTTCTCGGCCCAGAAGACGCCCGACGTGTCGACGCCCGCCAGCTCCGGGATCGCCTTGCCGAACGCCGCCTCGACCGCGCCCGAGCGCAGCGCCGGCTTGATGGCGTGCCGGGCCAGCTCCGTCTGTGCCTCCTGGGAGACCAGCCACTTGAGGACCTGGAGGGCCTCGGCCTTCTTCGTCGACTGCGGCGGCAGGAACGCGGCGATGGTGTTGGGCTGGTACCCCGACGTGTCACCGCCGCCGAGCACCGGCACCGAGGTGACCCCCAGCTGCACGCCCTTGGCCAGCTCCCGCCACTCCTCGGCGTCGTCCTCCTGGAGGTAGAGCGGGCTGAGGGCGTACGCGGGCAGCTTCCACAGACTGTCCACCGCCATCGCCACGTGGCCGGTCAGCAGGTAGTCGTCGACCGTGGTGAAGATGTTGTGCGGGTGGAGCAGGAAGCGCTCCAGGTTGGTGCCGAGCCGCTGCCAGCCCTCCGAGGTGATGTTCACCCGGATGTCCTCGGGCGCGGGGTTCTCGCTCGACCCGGGCACGAACGGGTACAGACCGAGCTGGTTGAACTCCAGGTACAGGTCGGGGTGTTGGAGGTAGCCCTTGTAGGCCACCAGGTCCTGCTCGAACGTGAGCTTCTTGGCCAGGCGGAACGCCTCGTCGTACGTGACTCCGTTCGTCGGCGGCCTGAGTCCCTTCATGTCGAAGATCTTCTTGTTGTGGAACAGGACGAAGTCGTCGACGAACAGCGGCACGCCGTACAGGCCGCCGTCAGAGCGCGCTCTGACCAGTTCCACGGTGGCCGGGTTGAGGGAGCCGACGTCGATGCCCGCGGTGGCCAGGTCGGCGGTGAGGTCGCGCACCCAGCCGCGCGGCTCCAGGTCGCGGTCGACGCGCCGGCGCGGGTCCTCGATGATGATGTCCGGCACCACGCCGGCCTTGTCGAGGTCCTCGTAGCGGACCGGGTAGTCCCAGGCCACGGCCTTGATCTTCAGACCGGGGAACGCCGCGCGCATCTTGTCCCCGATGACCTTGTCGAAGAAGCCCGGGTTCTCGAACGGCTTGTAGTTGGCCATGAAGACGAACAGCTCGTCGTCGCAGACCTCGAACGGCTCGTTGTACTTGTTCGGGATCGTCGTGCACGCGGCCGCCCCCGCCGCGCTTCTCGGCGCGGTCACCGGACGGGCCTGCGCCGGGCTCGACGCGGCCAGCGAGACGCCGGTGAGGGCCGCGGCCCCCACCGCCGCCCCGGCCGTCACGATCTTCCGGCGGCTCGGCCCCGACGGCTCCTGCCCGGGGTTCTGGTCGTGTGGTTGTGCATTCATGCGGGGTCCCTTTCGTCGCGGTACTCCACTGGCATGCCACTCGAATGCCACAATGGTTCCGTCGACCGTGAGTGCGGTCAACACCTGTGCATGGATGGGGAGTTGGTAATGTCTCGCATCGCTGACGGTGACAGGTGGCTGGAACTGGCCGAAGGGCCTGACGGCCGGCCACGTCTCGGCTTCGGACATGCCGCGCACCCGGGGGGCCGGTGCTTCGAGGTCGACCTGCACGACCTCTTCGTGGTGTCCGTGGGGCGGCCGTGGGCGGTCCTGCGCCCCGGACTCCGCAGCTGGCGGGCCGACTGCGACGACCGGTCCCTCGCGGTGAGCGTGGAGCTCGACGACGGGCCGCCGGGGCTCGTCGCCGACCTGCGCTGCGCCTTCGTCCGGGGGATGCTCCGCCTGGACGTGACCTGGCGCAACACGTCCCAGCACCACATCCGGGAAGCCGTGCTGGGGGTGTGCCTGCCCCTGCCCGCGCTGCGCCCCGAGTCCGTCACGCTGCCCCAGGTCCTGTACCGCGGCAACCCGTCCGCCGACCCCTCACGCGTCGTGCCGCGGCTCGGCCCGTGCCCCGACGAGGGCCTGGTCGTCGAGGACCACCGGCTCCCCGTGCCCGCCGCCCACGCGGAGTGGGGCGCGCCCTCCCACAGGTGGTATGCCACCCTCTACGCGGCGGAACCCGGCGACGGATCCCTGGGCGCGCTGTCCGGCGGGCGCGGCATCTGCCTGCTGGGCGTCAGCGGCGCACTGCTCTTCGCCGGACAGCCGGACACGGCCTACGTGCACAAGGGCCGGACCGCCCCCTGCGACGACGGGTACCGGACGCTGCCGCCGGGCGCCGAACACCACAGCCGCCACGCCGTCGACTGGGGCCGCCCCACCCGCCCGGGGCACGGCTTCCGCGCCCTGGTCCACCGGGGCATCGACCTCTACCGGCCGCGCGGGGCACGCCCGTTGGAGCTCGACGACCTGATCCGGCTCAAGACGTCCGCCCTGGACCGCCGCTGGCACGACCGCGACGGGGCGGCGGGCTACCTGAAGTTCACCGGACCCGACCACACCCCGGGATTCCTGTACGGCTGGACGGGGCAGGCCCTCAAACTCGCGTGGTGCGACGCCCGCATCGGCGTCGAGGAAGGCGCTTCGTGGCGCGTCGAACGGGCCCGCCGCGCCGTGAACTTCTACCTCGACGGCAGCGCCGCCCCCGACGCTCCGGGACTGCGCCTCAGCTTCTACGCCACCGACTCGGGCACCTGGTCGGGGTTCGAACGGGACGGCACCGGCCCCTTCGTGTCCGCCCGCGCCTACGGCGACACCCTGGCCGACCTCGCCGACGTCATCCTGCTGTTCCGCGCGCACGGCCACGCCGTGCCGTACGGCTGGGTGCACGCGCTCACCGACGGGGTGCGCGCCACCTGCGGGGAGGGGCCGCCCCCGTACGGCTGGCGGCCGGACGGCACACCGCTGCCCGGCGCCGGCTCGGCGGCCGCACTCCCGTGCGTCCTCGCCCTGTTGAAGGCCCACCGCGTCACCGGCGACCGCGCCCTGCTGCGTCACGCCGAGGCACTGACGGAGGAGTACCGGCGCCGCCATGCGGACGACTTCTCCACCCCGTTCGCCCATGCCACCCTCGACGCCGCCTGCGAGGACAAGGAGGGCGGCATCGGCTACTTCCTGTGCGCGTACGAACTGCTGCGGCTCACCGGCAAGAAGCGTTGGGCGGTCTGCGCGCAGGAGGCCGCGGACTGGCTGCTCACCTGGGTCTACCAGTGGAGTCCGGCCTTCCAGGGCGGCTTCGAGACGACCGGGTGGCCGGGCGTCAGCGTGCAGAACCACCACGTCGACGTGTTCTTCCCGGCCCATGAACTCGCGCGCCTCGGCGACCTGGTGGACCGGCCGGTGTACCGGCGGCTCGGCGAGACGACCCTCGCCGCCTTCGGGCAGGGCGTCTGCACGCGGCCCGGCGAGTGGGGGTTCCAGCAGCCGGGCGAGCAGGCCGAGGGGTTCTTCCCCACCAACTGGCAGGACCGCGGCACGAGCAACACCTGGAACCCGTCGTGGGTGACGGCCCAGGTGCTGTCGCAGGCGCTGCGGATGCGGGCCGCGGGCGGCCTCGCCGCTCAGCCCGTGCCGGTGCGCGCCGGCTCGGGGCGGTGAACGCCGCGCGGGCGGTAGCCGAGCGCGTCCGAGAGGCCCAGGTGGTCGGCGAGGAGCCAGGTGACCGCGAGCCACATCTCGGTGCCCTGCAGGCCCGGCGTGTGCGGGGCGCGGTCGCCGGGTTCGAGCGCGAAGGAGAACCCGGCGTCGTCCTGCCAGCGGCCCAGGACCCGCTCCAGCTGCCCCCGCGCCCAGTCCCGGCCCTCGCCGCCCCGGTGTCCGGTCTGCCGGGCGCACAGCCACAGCGGATGGATCACGTCGAGGACGTCACAGGCGGTACCCCGGTCCGAACCGAACCAGGCCGGGTCCCTGCTGTGCCCGAGCACGCTGTCCACGACGCGCTCGGGGTACGGCAGCGGCAGCCCGAACTGCGCGAACGTGCCGCGCGTCGCCCGGTAGAACCCGTTCACCGGCTGCCGCCAGCCGTCCTTGGGGCCCGGCGCCCCGTACAGGCCGTGCACCGGGTCGGCCCGGGTCAGCAGCCACCCGAAGAGGGTCTCGGTGAGCGGCGACGGCGCCGCGAACCGCAGGGCGGTGCCCACGCCGTCCACCCAGTGCCCGCTGCGCCACGCCTCCGTCCGCCACGGCAACCGGTCCAGACGCGCGACGAGCTCCTCCGGCGACAGCTCGGTGACGGCCCGCACCGGGTGCGCGAACCCCGAACCGAGCAGTTCCAGGGCGTACCCGACGCACAGGACGTGGTACATCGCAGCGTCGTCGTCCAGTGACGGCGCCGTTCCTCCGACCTCGGGCACGAGCCCGCTCACCGGATCCTGCAACTGCCGCATACCTACGGCGAGTTCCGCCCCGTCGGAGCCCGGCGGCGGCCCGTCGAGCAGCAGCGCCGAGATCTCCACGGCGTCGCACGGCGCCCGCACGGTCGGTGCGGCGCCCGGGCGGTCCGCCCAGGTGTCGTCGGTGCGGCAGCGGGCGAGGAGCGCCGGAACCTGCTCCCTGGCCCGCTCCGCGAACCGTTCCAGCCGCGCGTCCAGGCCGGCCGGCGGTTTCGGGGCGCTCCCGGTGTCGCGCCGGTCCCGTACCCGGCGGGCCGGGTTCCCCACCGCCACCGACCACGCGGGCAGGTCCTTCGTCACGACCGCGCCCGCGCCGACGACGCAGTGGTCGCCGATCGTGACGCCGTCGAGGACCACGACGTGCGAACCGATCCACACGTCGTCGCCGATGACGATGCCCTGCGAGGTGAGCGGCTGGCGGTGCACCGGCTCCTGAGGCGCGAACCCGTGGTTGAAGCCGAGCAGCGAGGTGTGGGCGCCCACCCGCACCCCGTCGCCGAGGACGATCCGGCCGCGGACGGTCGAGAACGGGTTGAGAGTGCAGTCCGGGCCGGCCCGCACGTCGTCCGTCACGACGGCGTGCGCGCCGATGTACGACCGGTCGCCCAGGTGCAGCGCGTCGGCGTGCACCCCCGCCCACGGCGACACGAACACCCGCTCGCCGAAGGCGGCGTCCCCGATCCGCTCCGCCAGCTCCTTCTGGTGGGCGAGCTGGTCGGCCTGCTGCCGTTCGTCGCTGCGGCTCCAGAACTCCCAGGGGCAGTGGTCGAACCTTCCCGGCCGCATGTCACCCTCCACCGGTCACCTTCTCCCGTACGAGACCTTCCACATGCTGTACGAGATCGGGCTCGGCGAGGTTCCCGAAGTGCACGTCGGAAAGGCGCAGTTCACGGATCGGGGCGTGGGCGTAGCCGCGGGCGAGGACGGCGCGACGGGCCCGGCCGACAGTCGCGCGGCTGATGCTGATGTCCCGCACCTGTGGCGGGTAGGCGCCCGTGTCGCCCTCGCCGCGCTCGAAGTCGCAGGTCACGAACTCCTTGGTGAGGTGCGTGACGGTGAGGTCGGCGAGGTGGATGTTCTCCGCGAAGCCGCCGCGCACGGAGTTCGTCTTGATGTAGAGGCCGAAGTAGAGCCCGGGACCGCCGATCCGGCAGCGGCGCACGTACACGTTGCGGATGCCGCCCGTCATGTCGCTGCCGAGGGTGACGGCGCCGTACCGGTGCCGCAGGACGCAGTCCTCGACGACGATGTTCTCGCTGGGCGTCGCGATCCGGCGGCCGTCGGCCTCGCGGCCCGACTTGATGGCGATGCAGTCGTCGCCCGCGGTGATGTCGCAGCGCCTGATGACGACGTCCTGGCAGGACTCGGGGTCGATGCCGTCGTTGTTGGGGCCGGGGCTGTCGATCGTCACGTCCTGGATCAGCACGTTGCTGCACAGCACCGGGTGGATCTCCCACATGGGGGAGCGGATGATGGTGACCCCTTCGACGAGGACCCCGTGGCAGCTCTGGAACTCCACGAAGTTGGGCCGGAACCGGCAGCCGTCCGCGTAGACGCGGCGCTCGACGGGGTCGCCGTCCTCGGCCTGCCGCCACAGTCGCGGCCAGTCCTCCTCCTGGTGCCGGATGCCGCGCCGCCAGCCGAACTCGGCCTGCCCCGACCATGGCCACCAGTGCTCCTCGTCGGCCTGCCCGTCGAGGACCCCGCGCCCGGTCACCGCCACGTTCCGCTCGTCGCGCGCGTATACGAACGGCGCGTAGCCGTAGCACTCCACCCCCTGGAAGCGGGTCAGGACCGGCGGCAGGTACGCGGCCGGGTCCTGGCGGAAGCACAGCGTCGCGCCCTCCTCCAGATGGAGCTCGACGTCGCTGCGCAGCCGTACGGCGCCGGTGAGGTAGGTGCCCGGGGGAACGGTGACCCGCCCGCCGCCCGCCGTGTGGCAGGCGGTGATCGCGCGGCGCAGTGCCGTCGTGCAGTCGGTGCGGCCGTCGCCGACCGCGCCGTACCGGGGGACGGGGAAGTCCCGGTCGGGGAAGCGGGGGCGCACCACCCGCGCCACGATCGCGTCGGCCTCCCGCCAGGGGGCTGCGGTGTCCATCAGGCCGTCGCCTCCTGGCCGTTCACGGTGACCCGGGTCAGCACCAGGCTCTCGACGTCGACCACCTCGTTGGGTCCCGTCATGCCGTCGAAGCGGCAGTCGGTGAACCTGACGTCGCGGATCGGGTTCGCGTCGTTGCCGAGGAGCGTCCACGCGCGGGGCCCGCTCTGTGCCGTCAGGTTCCGCACCTGGATGCCACGTACATCGGGGTAGTAGGGGCCGGTGTCGATCCGCTCGTAGTTGAGGGCGACCTCGACGACGACCTCGCCGACCTGCCCGACCTCGATGCCGTCGCACAGCACGTCGCGGATGTGGCCGCCGCGCACCGGGTTCGACTTGATGCGGATGGCCCGGTCCAGGTCGGGGCTGGACATACGGCAGTCGCGGGCCACGATGTCGTGGACCCCGCCCGTCGTCTCGCTGCCGATGGTGACGCCGCCGTGCCCGTCGCGCATCTCGCACCGCTCCACCAGGGCGTGCGCCATGGGCACGTCGACGCGCCGGCCGTCGGCGTTCTTCCCGGCCTTGAAGGCGATGCAGTCGTCGCCGGTGTCGAACACGCAGTCCTGGATGAGGACGTAGGCGCAGGACTCCGGGTCGCAGCCGTCGTTGTTGGGGCCGTTCGGACTGTCCACGGTGACGCCGCGCACGGTCACGTTGGTGCACAGGACCGGGTGGATGTTCCACATCGGTGAGTCGCGGACGGTGACGTCCTCGATGAGGACGTCCTGGCAGCGGTAGAACTGCACCATGTTCGGCCGCAGATGGTGCCCCTCGCCGAAGACCCGCTCCTCGACGGGCACGCCGGCCTCGGCCCAGGCGAGCAGCTGCTGTTTGTCGGGCGACTCGGGGGAGGGGCCGCCGTCGACGCCCTTCGTCCAGTTCCACCAGTGGTCCGCGTCGGCCTGCCCCTCCAGGACGCCGCGACCGGTGAGCGCCACCGTCCGGCAGCCGTACGCGTACACGAACGGCGAGTAGTTGAAGCACTCGGTGCCCTCGTAGCGGGTGTACACCGCGGGCAGGTACGCGGCCGGGTCCTGCCGGAACCGCAGGGTGGCGCCCTGCTCCAGGTGCAGGTCGATGCGGTCGCGGAGCTGGACGGCTCCGGTCAGCCAGTCGCCGGGCGGCACCACGACCCGCCCGCCGCCCGCCGCGGCGCAGGCGTCGATCGCGGCCCGGATCGCGCTGGTGCAGTCGTGCACGCCGTCGCCCACCGCGCCGTGGTCGGTGATCGGCACGGTGCGGCGCGGGAAGCGCGGGGTGCGGATGCCGGCGAGGATGCGGGCGGCCCGCCGGTCGGTCGCGGTCGCGGCCCGCGCGGGGCCCGCGGACAGCCACAGCGCGGCCGACGCCCCCGTCGCGGCGGCCAGGAACGTTCTGCGTCGTGGTGCGCTCACCAGGACCACTCCTCGGCCGGTACGTGCAGGGCGTGCTCGCGCAGCGGCGCGTGCGGTTCGACGGTGCGGGCGGTGTACATGGGGCGGGTCCTGCCTTCCGGTTCGATGCCGATGACGTCGTCGCCGCGCCAGCGCACCCGGTACGAGCGGCCGGCCGCGGTCTCCTCGGTGACACGCTCCGCGAGGGGGAACGTGACGGTGATCCGCTCGCCCGCGCGCGGTGCCGGAAACCGCAGCGTGCCGTCCGGCGCCCACATGCCGGGCTCGCCGCCGCGCGCCGTGTGCCCGCCGCGGGCGACGAGCAGGTGTGCGTGGCCCGCCCAGTCGGGCACCCGCATCCGCAACTCGGCGCAGTCGCGGCGGACATGGAGGTCGACGCGGCCCTCGTGCGGCAGATGGCTGTGCACGTCGACGAAGGAGCTGCCTCGGTTGAGCAGCAGGTTGACCCGGACGAGCCGCTCGTCCCCGGTCACGGCCGCCGCCCATCCGGTGAACAGGCCCCGCACTCCCGAGCCCACGCAGCACGCCTGCACGTCGGCGGTGTGGCCGCGGCCGAGGACCGCGTCGTTCACGTAGTCGTTCGGAGCGCCGTACCCGGCGAACGCGCCGCGCACCCGCTCGCCGACCCGGTGCCGGGTCACCCAGCCGGGCTCGTCGCCCTCGCGGTCGGGCGCGGAGCGCACCCAGTCGACGTCGGTCAGCTGGGACGTCGTCAGGTGCCCGCGCAGGAACCGCTCGACGACCGCCCAGTACCGCGTGTGCCCCGCCCCGGCGAGCGTCGTCCCGATGCCGATCAGGTCGACGAGGGAGCACGTCTCGTGCTCGAACCGCTGCCCGGCCAGATCGCCGGGCGTCCAGCCGTACGCGGTGCACCGCGCGAGTGCCCAGTCGAACGAACGGCGCACGTACGCGGTCAGCGCGTGATCACCGGTGTGCACGGCGTACTTGGCGAGTCCGTCGAGGGTGCCGAGCCGGGTGTGGAAGTGGCCGCTGCGGTAGGCGAGCGCCGCGTTGAACGAACCGTCATCGGCGAACACCCCGCTGTACTCGGTGATCAGCCGGGCGAACCAGCCGCACAGCTCCAACGCCTGTGCGTTGCCGGTGAGCCGGTGCCAGCGCAGCAGCGGCATGATCAGGCGGCCGCAGAACGACGCCGGGTCCGGCGCCAGGTGCAGCTGCACGGCGTGCGCCGACGGCCAGCCGTCGCGCGTGTACTCGGAGGCCGGGTAGTACCAGACGTCGCGTTCCTTCACCGCGATCCGGTGCAGTGCCCCGACCAGCCGGTCGGCGGCCGCGCGCACCTGCTCGTCGCCGTCGTCCTGGAACCAGGTGGTGAGCGCGAGCAGCGTCGCCCGCTGGTCGATCAGGCCGGCGGTCGCCTCCCAGTGGCCGCGAGGATGGGTGCGCCGCCAGGTCAGGCCGTCGGGGCCGAGCAGGTCGAGGAGCGTCTTCTTGTACGCCTTCTCGGCCGGTGCCCACCAGGCGGCGCCGGTCATCCGCCGGGCCAGCACGCAGGCGTCGGTGAGCCGGCCGTGGCTGGAGCCGTAGTCCCAGTCGCCGTGCCGCAGTTCCGCCGGGTCGGCGAGCAGGTCGGCGCTGAAGAAGGGGAGGCCGTCGAGGTCCGGGTCGGCCAGGTTGACGACCGCGTTCATGGCCAGCTCGGCCCGTTCTTCCAGAAGGAGTGTTGCTGGTATGCCAGGCATGGGGATCTCGCCGTCTCGGAGTCCGGAGGAGCGCTGATGAGGGCGAACGTCAAGAACGCTAGGCGCGGCCGACGAGGAGCGTCAAGGGGTCAGAAAGTGCAGGACAGCGCCAACTCATCGATGAATCGGGGGTGTTGACGAGGCGTCGCACCGGCTTTACGGTTCCGGACAACCGCTCGCACCAGGTGGCATGCCAGCCTCTCGGATCGGGTGGACGGAGACGGTTCGGAGGGCTGATGCGCACAGCCGTACTGAGACAGGTCCGGAGAATCGAGGTCGAGCGGGTCGCGGCTCCGCGGCCCGCGGCGGGCGAGGCGCTCGTCGAGCTGCGCTCGGTCGGCCTGTGCGGCAGCGATCTCGCCGCGTTCCGCGGCCACCATCCCTTCCGCAGCCCACCCGTCGTCCTCGGCCACGAGGGCGCGGGCCGCGTCGTGCGCGCCGCGTCCGGCCGGGGACCGGCCGATGGCACGCGCGTCGCCGTCCTGCCCCTGGCCGCCTGCCGCCGCTGCGAGCGGTGCGAGAGCGGCCTCGCCCACCTGTGCCCGCACCGCAGGGTGCCCGGCGCCGGACTCCCGGGGCTGCTCGCGGGCCGGGTCGCCCTGCCCGTCGAGACCCTGGTCCCCATCGACGACGAACTCACCTACGACGAGGGCGCGTTGATCGAGCCGGCCGCCGTGGCCTGGCACACCGTACGGGCGGCGGGCGTGCGGCACGGCAGCCGGGTCGCGGTGCTCGGCGCGGGCGCCGTCGGTGCGCTCACCGCGGCCACGGCCCGGCTCCACGGGGCGGCGGACGTCCTGGTCAGCGATGTGCGCGAGGCGGCCCTGACGCTGGCCGCGTACGTCTCCGGCTGCCGCACCCGCCGCGTCGGCGACGTCGGCACGGAGGACCTCACGGAATCCGCCGACGCCTTCGACGCGGTCGTCGTCGCCTCCGGCCACCCCACCTGCCTGGACGAGGCGCTCACCCTGTGCCGCCCGCGCGGCACCGTGATCGTCCTGCCCATGTTCGCCCGGCCCGTCACGGCCGCCCTCAACCCGCTCGTCCTCAAGGAGATCCACGTCAGGGGCGCCTGCCTGTACACCCCCGACGACTTCCGCGCCGCGGCCCGCGCGGTGGGCGCCCGCACCCTCGACGTACGCCCGCTCGCGACGGCCGAGGCGCTGCCGCTCGATGCCGCGCAGGACGTCTTCGAGGCGTTCGACGGGGGCCACGACACGGTCAAGTACCGCCTGGATCCGTCCCGTTGACCAGCCGGCCCGCCTACTGGCCGGGCCGCTGACCCGCGCCGAACAGTGAGGAGGCCCTGATGAGCGCCACACACGTGCTGGCCACCTACGACATCGCGACCCATCTGCCACCCGCGGAAGCCGCAGAGATCCTCGCCGGCGAGCAGTCGACCGGCACGTTCGTGCGGGTACCCGGTGAGTCCGCACGGCTGCGGGAACGCTTCGGGGCACGCGTCATCGAGGTCACCGAGCTGCCCGACGACGGCCTCCCGCCGCTGCCCGGCGCCGCCGGACCACCCTCGGGCGCCACGGATGTGCCGCACCGGGCCCGCGTCCGGATCGCGTTCCCGCTCCACAACTTCGGCCCCTCCCTGCCGAACCTCCTCGCGGCCGTCGCGGGCAACCTCTTCGAACTGCGCGAACTCGCCGCCGTACGCCTCGTCGACCTCGACCTGCCGCCCGCGTTCGCCCGCCGCTACCCGGGCCCCGCGTTCGGCGTCGCCGGCACCCGGCGGCTCACCGGCAGGCCCGACGGAACCCTGATCGGCACCATCGTCAAACCGGGGGTCGGCCTCGACCTGGACGCGCTGCGCACCCTCGTCCGCGAACTCGCCCTCGCCGGCATCGACTTCGTCAAGGACGACGAACTCACCGCGAACCCACCGCACGCCCCACTGCGCGACCGCGTCGCCGTGGTCACCGAGGAACTCGACAAGGCCGCACGCCGCACGGGCCGACGCACCATGTACGCCTTCAACATCACCGACGACATCGACCGCCTCGCCGCCCATCACGACCTCGTGCGCGACGCGGGCGGCACCTGCGTCATGGTGTGCGTCCAGACCGTCGGCCCGGCGGGCGTCGCGTACCTGCGCCGCCGCAGCACCCTGCCGATCCACGGCCACCGCGCGATGAGCGGCGCCCTGCTGCGCAGCCCGCAGATCGGCCTCGGTCCTGTCGTCTTCCAGAAGCTGGCCCGCCTGGTCGGCGTCGACCAGCTGCACGTGGGCGGCGTCGCGAGCAAGTTCTACGAGTCCGACGCCGACGTCGCCGCAACCGTGCGCGCCGTCCGCAGCCCGCTGTTCGACGGCTACGAGACGCTGCCCGTCCTGTCCTCCGGCCAGCACCCGGGCCTCGCCCACCGCACGTACCGGCTCCTGGGCACCAGCGACCTGCTGGTGCTCGCGGGCGGCGGCATCCACGCTCACCCGGACGGGCCGGCCGACGGGGTCGCGGCCATGCGCTCGGCCTGGCACGCCGCCGTGGCGGGCGAGTCCCTCGACCGGCGTGCCGCCCGCGACCGGCCGCTCGCCCGCGCCCTCGAACGGTTCGGCGCATGAGCCCTCGGCCCCGCCTCGCGTTCTACGGCGACGACGTGACGGGCTCCACGGACGCCCTCGCGCAGTGCCATCGGGCCGGACTGCGCGGCACGCTGGTCTTCTCCTGGGCGGGCCGCGTCGCCGCGTCACCTGCTCCCGTCGGCGACGTCATCGGCATCGCGGGCACCGCCCGCGCCCTGTCCACCGACGCCATGGACGCCGAGGTGGGGCCCGCGCTCGAAGCGCTGCGGGCGACCGGCGCCGGGTTCGTCCAGTACAAGATGTGCTCCACCGCCGACTCGGCCCCGCACCGGGGCAGCCTGGGACGAGCCGCGGAGATCGGCCGCGACGTCTTCGGCGCAGCGCCTGTCCCGCTGCTCGCCGCACAGCCCGACTTCGGCCGCCACACCGTCTTCGGCCACCACTTCGCCACCGACGACGACGGCCACGTGCACCGCCTCGACCGGCAGCCCACCATGTCCCGGCACCCGGTGACCCCCATGACCGAGTCGGATCTGCGCCGCCACCTGGCACGGCAGACCCGGCTTCCCGTCGCCTCGCTCGACGTGAGCGCCTACGAACTGCCCTTCGCGCAGGCCCGATCGCGCTACGAAGCCGTCCTCGCCGCCGCGCCGGGCCTGGTCGTCCTCGACGCCCTGACCGCCGCGCACGCGCGGTACGCGGCCCGGCTCGTCCTCACCACAGAAACCACTGGAACCATCGGAACCACCGGAGCCGCCGACCCGGCCCGTTTCGCCATCGGCTCGGGCGGCCTCACGCTGGCCGTGGCCCAAGTCCTGGCCGGAGCACCGGCGACGAGACCGTACTCGGCGCCTTCGCCCGCCCGCACCCTCGTCGTCTCCGGCAGCCGTGCCCCGCGCACCGCCGCCCAGATCGCCCACGCCCGCGACCGCGGCTGGCGGACGGTGGAGGTGCCCGCCGACCCGAGGCGCGGCTGCGACACCACACCCGCGGCTCTCGCCCGGTTACGGGACGCCGTACGCGAAGCGCTCGACGGACAGGCACCCGGAGCCATGGTTCACGCGGGCCCCAACAGCGGCACAGACCCCGGGGACACGCTCGGCGACGCCCTCGCGCACGCCGCCCGCACCGCCGTCACCGATGCCGGGGCGACCCGGCTCGTCGTGGCGGGCGGCGACACCGCAGGCCGCGTCCTGCGTCGCCTGGACGCCCGCACCGCCGAGATCGACACGCTGCTCGCCCCCGGCGCGGCCCTGTGCCGACTGACCTTCGCCGACCCCGCCCTGAACGGTGTCACCGCGCTCCTCAAAGGCGGTCAGGCCGGACCGGTCGATCTGTTCGAACGGGCCGCCGGCCGCACCGGAGCCGTACCGACCGCGACTGCCCCCAGGGAGCCAGCCCCATGACCGCCGCCCCGCACACCCTGCGCACCGACCACCTCACCGATCCCCTCGGCATCGACAACCAACACCCCGACCTCACCTGGCAGTTGTCAGCCGGAACTCAGCAGGCCCACCAGGTCCAAGCAGCCACCGCCCCGGGACTCCTCGCCTCCGGCACCTGCGATCTGTGGGACAGCGGACGCGTACCCGGTCCAGCGCACGTCGGCGTCCGCTACGCGGGCAAGCCGCCGGGCGCCCGGCAGCGCGTGTGGTGGCGGGTACGCGTCTGGGGGGACGAAGGGCCCTCGCCGTGGAGCGCCGCCGCCACCTGGGAGACCGGCCTGCCCACCGAGGACGACTGGTCGGACGCTCGGTGGATCACGGCGCCGGACCTCGGCGCGGGCGACCGACTGCCGCTGCTCGCCCGCGACTTCACCTTGCCCGACGCCCCGGTGCGGGCCCGCCTGTACGCCACCGCGCTCGGCGTGTACGAAGCGTTCGTCAACGGCACCCGGGCCGGCGACGCCCTCCTCGAACCCGGCTGCACCGCCTACGACCAGCGCCTGCTGTACGCCACGTACGACATCACCGACGCCTTGCGCGCGGGGCCCAACACCGTCGGCATCAGCCTGGGCAACGGCATCGCGCGCGTCCTCGACACCGACGGCCGCTACACCAAACTGCGCGCCGACCACGGCGACCCGCGCGCTCTCGCCCTGCTGTACGCCGAGTTCGCCGACGGCACGTCGACGACCCTCGTCAGCGACGAACACTGGTCCGCCGCGCCCGGTCCCGTCACCGTCTCGGCCTGGTTCGGCGGCGAGGAGCACGACGCACGCCTGGAGCAGGCCGGCTGGCACCGCCCCGGCGCCGACCGCGGCGGCTGGCGTCCGGCCGTCGCCGCGCCCCTGCCGGGAGCGGTGGCCCTGACCGCTCGGGCCCACCCGCCGATCGAGGTCGTCGAGACCCTGACCCCCGTCGCCCTGAGCGAACCCCGGCCCGGCGTCCACGTCTTCGACCTCGGCGTGAACATCGCCGGCCGCCCCCGTCTCGACGTCACCGGTCCCGCGGGCACCTCGGTCGTGATCCGCCCCGCCGAACTCCTCGCCCCCGACGGCACGGTGAACCAGCGCTTCACCGGCACCCCCTGCTTCGACCGCTACACCCTGCGCGGCGACCCGGACGGCGAGAGCTGGCACCCGGCGACCGTCTACCACGGCTTCCGCTACCTCCAGGTCGAAGGGCTGCCCGCACCACCCGCCCCGGACGCGGTGCGCGGCGAGGCGATGCGCGTCGCCAACACCCGGGCGGGAGGCTTCCGTTGCTCGTCCGACCTGCTGAACGGGATCCACCGCCTCATCGACCGGGCCGTGCAGGGCAACATGTACAGCGTCCTCACCGACTGCCCGCACCGCGAGAAGCTCGGCTGGCTGGAACAGGCCCACCTCGTGTTCCCCGCCGTCGCGGGCTGCTACGACGTCGCCGCCTACTACCGCAAGCTCGTGCGTGACATGGCCGACGCCCAGACCGACACCGGACTCGTCCCGGACATCGCCCCCGAGTACACCGTCTTCGAGGACAAGTTCCGCGACGACGCGAACTGGGGCGGCGCGATCGTCCTCGCCCCCTGGTGGCTGCACCGCACCTACGGCGACACCGCCACCCTGCGCGCCCACTACCCGCACATGCTGCGCTACCTCGCCCACCTCGACTCCCGCTCCCGCGACGGCGCGGGGCTGATCCTGGAGCACGGACTCGGTGACTGGATCGCGTTCGACGACTCCACGCCCAAGGCCGTCACCGCGACCTTCGCCCTCCAGCGGATCCTCGCCGCGCTCGGCGACATCGCGGAAGCGATCGGCAGGACCGGGGACGCGGCCGCCCACCGGGCCCGCGCCGCCGCCGTCGCCCGCGCCTTCCACGACGAGTTCTCCGACCCGCGCCACCCCACGTATGGCAGCGGCAGCCAGGCCTGCGACGCGCTCGCGCTGGCCGCCGGCGCCGTGCCGGAGGGGGAGCGGGCGGCCGTCCTCGACCACCTCGTCGCGGGTATCAGGGCGGCGGGCGACCACGTCACCGTCGGCGAGATCGCCCTGCCGTCCCTGCTGCGCGCGCTGTCCGACGGCGGCCGCGACGACGTCGTCCTCGACCTGTTGAGCCGGACCGACAACCCCAGCTACGGCTACCAGCTCGCCCACGGCGCGACCGCGCTGACCGAACGCTGGGACGGGCCCACGCGCGGCTCCTCGCAGAACCACTACATGCTGGGGGCCGCCGCCGAGTGGCTCACCGGGTCGCTGGCGGGGCTGCGGCAGGCCGCGGACTCCGTCGCGTACGAGCGGATCGTCGTCCGGCCCGCCCCGGTCGGCGATCTGACCTGGGCGAGCGCCTGGTACGACACCCCGCGCGGCCGGGTGTCCGTGGCCTGGCACCGGACGCCCCACGCGTTCCGGCTCACCGTCACCCTGCCGCCCGGCGCGGACTCACGGGTGGAGCTGCCGCTGCCGGGCGGCGGCCGTGACGTCCGCGAAGTGCCGCCCGGCAGCCACGAGTTCACGGTGCCGGGGGAGTGGGGTTTCGATGCGTGAGCGGGGCGGTCCGCACCGGGAAGTACACCGCGAACCGCTCGTCGGTCACCTCGTGCAACGGTATGAACCGCAGTCCGGCGCTCTGCCCGCGGGCCCGCCACGCGCCGCTCCAGCGGAACGGCTCGCGCTCCTCGTCGGGAGCCAGGAACGACTCGGGGCGCGTCACGTCCCCCACCAGCTCACGCTCCTCGTCGCACAGGCCCGCAAGCACCACCGGCCCGTCGAGGAACGCCACGGTGTCCGGCCGGTCCGGCAGAGGCTCGGCGCGCAGCCCGGTCGGCAGCGAGATCCGCACCGTCTGCCGGTGCCAGGACCGGCGCACCTGCACGAGCCCCGGCCCGTCGGGCACCGGCTGCGGCACCCCGTCGACCTCGACCGTCACGGGGCCGGTCACCCACTCCGGTACCCGCAGCCCGAGCGTGAACTCCACGGGCCGCCGGGCCCGCACCACCACCTCCACGGCCCACCGGTCCGGCCGCCGCACCGCCCCTGCCGCCCCGCCCGCGGCGATGTGCGAACCGATCCCCGTATCGGGACGCTGCTCCAACTCGATCCGCACGCCGCGCAGTTCGCACCGCACCGTGGACGGCACGTACTGGGCGAGCAGCAGCCCGCTCCCGTCGCCGTGGAGGTACCAGGCGTGCGCGGTGTGCAGGGTGTGGGCCTGCACCATCGTGCCGTGGCAGCACCAGAAGCTGTCGGTGGGCGTGCCCCACTTCTTCACCGAGCCGGGCCGCAACGGCAGGTAGTAGGCGGGCATCCCGGTCCGCGGATGCTGCTGGGCGAGGACGCCGTTGTGGACGGTGCGCTCGATGTGGTCGGCGTAGGCGAGGTCTCCGGTCCAGCGCAGCAGGGTGTGGGCCAGGCGGACCATGTGGTGCACGACGCAGTGCTCCTGGGTGCGCGTGCCCAGGCGGGCGGCGAACTCGTGCGGTGGTGTCCATACCTCCTCGCTGGTCTGCCCGCCCGTCGCGAACCGGCCGCGCCCGGTCACCGCACACCGCCAGTACGCCTCGACGACGCGCCGCCACCGCTCGTCGCCGGTCGCCTCGAACGCCCGTGCTGCGCCGAGGACTTCGGGGATCGTGGTGTTCGCGTGCCGGTTCGTGAGCGGGTCGTCGCCCGCGAGCAGCGGCTCGAACAGACGCGGCCGGTCGTAGCGGCGGACGAGGTCGAGATGCGTCTTGTCGCCCGTCGCGGCGTACAGGTCCGCCCACACCTCCAGCATGCCGCCCGTCTCGTGGTCGAGCAGATCGTCGAGCGCCGTCCGGTCGAGGTCCTCGGTGAAGCGGTGGAACCAGGGCGCGGCCCGCACCACGATGTCGAGCGCGACCTGGCTGCCCAGCAGGCGGTGGGCGTCCATCAGACCCATCAGGGTCTTGTGCACGGTGTAGTGCGGCGCCCACACGGGCCGGCCCGCGGCGATGCGGTGCAGGTACTTCTCGGGGATCGAGAACACCCAGGCGCCGCCGTTCTCCCGCTGGAGCAGAGCGAGTTGGGCGATGACGTCGTCGACGCGGGCGCGCAGCACCGGATCTCCGTCGGCGGCCGTGGCGCACAGGCGCGCGGCGGCGGACAGCCAGTGCCCGAGGAAGTGGCCGCGCAACTGCGAGTCGAGGGCCTCCCAGCCGCCGTGCCAGGCGGTCGTCGGCGCGGGTGCACCCGGTGCGAACAGGCCCGCCTCGAAGCGGTGGGCGCGCAGCAGGCAGTCGCTGTCCAGGCTCATGAGATACGCCCTGACCAGGGCGAGGCGCTGGGCGAAGGGGTTGGGGACGTCCAGGTAGTCGATGCGGCCGAGATGGGGAAGCAGTTGCACACTTCCAGCCGGTATCTCCGTATATGTCTCCATTGTGTCCATGGAGACGCCACGCAGGTCAAAAGTCAAGAGGGGACGGGTCGTTGATGCCGGACGCCACGGAAGCGCTGCCGTACTGGGAGGACCTGACTCCGGGCGCGGGCCTGCGTCCGCCCCGCGTCGCGCCGCCGCCCTCCGACGCCGCCCGGCTCGACCTCGGCGGCACCTGGTCCTTCAGGCTCTCGCCGACCGCCGACGCGCCGCTCGACTTCCTCGCCGGGCCCGCGCCCGCCGACCCCGCCTGGTCCCCGCTGCCCGTGCCGTCGCACTGGGTGCTGCACGGCCACGGCACGCCCCGCTACACCAACACCGCGTACCCGTTTCCCATCGACCCGCCGCACGTCCCCGACGCCAACCCGACCGGTGACCACCACCGTGTCTTCGACCTGCCCGCGGAATGGCGCCGGCACGGCACCGTGCTGCGGTTCGACGGGGTCGACTCGTGCTTCAAGGTGTGGCTGAACGGCCGCGAGCTCGGCATGTCCAAGGGCAGCAGACTGCCGTCCGAGTTCGCCGCGGGCACCGCACTGCGCACCGGCCGCAACCACCTCGCCGTCCGCGTCCACCGCTGGTCGTCCGGCAGCTACCTGGAGGACCAGGACATGTGGTGGCTGCCCGGCGTCTTCCGCGACGTGACCCTGCTGGAACGCCCCGCCGACGGCATCGACGACTTCTTCGTGCACGCCGGCTACGACCACGAGCGGCGCCTCGGACACCTGCGCATCGACACCCCGCTGCCCGCCCGCGTCTCCGTCCCCGAACTCGGCCTGCACGGCCACCCGGCCGGCGAACCCGTCACCCTGCCCGGTGTCGCGCCCTGGAGCGCCGAACAACCCCGCCTGTACGACGCCGATCTGACGTCCGCCGGGGAGCGGGTCCGGCTGCGGATCGGGTTCCGCACGGTCGCCGTCGTCGACGGGCGCTTCACCGTCAACGGCCGCCCCGTCCTGCTGCGCGGCGTCAACCGCCACGAGCACGACCCCGACCACGGCCGCGCCCTCACCGTCGACACGATGCGCGCCGACCTGCTCCTGATGAAGCAGCACCACGTCAACGCCGTCCGCACCGCCCACTACCCGCCCCACCCGGCCTTCCTCGACCTCTGCGACGAACTGGGCCTGTGGGTCGTCGACGAGTGCGACATCGAGACCCATGGCTTCATCCACGCGGCATGGGAGGGCAACCCCGTCGACGACCCGCGCTGGCGGCCGATGCTCATGGACCGGATGCGCCGCATGGTGGAGCGCGACAAGAACCACCCGAGCATCGTCATCTGGTCGCTCGGCAACGAGAGCCACGCGGGCGAGAACCTCGCCTCCCTCGAGGCCTGGACGCGAGACCGAGATCCTTCCCGGCCCCTGCACTACGAGCGCGACCGCACCTACCGGCACTCCGACTTCTACAGCCTCATGTACGCGCCCGTCGCCGACGTCGACCGCATCGGCCGCCGCGCCGAGGACGCACCGCCCGAGACGGAAGGACTGCCCGAACTGGAGGAGCGCAGGAGGGGCCTGCCGTTCCTGCTGTGCGAGTACGCGCACGCCATGGGCAACGGCCCCGGTTCACTGGAGGACTACCAGGAGGCGCTGGAGCGGCATCCGCGGTGCGCCGGCGCCTTCGTCTGGGAGTGGATCGACCACGGATTCCGCCGCACCACCGAGGACGGCCGGGAGTACTTCGCGTACGGCGGCGACTTCGGCGACCGGCCGCACGGCGGCACGTTCTGCGTGGACGGCCTGATCCGCCCCGACCGCACGCCGTCCCCGGGGCTGGCCGCCTACCGGAGGGCCGTCGAACCCGTACGCATGGCGATCGATCTCGCCGCGGGCCGGGTGAGCGTCCGCAACAGGTACGACGTGCGGGACCTCGCGCACCTGCGCTTCCTGTGGACCCTGGAGGTCGACGGGGTGCCTGGTGCGCAGGGCGAGTTGAAGACGCCCGACGTGGCCGCGCGGGACACCGGGGAGATCCCCGTGCCCGACCTGCCCGCGGTGGGCGGGGGCGAGGCCTGGCTGACCGTGCGCGCCGTGCTGGCCGCGGACGAACCGTGGGCCGGGGCCGGTCACGAAATCGCCTGGGCGCAGGCGCGCC
>NZ_JAMOLN010000072.1 GCF_024448165.1 Streptomyces longispororuber
GCACGCGTCCGATCCCTCGAAGACGGCCGTCCACTCGTCGCGCGTACGGTCCTTGAAGCGGGCGGCGACGGCGTCCCGCAGCTCGCCCCAGCGGGCCAGGTCCTTGCGGGCGGGTGCGCTGTCCGCGAGGCCCATGAGGCCGATGAACTCGTCGTAGAACTGCTGCTCAAGGGCGCCGACCGCCATGTACTGGCCGTCGGCCGTCTCGTACGTGCCGTAGAACGGGCAGCCGCCGTCCAGCAGGTTGGCGCCGCGCCGGTCCTGCCAGCCGCCGGCCGCGAGCATGCCGTGGATCATCGCGGCGAGGTGCGAGGCGCCGTCGACGATGGCGGCGTCGACGACCTGTCCCGCGCCGGTGCCGCGGGCGTGGTGCAGGGCGGCGAGGATGCCGACGACGAGGTAGAGGGAGCCGCCCGCGTAGTCGCCGACGAGGTTCGCCGGGACGGTCGGCGGTTCGTCGGGCCTGCCGATCATGCCGAGGGTGCCGGTGAGCGCGATGTATCCGATGTCGTGTCCGGCGCGCTGGGCGAGCGGGCCCTGCTGGCCCCAGCCGGTCATCCGCCCGTAGACGAGCTTCGGGTTGCGGGCGTGGCAGGTCTCGGGCCCGACGCCGAGCCGCTCGGCGACGCCCGGCCGGTAGCCCTCGATCAGCACGTCGGCGCGCTCGGCGAGGCGCAGCACGCGCTCGGCGCCGTCCGCCGCCTTCAGGTCGACGATCACCGACCGCTTGTTCCGGTTGGTGATGTCGTACGCCGGGTCGATCGCGAGGCCCGCGCCGCCGGGCCGGTCGACGCGTACGACGTCGGCGCCGAGGTCGGCCAGGAGCATCGCGGCGAACGGGCCGGGCCCGATCCCCGCCAGCTCCACCACGCGCACCCCGGCGAGGGGGCCGCCGGGCAGCCCGTCCTGCGCCTCCGTGCCTGGAACTGCCATCCCGCCACGCCCCCAAGTCTGTGACACAACCACTGTTACACCAGCGATGCTAAGAACACGTTCCAGTCGGCACAAGCCCTTGACGAGCAAGCGCTTAGCCAATTTTCCGGTCGGGGGTGGCCGGAGCGCGGGCCCGGCGGGCCGGACCGGCCATGACGCCCGCGTCCCGTGGGGCCCTGCCGACCCCGTCACCTCGTCACGCTAGCCTCGGCCACCGACAACGGCGCGGGAGCAGGGTGAGGGGTGTCATGAACGGGTCGGACAAGGCCGAGGACAGGCCGTACGACGTGGTGCTGTTCGGGGCGACGGGCTTCGTGGGAGTGCTCACCGCCGAGTACCTCGCGGCGCACGCCCCCGAAGGACTGCGCTGGGCCGTCGCGGGCCGGGACGTGGCGAAGCTGGAGCGGCTGCGCGAGCGGCTCACCGGAATCGACCCCGCGTGCGCGGTGCTCCCGCTGGAGCGCGCGGACGTCGCCGACCGGGCCTCGCTGCGCGAACTGGCCTCCCGCGCGCGGGTGGTGGCGTCGACCGTGGGCCCGTACCTGGAGTACGGGGAGGGCCTGGTCGCGGCGTGCGCGGACGCGGGCACCGACTACCTGGACCTCACGGGCGAGCCGGAGTTCGTGGACCTCATGTACGTGCGGCACGACGCCCGCGCGCGCGAGACGGGCGCCCGGATCGTCCACGCCTGCGGCTTCGACTCGGTGCCGCACGACCTCGGCGCGTACTTCACGGTCCAACAGCTGCCGGAGGGCGTGCCGCTGCGGGTGGACGGGTACGTCCGCACGAACGCCACGTTCTCGGGCGGCACCTTCGCCTCCGCCCTGAACCAGTTCGCGCGGGGCCGGCAGATGCTCGCCGCGCAGCGGGACCGGCGGCGCCACCAGCCGCGGCTGGTGGGGCGCACCGCGTACGCACCGACGGGGACGCCGCGGTTCGCGAAGGAGGTCGGGGCCTGGGCGCTGCCGCTGCCGACGATCGACCCGCAGGTGGTGCAGCGTTCGGCCCGGGCCCTGGAGCGGTACGGCCCCGACTTCCGCTACCGGCACTACGCGGCGGTGAAGTCGCTGCCGGTCGCGGTGGGCGGGGTCGCGGCGGTCGGCGCCCTGTTCGCCGCCGCCCAGGTGCCGCCCGCCCGGCGCTGGCTGGGCGGCCGGGTGCAGCCGGGCGACGGGCCCGACGAGGCGCGCCGGGCGAAGAGCTGGTTCTCGGTGCGGTTCGTCGGCGAGGGCGGCGGGCGCCGGGTGTTCACCGAGGTGTCCGGCGGCGACCCCGGGTACGAGGAGACCGCGAAGATTCTCGCCGAGTCCGCGATGTGCCTCGCCCAGGACCCGTTGCCGGCCACGTCGGGCCAGGTCACCACCGCGGTGGCGATGGGCGACGCGCTGACCGGGCGGCTGCGCGCCGCCGGGATCACGTTCCGGGTAGCGGCCGAGCGCTGACCGCCGCGAGCGCGTCCCGGCACAGGCGGTCGGCCCGCCGGGTGGTCTCCGGGACGCGGTAGCGCGGGGTCAGGGCGAGGGTGTGCGCGCACGCGTTGTCCAGCGAGACCCGGTGGCCGACGGAGACGTACACCGGCTTCACGCCGTCCTGGGTGCGCAGGGCGCGGCCGACCTCCTCCGCGCCGTCCCGCAGCGGGGCGGCGCTCGCCCGCGCGGACCCAAGCTCCCCGTGCGCGAAGGTGAACGGGTTCTTGGCGACGCCCATCGTGGGCAGTCCGGTGAGCACGCCCAGATGGCTGGCGAGGCCGAAGCGGCGCGGGTGGGCGAGGCCGTAGCCGTCGCAGACCACGAGGCCCGGGTCGGTGCGCAGCGCGTCGAGGGCGCCGAGCACCGCCGGGACCTCCCGGAACGCCAGCAGTCCCGGGACGTAGGGGAAGGCGACGTGCCCGACGGCCGTCGCCTCCTCCACGACGTCGAGCGTGGCCGCGTCCAGGACGACCGCGGCCGCGGCGACGACGTCGCGCTCGTCGTCGTAGGCGACGTCGATCCCGGTGACGGTCCCCGTGCCGGGCAGCGGCCCGGTCTCGTCCACCACGACCCGCCCGCGCAGCGCGTCCTGCACGGCGCGCGCCGCCGCCTCGTCCACCGGCCAGTCCTCGGGGATCCCCGTGATCGTCTGCATGCCTCCGACTCTAGACAGCGCGGACCGGCACTCCTCTATGATGTAAGACATGAGTGAGCTCAGTGACCCTTACGCCATCGAGGTCGGCGTCCCGTCCGTCGACGTCTACCGGCGGCTGCGCACGGACGCCGGACTCTCCGACAAGTCCCCCGAGGCGGCGGCGATCGCGCTGCCGAACACCTGGCACGGCGTCCTGCTCCGCCACCGCGGGGAGCCGGTCGGCATGGGCCGGATCATCGGCGACGGCGGCACGGCGTTCCAGGTCGTCGACATCTGCGTGCACCCCGGCCACCAGGGCCGGGGCCTCGGGCGGCGGATCATGGCGGCGCTCACGGAGGAGCTGGAGCGGCGGGCGCCGGCGACGGCGTACGTCTCGCTGATCGCGGACGGCCCGGCGAAGCACCTCTACGCGAAGTTCGGCTTCGTCGAGACGTCCTCGTACGACTCGGTGGGCATGGCTCGGGTCATGAACGGCTAGCCGTTCTCCCACGACGTCGGGTCCCAGAGTCCCGAGCGGCGCAGCGACTGCGGGCAGTGCAGATAGATCTCGTCGATCTCCAGGAGGAGGGCGAGCTGCGGCGGCACGCCCTTGACCGCCATGTCGGCGAAGAACGGGGCGTCGGTGAGGATCCGCGCCCGGCCGTTGACGCGCAGCACGTCCTTGGCGCCGGGTATGAGGAAGAGCAGGCCCGCGCGCGGGTTGCGCAGGACGTTGTGGAAGCTGTCGCCGCGCCGGTTGCCAGGCCGGTCCGGCAGGGCGAGCGTGCCGGAGTCGAGGACGTGCGCGAAGCCGGGGCCGTCGCCGCGCGGCGAGACGTCGCAGTCGCCCCGGTCGTCCGCGGTGGCGAGCAGACAGAACGGCGAGCGGGCGATCAACGCGCGGTCCCCGTCGTCGAGTCGGTCGTGGACCTTGTCGATCACGATGGGGTGCGGCTCGCCGAGGATCTCGCGCAACCGCTCCGGCGAGCGCAGTTCCACGTAGCCGTCGTCCCGCTCCGGGGACGGGCGGGTGGCGAGGGTTTCCGTGGCGCGCGACAAGCCGACTCCTGAGGTCGTGAGAGGTCGTACGGGTTTTCCGGCGACGCGCGTGGGCCCTGCGCCGGAAGTGGTTGCTGCGCACACCTTATCTGCTCTTAGGTTAGCCTCACCTAACACCCTGGATCGGTTGTGTGGCGCCCCACGACGGGCCCTAGACCCGGCTGCCCGCCGTCGTGTCGGACGACAGGCGCTGGGCCGCGTACACCGGGATCACCGAAAGCAGGACGAGGACGACCGCCACCACGTTGACGACGGGCGCCTGTTGGGGGCGGGCCATGTTGGAGAAGATCCAGATGGGGAGGGTCTGGACGCCGGGGCCCGCCGTGAAGGTCGTCACGACGATCTCGTCGAAGGAGAGGGCGAACGCGAGCAGGCCGCCCGCCGCGAGCGCCGAGCGGGTCAGCGGGAACGTGATGTCGCGGAACGCGCGCAGCGGGCTCGCGCCCAGGTCCATGGCCGCCTCCTCGTACGAGCCGGGCAGCCGGTTCAGCCGGGCGGCGACGTTGTTGAAGACGACCACGACGCAGAACGTGGCGTGGCCGACGACGACGGTGAAGAGTCCGAGGCCGATGCCGAGGGGTTCGAGGACCGTGCGGAACGCCGTGTTGAGGGCGACGCCCGTGATGATGCCGGGCAGCGCGATGGGCAGCACCACCGCGAACGAGATCGCCTCGCGGCCGAAGAACCGGTACCGGGCGACCGCGAAGGCGATGAGGGTGCCGAGGACCAGGGCGATGGCGGTGGCGCCGAGGCCCGCCTTCACCGAGGTCCACAGCGCGTCCCTGGCACCCGCGCTGTGCCAGGCGTCCCGCCACCAGCGCACGGTGAACCCGGCCGGCGGCCAGGACGAACTCCGGTCCGGATTGAGGGAGTTGACGACGACAAGAAGCAGCGGGACGTAGAGGACGGTGAAGCCGAGCAGGGCGCCGACGCGGAGCGCGACGCGCGCGGGGCGGGACAGATGCACCACTCGCTCCCTTCGGAAGGCTTCGGAGACTCAGAGGCTGCTGAGCGCGCCGGTGCGGCGCACCGCCAGCAGGTAGAGCACGATGACCACGACCGGCACGGTGCCGAGGGCCGCCGCCAGCGGCAGGTCGAGCGTGATGTTGGAGTAGACGAGGTTGCCGATGAGCTGCGTCTTGCCGCCCACGATCTGCACGGCGATGTAGTCGCCGAGGCTGAGCGAGAACGTGAAGACCGAGCCCGCCGCGACCGACGGCAGGACCAGCGGGAGCAGGACCGTGCGCAGGGTGCGCGCGGTGCGGGCGCCGAGATCGGCGGAGGCGTCGAGGAGGCTGTCGGGGACCCGTTCGAGGCCCGCGTGGATCGGCAGGATCATGTACGGCAGCCAGAGGTAGGTCAGGACGAGGATCGTCGCCGTGAGCCCGTACCCCGGCCCGTCGAGGCCGAAGGGGGTCAACAGCCAGTCGAGCAGGCCCCCTCGGGCGAGCATGACGCGCCACGCGTACGCCTTCACCAGGTAGCTCGCCCACAGCGGGGTGAGGAGGGCGACGACCAGCAGGGGGCGCCATCGCGGGCGGGCGACGCGCGCCGTGTAGAAGGCGATGGGGAAGGCGATGACCACGCACAGCGCGGTCACGGCGAGCGCGACCCCGATGCTGCGCAGGGCCACCCGGCGGTACACCTCGGTCGTGACCAGTGCCCTGAAGTTGTCCAGGGTCCAGCTGCGCACGATGTCCGACGTGAACGGGTCCGTGGTCCACAGGCCGGACAGGAAGAGGACCGCGAGGGATCCCAGATAGGCGACGACCAGCCAGGTCAGGGGCGCCGCGAGCAGCAGTGCCAGCCGGAGCCGGGGGCTGCGGTGCAGCATCCCGGCGGCCTTCGTCACCGGCGCCTCAGCCCTTGATCTCGGTCCACGCCTGCACCCACTTCGCGTACGGCACGCACTTCACGTCGGTGCGTCCGTCCAGGCACTGCGGGATGGGCGTGGTCCAGAAGTGGACCTGCTTCCAGTACGCGGCGTCGTCGGCGTGGAAGACGGTGCAGTGGTTCTTGGCGGCGGTCTCGGCACACGCCTTCGCGTTGGCGGGGGCCTCGCCGAAGTACTCGGCGACCTGGGCGTTCACCTTCGGCGACACGATCCAGTCGAGCCATTTGTAGGCGCAGTTGGGGTGCTTGGCCTTCGCGGAGACCATCCAGGTGTCGGACCAGCCGGTGGCGCCCTCCTTCGGCAGCACCGCCTTCACGGGGGCCTTCTCGGCCTGCGCGGTGTTCACGATGACCTGCCAGCTGGTGCCGATGACGGAGTCGCCGCTCTTGAAGGCGGAGATCTCCTTCAGGTAGTCGCTCCAGTACTCGCCGACGTTCCCGTTCTGCTTCTTCAGCAGGGCGACGGACGCGTCGAACTGCTTCTGGTCGAGGGCGTACGGGTCCTTGATGCCGAGGTCGGGCCGCGTCTTCATCAGGTACAGGGCGGCGTCGGCGAGGTAGATCGGCGAGTCGTAGGCGGTGACCCTGCCCTTGTGGCGGCTCGCGTCGTCGAAGACGGCCTTCCAGCTGTCGGGTGCGGGCGAGACCTTGTCGGTGCGGTACATGAGGAGGTTGGCGCCGCGGCCGTGCGGAATGCCGTACGCGACCTTCTTGACGGAGTTCCAGGGCTGCATCTTCAACCCGGGGAAGACGTCACGGTAGTTGGGCACGAGACCGGTGTTGACGGGGGCGGCGTCACCGGACGCGATGAGGCGCAGGGACGCGTCGCCGGAGGCGGAGACGGCGTCGTACTGGCCGGTCTTCATCAGGTTGACCATCTCGTCGGAGGTCCCGGCGACCTTGGTGCTCACCTGGCAGCCCGTCTGCTTCTCGAAGGGGGTGACCCAGTCGACCTTCGGGTCGTTCGAGCCGTCCTCGGCGTAGCCGGCCCAGGCGATCAGATTGACCTCGCCCTCGGTCCAGCCGAGGGACTTCGGGGCGGAGAGCTTCGGCGGTGTGAAGCCCCGGCCGCCGGGCGCACCGTCGGACGTGTCGTCGGACGAGCCGCCGCAGGCGCCGGTGAGCAGCAGCCCGCCGAGCGCGACGGCGGTCAGGATGGTTCGGTTGGCGCGCACGAGGTCTCCCTGTCGGTCGATTCGCGTGAGCGTGGGTGCGCTCAAGTCGCTTGGCTCAGTGGGACGTTGTGCCGTCGGTGCCAGTGCAGCAGGACCCGGCTGCCGGGCAGGGCGAGGGCGTCGGCGGCGGTGGTGTCCAGGTTCTGCCGTACGACGACGAAGCGCACCCCCGCGTCGGTGTCGACGACGACGCGGGTGCTGTCCCCGAGGTACACGGCGTCGGCGACGGTGCCGTGCACCGCGCTGTGGTCGGCCCGATCGTGCTCCCCGTCGGCGTCGAGGACCCGGATCTTCTCCGGTCTGACGCCGAACGTCCCTGGTTTCCCCACGATCAGCTCGGCGGCCCGGCCGGTGAGGGTGTTGGAGGTGCCGACGAAGGACGCCACGAACGCGGAGGCGGGCGACTCGTACAACTCCCCCGGGGTGCCGACCTGTTCGACGCGTCCGGCGTTCAGGACGGCGACGCGGTCGCTGAGCGCCAGGGCCTCCGCCTGGTCATGGGTGACGAGGACGAAGGTGATGCCGGCGTCGCGCTGCAGTTCCTTCAGTTCGGTCTGCATCTGTTCGCGCAGCTTCAGGTCGAGGGCGCCGAGCGGTTCGTCGAGCAGCAGGACCCTCGGCCGGACGACCAACGCCCGGGCCAGGGCGACGCGTTGACGCTGCCCGCCGGAGAGCCGGCTCGGCCTGCGGGCGCCGAACCCTTCGAGGCGGACGGAGGCGAGGGCGGCGCGGGCCCGCTCGGCCTGCTCCCTGCGGGAGGCGCCGCGGACCTTCAGCCCGTAGGCGATGTTCTGCTCGACCGTCATGTGCGGGAAGAGCGCGTAGTCCTGGAAGACGGTGGTGACGTCGCGCTCGAAGGGTGCGCGGCGGGTCACGTCCTCGCCCGCGAGGGTGACCGTGCCGCTCGTCGGGGTCTCGAACCCGGCGATCAGTCGCAGCACCGTCGTCTTGCCGGACCCCGACGGGCCGAGCAGCGAGAAGAATTCGCCCTCGGCGACATCCAGTTCGACGCCATCGACGGCGGGTACGTCCCCGAAGGACTTGCGCAGGCCGCGCAGGGTGATCGCAGTGGTCCCGTTGCCCGTAGCCATACGCGTAGATCATGCACAGTTCAACGACTCCCACAAGACCGCGTGCCCTTTTCGGTACGGCCTGTCCGGATCCCTCGGTACTTGAGACTCCGATGACCTCGCGTTCCCGGTCCGTTCAACTCACCTTCGCTGTGCGTGACTTATGCGCTCCCTATGGTCCTTGGGGCTTGCGACAAGAAGGGTGGCTCATGGACAGACCGCTCGCCATACGGGCACGAGGCATCACCAGGCACTTCGGCGACGTCGTCGCTCTGGACGGCATCGATCTGGAGGTGGCGCGGGGACGCGTGCACGGCCTGGTCGGGCCGAACGGCGCCGGCAAGACGACGTTGCTCGGGCTGCTGCTCGGGCTGGCCACCGCGGACGGCGGCACCCTGGAGATCCTCGGCGCGCCGGTCGGCCGGGGACTGGCCGCTCCTGCCGGGGTCGCGGGGTTCGTGGACGGACCGGGGCTCTATCCGTCCCTCACCGCACGGCAGAACCTCTCCTCGCTCGCCGCGCTGCACGGCCGTGATCCGCGCTCCCCCGCGATCGACGACGCGCTCGACCAGGTCGGCCTCACCGATGTCGCCGACGACCGCACCCGGGGCTTCTCCCTCGGCATGCGCCAGCGCCTCGGTCTCGCCGCGGCGCTGCTCACCGAGCCCCGGCTGCTGATCCTCGACGAGCCCGCCAACGGCCTGGACCCGGCGGGCAAACGGCACGTCCACCGCGTCCTGACCCGGCTCGCGGCGGCCGGTACCGCCGTCGTGCTGTCGAGCCACCGGATGGACGACCTGGAGGCCCTCTGCTCCGAGGTCACCCTCCTCGCCACGGGCCGCGTCGTCTTCTCCGGCCCCCTGGCCGAACTGGCCGCGGCCAACCGCGAACTCGACTACCGCCTGCGCACGTCCGACCCGGCGGCCGCCCGCCGCGTGGCCGCCGACACGTCGGGCATCCACCTCGTGGAACCGACGGAACCGACGGAACCGGCCGAGTCGACGGAACCGGCGCAGGCGGCGCAGGCGCTCGTCGTCCGCGCGCTGACGCCCGCCCTCGACGACCTGGTGACCCGGCTGGTGAAGGCGGGCGTCGCCCTGCGCGAACTGGCGCCGGTGGTCTCGCCACTGGAGGCGGCGTTCCTGGCCCTGACCGGCCCGGGCGAGGCGTCACGAGAACCGGCCGGCCCACCCGCCGACGCACCGGCCGACGAACCAGCGGGCGCACCGGCCACCGCACCGGCCATCGCACCGGCAGGCGCAGCGCAGGAGGCCACCCGATGACCGCCGTCCTCCCTTCGGACGCTCCCGACGCCCCCGCCGCTCCCGACAACGTTGCCGCGCCCCGCCGCGTCCCGGTGACCCGCGGCTTCCGGTTCGAGGTCGTCAAGCTGGTGTCGCAGTGGCGGATCCGGCTGATCGTGCTGGTGTGCTGGGTGGCGCCCGCCCTGTTCGTCGCGGCCGTGAGCCAGCAGAGTTCGCTGCCCGTCGACACCCTCTTCGGGCGCTGGATGCACGCCACCGGGTGGGCCGGGCCGCTGGTCATGCTCGGGTTCGCCGGGAGCTGGGCGCTGCCGCTCGTGACCTCCGTCGTCGCGGGGGACGTGTTCGCGGCCGAGGACCGGCTCGGCACCTGGCGGCACCTGCTGGTCGCCGTGCGCTCGCCGGGCCGGATCTTCGTGGCCAAGTCGCTGGCCAGCCTCGTCGTGATCCTGGTCCTGGTGGCCGGGCTCGTCGTGTCCAGCACGGCCGGCGGGCTGCTGACCGTCGGGAACCATCCGCTGGTCGGCCTCGACGGCCACGTGCTGACGGCGTCGGACGCGGCCGGGAAGGTGCTGCTCGCGTGGGCCTGCGCACTCGCCCCGACGCTGGCCCTGTCCGCGATCGGACTGCTCGGGTCCGTCGCGCTCGGCCGGTCGCCGATGGGGCTGCTGCTCCCCGCGCTGGTGGCGCTCGCGATGCAGCTCGGGCAGATGCTGCCGCTGCCCGTCGCCGTACGGCTCGCGCTGCCCGGGTACGCCTTCATCTCCTGGAACGGCCTCTTCACCGGGCCCCAGCAGCTCGGGCCGCTGCTGATCGGCATCGCGGTCTCCCTGGTGTGGGCGGTGGCCGCGACGGCGCTCGCGTACGTCCTGTTCGTACGGCGGGACTTCACCAACCTCACCGACGACACCTCGGGGCGCCGGGCGCTCACCGTGGGCGCGCTGCCGCTGCTCGGCCTGGGCGTCGCGACGGTCGCGCTGGTCGCCGCCGCGACCCCGGCGACCGGTTCCGGGATCACGCAGGACAAGGTGCAGCGCTCGGTCGCCACGGCGTTCGCGCACCTCTACGTCGTCCAGACCGAGGAACTGCACCGGCCCGCCGTCACCGAGGCCCGGCTGCGGGCCACGGCGGCGTGCAACAAGGGCAGCGTCCGGGTCGACGCCGAGGGCCCGGGCAACGACTGGCGCTGCGTCGTCTCCTGGCACCTGCCCGGCACCGCCGCCACCGGGCAGGCGATCTACCAGCTGGACGTCACCGCCGACGGGCGGTTCGTGGCCGACGGCGACGGGCCGAAGGAAGTCAACGGCTACTTCCTGGTGCGCACCCCGACCGGGGACGGACCGAACCCGCTGTGGCAGTTCGACGCCAACGTCGAGCTGCTGAAGGCCACTTCGTGACGGAGGGCCACCACGTGACGGAGCACCGCTTCGTGACGGAGCACCGAAGAAGGGATGCCACCATGCAGGTAACACGCCATCGCAGGCGTGTCGAGGAGGCCCGTACGGGCTTCCTCGCCAGACGCGTCGGCCGCCGCAAACCCCTGGTCGTCACCGGTGTCACGGCGCTCGCCCTGACCGCCGCCGGCGCCGCGTTCGCCTCGACGGACCAGTTCGGCCACGACCAGGTGGGCCAGGTCACCCGGGACGGCCAGGTCATCTCCAGCGACCAGTACATAGCCCCGTACGGCGACCGGCTCGTCCTCAACAGCGGCAAGATCATGTCGTCCTCGGTCAGCCCCGACGGCACGCACCTCGCGGCGTCGGTCACCGACGGCGGCGCCGCGCTGTCCATCGTGGACCTCAAGACGTGGAAGGAGCAGCAGCTCGTCGGCACGGCCGCGACGTCGAACCCGAAGATCGCGAGCAACAGCGTGGGCCAGGAAGGCCCGACGTACTCGCCCGACGGCAAGCAGCTGTGGCTCGGCCAGACCGACGGCTACACCCGGTTCACGGTGAACGACGACGGCAGCGTCAGCGCCCCGACGACCGTCGCGATCCCGGCCGACGGGCCCAAGCACGCGCTGGTCGGCGAGCCGGTGTTCGCCGCCGACGGCTCGACCGTGTACGCCGCGGTCAACGGGCAGAACCGGGTCGTCGCCCTGGACGCGGCGACCGGTGCGATCAAGCAGAGCTGGAACGTCGGCAACGCGCCGCGCGACCTGGCCCTGGTCGGCGACAAGCTGTACGTCAGCAACGAGGGCGGCCGCCCGGCGAAGCCCGGCGACACCACCATCAACTCGTACAACACGCAGGTCCCGGCCGACCCGAAGACCGCGGCCACCACCACCGGCACGGTCAGCGTCATCGACCTGGCGAAGCCGGACGCCGCGCCCGCGGGCATCACCGTCGGTCTGCACCCGACGGCGCTGTACGCGAAGAAGGGCGCCCTGTTCGTCACCAACACGGCGACGAACGATGTGTCGGTCATCGACACCGCCAAGGACAAGGTCGTCCAGACGATCTCCACGAAGCCGTGGCCCGAGGCGTCGGTGGGCTACGAGCCCGACGCGGTGACGCTCACCGGCGACGGCCGCCTCCTGGTGACGCTCGGCCGCGCCAACGCAGTCGCCGTCTACCGGTACAGCACCCCGCAGGAGCCGGTGAGCTACGTCGGTCTGCTGCCGACGGACTACTTCCCGTCGGAGATCGCCACGGTCGGCGACCAGGTCGTCGTCTCCAACACCCGTGGCGTCGACGCCCGCAGGCCCACCACGAAGGCCGGGCACGCCACGCACGACACGACGGCGAGCGTGCAGCACTTCACACTGCCGAGCGACCGCGTCATCCGCTCCCAGACGTCCAAGGTCTTCCAACAGAACGGCTGGACGCGGGGCGCCGTCGAGAAGGCGAACGCCAGGCACCACGCGAAGCCGGTGCCGGTCCCGGTGCGGCTCGGCGACCCGTCGACGATCAAGCACGTGTTCCTGATCGTCAAGGAGAACCGGACCTACGACCAGCTCTTCGGCGACGTGCCGGAAGGGCGACGGCGATCCGGCGCTGGCCGAGTTCGGCGCGAACGTGACGCCGAACCAGCACGCCATGGCCGAGCAGTTCGGCCTCTACGACAACACGTACGACATCGGCACGAACTCGGCCGAGGGCCACAACTGGCTGATGCAGGCGGACGACCCGGAGTACACCGAGTCGTCGGCCGGTGAGTACGCGCGCAGCTACGACACCGAGGACGACGCGCTGGGCCACCAGCGGACCGGGTTCCTGTGGACGGGCGCCCAGGACGCGGGCCGGTCCGTGCGGGACTTCGGCGAGTTCCACCAGTTCCTGACCAAGCCGGCCGACGCGAGCTGGCAGAACCTGTACTGCGACGCCAAGAACATGCGGTCGACCGGCGCGGACACCGCGTACGACCTGGTGTCGTCGTCGCCGATCCCGTCGCTCAACTCGGTGTCGGTGCCCGGCTTCGCGAAGTTCGACACCAGCGTGCCCGACATCTACCGGGCCGAGATCTGGAAGAAGGACTTCGCGAAGAACGGTCCGTCGAACCTGAACATGTTCTGGCTCTCCAGCGACCACACCGGCGGCCCGGCGAACTCGCCCGCGCAGGTCGCGGACAACGACCTGGCGACCGGCCGGATCGTGGACACGATCTCGCACTCCAAGTACTGGAAGGACTCCGCGATCTTCGTGGTCGAGGACGACTCCCAGGCCGGTCTCGACCACGTCGACGGCCACCGCGCGCCGATCCAGATCATCAGCCCCTGGGCGAAGCACGGCACCGTCGACAGCCGCTACTACTCGCAGATCACGATGATCCGCACGATCGAGCAGATCCTCGGGGTCCACCCGATGAACCAGAAGGACAGCGCGGCGACGCCGATGGCGTCGGCCTTCACCAAGAAGCCCGACTACACGCCGTTCACCGCACTGCCCAACCGGGTGCCGCTCACCGACGGTCTGAAGACCCCGCCGGCGTGTGGCGTGGACACCCCGGCGGCCCAGGACCCGACCGCGGCGGCCGTGCCGTCGACGAAGGTCCCCGCGGCGCAGCGCGAGCTGGCCGCGCAGTGGGCCGGCTGGAAGGCGAAGCAGCGGCTGACCGGCCCGCACGCCGTGCCGGACTTCGCCAACCCGGCGCAGATGAACCACTTCACCTGGTACGAGACGCACGGCTGGTCGCGTCCGTACCCGGGCGAGAAGAAGCTGTACGCGCCCAAGGACGTCCCGGGCGCCTTCATCCCGTCGGCGGAGAACGACGGGTGAGCTAGCTAGGAGGACGGGTGGCCCGTGCGGGCCACCCGTCCCTTCTCGCCCGAGGCCCAGCACGCCCCGTCGGACGTGCAGTCCACGGTGTCGTACGAGCCGGTGTCCACGGTGCGCCAGGTGCGGCCCCCGTCGGCGGTGAGGTCGGTGCCGGTCGGGCCGACGGCGAGCGCCGCCGAGCGGGAGTGCGGGAGCCAGGCGACGCCCGAGCGGTAGGCGGGCGGCGCCGTGGCCGACGGGGTCCAGGTGCGCCCCGCGTCGCCGGTGACGGCGGCGGCGCGCGGCGACGGCTGGTCGGCGCGGTAGTCGCCGCCGACGGCGATCCCGTGCGTACGGTCCCGGAAGGCGAGGCCGAAGACACCGCGCGCCGGGTCGCCGGCCGGGACCGGGGTGTCGGTGGCCGTCCAGGTCAGGCCACGGTCGCGGGAGTGCAGCACGCGTGCGGTCGCGCCCCCGCCGGTGGCCAGCCACACGTCCTTCGGGCCGGACGCCACCAGGCACTGCCCGGACGCGGCGAAGCCGGCCTCACCGGTCTGTGCGGCCGGCATCCCGGCGCTGGGCAGCACCGTCCAGGAGCGGCCGCCGTCCCGGGTGGACAGGATGCGGTACTTGCCGTCGACCGGGTCGCTCATCGCGAGCCCGTTGCGGTGGTCGAAGAAGGTGACGCAGTCGTAGAACGCCTTCGCGTCGGGGTTGCGGAACGACTCGGTCCAGGTCGCCCCGCCGTCGTCCGTGCGGTAGATCCGGGAGGCGTCGCCCTCGCCGATCGCGAGGGCCACGGCGCGGCGGGCGTCGAAGGCCTCGATGTCGCGGAACTCCAGTTCGGCCGCGCCGGCCGGTGACACGGTCCGCCAGTGCGCGCCGCCGTCGGTGGTGCGCAGCACGGTGCCCTTCGAGCCGGCGACCCAGGCCGTGTGCCGGTCGACCGCGGCCAGGCCCCGGAACCGGACGTCCGTGCCGGTGTCCTTCAGGTCCCACACCGGCGTGCGGTCCGCGGCGGGTGCGGGTCCGGTGCCGAGCGCGACCGCGCCGAGCACCGCCGCTCCCAGCGCCGCCGCCGTGCGCACGGCCCTCACACGCCTCTTGCTGCTCATGTCCCTCAGTCCCCTCATGGCGCGCGAAGCTAGCCCACTCCCCCGGCGGCGTCCAGAGCACCATGGTTGAAACCGGTGACAGAGGTCACTCGATTTTCGTCCGGCTTCAGGTGCACGGATTTCCTCGTTCCGTCGTCTATTCAAGTGGGCGGTCAGAGCATCCGTCGTCCTCGGTCCAGTCGTCACAAGGGAGCAGGCGTTGTCCATCGTCATCGAGCAAGCCGTCGAGGCCCGTCTCGTCGCCGCCGCCCCGCGCATGGCGAGCATCCCCGCGACCCTGCGCTACGACGCCCGTGACCCGTTCGCCGTGTGCATGGCCTTCCCGGCCCCGGCCACGCTCGAAGGCGTCGAGGTGTGCTGGACGTTCGCCCGCGATCTGCTGGCCGGCGGGGTGACCGAGTCCGTCGGCTCCGGTGACGTGCGCGTGCGGCCGTACGGGTACGACCGGACGGTCCTGGAGTTCCACGCCGTGGAGGGCACGGCGATCGTGCACGTGCGCACGGGCGAGCTGCGGCAGTTCCTGGACGACACGACCCGGCTGGTGCCGGCCGGCGACGAGGGGCTGCACGTGGACGTGGACGGCGATCTGGCGGAGCTGCTGCGGGACGCGTACTGAGCGGTCGCGGTTCCCTCCGGGTCCGTGTTCCCCGTCCTGTGGCCCTGCGTTGTCCGCAAGGTGCCTGACATCGCTGTCAGGGCGTGTTTGACTGCGGGAACAGATGTGCGGGGGAGGCACGGTGGGCGCAGGACGGCAGGTTCGACGCGGGCCGGGGGGAGTTCCGGGGCCGGTGATCGCCGTGGGCGTCGTCGTGGTCCTCGCCGTCACCGCCCTGGCGCTGCGGCCCGCCGACGACCTGCTGCACTCCGGCAAGGGGCCGCTCGGCCGCTGGGGCATCGTCGCCATCGCGCTCACCGTGGCCTGGGTCGCGGGGGTCATGTTCGCCACGGAGCGGCTCCGCCGGCGGATCCGCGGCGCGGCGTCCGACGCGTCGCCGCGCGCGCAGCGGCTGCGGCAGGCCGCCGTCCCCGCGCTGGTCGCGGGCCCGGCCGTGCTCGGCGTACTCGCCCTGGTCCTGCACCACTTCACGCACCGGCCCAGCACCCCGTCCCCTACCGACCCGCCGCCCCAGGCCCCGTCGCCGCCCGACATCGAGCGGCAGACACCGCCCGTCGGTGCGGACGGCCACGGCTCCGGCCTTCCGCTGTACGTCCTGCTCGGCCTGGTGGCCGCCGCCGCGCTCGTGCTGCTCGTCCTGGTCGTGGTCCGGCGGCTGTGGCGGCACGGGCTGCCCGTGCCGTCGCTGCCCGCCGTCGCCGGCGAGGACGAGGACCGCGAGCTGCTGCTGTCCGCGATCCGGTCGGGCCGCCGCGCGCTGGACGACGGCGCCGACGCGCGGGCCGCCGTGATCGCCTGTTACGCCGCGATGGAGGACGCCCTCGCCGCGTCCGGCGTGGACCGGCGCGCCTCCGACAGCCCCGCCGACCTGCTGACGCGCGCCACCCGCGCGGGCCTCGCGGCAGGACCGGCGGCGCCCCGGCTGACCACGCTGTTCCGGGAGGCGCGCTACTCCTCCCACCCGATGGACGACACCCAGCGCACGGCCGCGGCCGACGCGCTGGAGGAGATCGCGGCGGCCCTGGAGGAACACCGGGCCGTTCCAGAGGCGCACCAGGAGCGGGAGGCCACCACATGAGCCCGCTCCCCGACCGCCGCGGCAGCACCGGCCGCCGCCCTCTGACGTCACGTCAGATCGGGCTGCTGCTGGGCTCCGTCGGCAGTTCCGCCGCCCTCCTCGTGCTGCTCGTCGACGGGGCCGTCGCCGCGGGCGCCGTCCTCGCCGTGCTCTTCGCGGCCGGTCTGCTGCTCGTCCGGTACGTCGTGGGCGCCGGGTCCCTGGACTCCGGGCACCGGGACGAGGTGCGGCTGCTGCGGACGCGGGCGCCGGGCATGGGCGAGTGGCGGCGCAATGTGCGAACGGCAGCGGGACCCGACGGCGCCCTCTACTACCGGGCCGTGCTCCGCCCCGAGCTGCGCCGCCTGTTCGCCGCCGCGCTCGCCGAGCACCATCACGTCTCCCTCGACCACCAGCCGGAGCGCGCCGCGGAGTTGATCGGGGCCGACCTGTGGCCGTGGCTCGGCCACGACACTCCCGGGACGGGGCCCGACGGCGACGTCCCGGTGCCGGTGCTGCGCGCCCTCGTCGACCGTCTGGAGGCGCTGGGCGTGCCCCGCGCCCGTACCCCTGGCCCTCGCACCCGTAAGGAAGAGCAGACGTGACCAGCCCCACCAAGCCCGAGGCACCCACAGCCCAGTCCGGGACGGCCCGGCCCCGGACGGCGCAGCAGGTCGGCGACGAGGTGTCCGCCGTGCTGCGCGAGATCGGCCGCGCCGTCGTGGGCAAGAAGGACGCCCTCGACCTCGTGATGCTGGGCGTCCTGGCCGGCGGACACGTGCTCGTCGAGGACCTGCCGGGGCTCGGCAAGACACTGCTCGCCCGCTCGTTCGCGACCACGCTGGGCCTGGACTTCCGCCGGATCCAGTTCACGCCCGACCTGCTGCCGTCGGACGTCACCGGGGCCTCGCTGTACGACCGGCGCAGCGGCGAGATGGTGTTCCACCCGGGCCCGGTCTTCGCGCACCTGCTGCTCGCCGACGAGGTCAACCGGACGCCGCCCAAGACCCAGGCCGCCCTCCTGGAGGCGATGGCCGAGTCGCAGGTGACGGTCGACGGGGCGACACGGCCGCTGCCGGATCCGTTCATGGTGATCGCGACCGCCAACCCGGTCGAGTACGAAGGCACGTACTCGCTGCCGGAGGCCCAGCTCGACCGCTTCCAACTACGGGTCCGCATGGGCTACCTGGCGTCGGGCGAGGAGCTGGCCATGCTGCGCGCCCGGGTCGACCGGGCGGCGCCCGAGGCCGTGCTCGACACCTTGGCGGGGCCCGCGGACGTGGCGGCGTGGCGGGCCGTCGTGGAGCGCGTGGAGATCGACGACGACCTGCTGGAGTACGCCGTCGCGCTGGTGGCCGCCACCCGTGAGCATCCGCAGCTCAGCATCGGGGCGTCGCCGCGCGGCGGCCTCGCCCTGGTCCAGCTGGCGCGCGCCCGCGCCGTGTCCGAAGGCCGCGACTACGTGATCCCGGAGGACCTGAAGGGCCTCGCGGTGCCCGCGCTCGCCCACCGGGTGTCGCTGCGGCCCGAGTTGTGGGTGCGCGAGGTGTCCACGGACGACGTGCTGCGGGAGATCGTCGGTCAGGTCGGCACCCCGTCGACACGGCGCACCGCGGCCGTGCCGTCATGACCGGCGGGCCGCGGCGGCCCACCGCTGCCGTACGGCGCGCCCTGGAGGGCCGCACCGGTCCCGGGCAGCCGCCGTCCGCGCCACCGTCGGGCCCGCGGCCGGGCGAGCGGGCGCTGCGGCTGCTGACCGTGGCGGTCGTCGCGCTGGTGGCCGCGCTGCTCACCGGGCAGGCGTGGCTGCTCGCGCTCGCGGCGGGGCCGCTCGTCCTCCTCGCTCTGGCGCTGCCGCGCACGTACGCCACGCGCGTCGAGACGTCCGTGACCGTCGAGCCGCGGCGCTGCTTCGAGGGCGACACCGTCACCGTCCGCGTCACCGTCGCCCACGACGGCGGCGACGTCCGGCTCGACCCCGGTGTCACGCTCGGCCCCGGCGTCCGCCTCGACGACGTCCTCGTCGGCCGCTCCACGGTCACGCTGCGCCACACGGCGCTGCGCTGGGGCCGGTGGTCGCTCGGCCCGGTCGACCTCGACGTGTACGACGCCGGGGGCACGGTCCGTCGCGGCGTGCGGGTCGAGGTGCCGGACGTGTCCGTGTTCCCGTACGCCGGGCAGGCCCGGTTCACCCCGATCCCGGTCAGGCTGCCGCAGCGGCTCGGTGAGCACGCGGCGTTGCAGGCGGGCGAAGGGGTCGAGGTCATCGGCGTGCGGCAGTGGGAGCCCGGCGAGCGGCAGCGGCGGATCCACTGGCCGTCGACGACGCGCCGCGGCGCCGTGCACCTGCACCGGTTCGCGGCCGAGCGGGCCGTCGACACGGTGCTGCTGCTCGACGCGTTCGGTGACGTCGTCGACCCGGCGACCGGGGTGTCGTCACTGGACGAGACGGTGCGCGCGGCGGCCGGTCTGGCCCGCGCCTATCTGCGCACGCACGACCGGGTCGGCGTCGTCTCGGCCGGCGGCACGACGCGCTGGTTGCAGCCGTCGACCGGGGACGCCGCGTTCTACCGGATCGTGGAGAGCGTCCTCGACGTGCGCAGGGACCGCGGTTTCGACGCGCCGGGTCTGGAGCGGGTGCCGCCGCCCGCCCTGCCCGAGGGCGCGCTCGTCTACGTCTTCACCCCGCTGAGCGACGCCCGGGTCCTGAAGGTGCTGCGCGATCTCCAGGGCCGGGGCAGGCGACCGGTCGTCGTGGAGATCCCGAGCGGCGACCCGGAGGTCGAACCGGGCGACGCGGCGGGCGAGTTGGGGCTGCGCCTGTGGCACGCGGACCGGGCCGCGATGCGGTTCGCCCTGCGCGACAGCGGGGTGCCGGTGCTGCGGCACACCCCGGGCGAGTCGCTGGACCTGGCGCTCGCTCCGCTGCTGTCGGGGCGGGTCGGGGGGCGGCCGCGATGACCCTCACCGGACGGCCGGCCGCGGTGGGCGTGACCTGGCGCGAACTGATCCGCCACTGGGCCGGGACGGTGCCCGTGCGGATGCTCGGGGCCGGGCTCGTGGTGCTGGCGTACCGGCCGTGGGAGGGCGTGCGGGGGGTGTTCGACGTGACGCTGTTCGGCGGCGTGGTGGCCTTCGCGCTGTGGGCGGCGCCGGGCGTGGACCGGCGGCCGGCCGTGGCCTCGTCCCGCTGGTCGCACCGGCTCGCCCTGCACCGGACGACCGTGCTGGCGGCCGGGTCCGTGGCGCTCGCCGCGCTCGGTGACCCGCCGCAGTGGCAGGCCGGCTGTCTGGCGGTGCTGCTGGTCGGGTATCTCACGGCGAGCGACGCCTGGTCCCTGGGCCCCACCGCGACCCGCTCCCGGCGCCGCACCTGGCTCGAAGCGCTCGCGGCGTGCGCGGGAGCGGGCGTCGTGCTGCTCGCGGCGGCGCCGGACGTACCGGAGTCGGGGTTCGGGCGGCCACTGGCGGCACTGGTTCTCGCGGCGGCGGCGACCGGGGCGACGCTCGCCGCACGCCGGAGCCTCGCCCCGTAGGGGTTGTCCGGCGGGTGCGGCCGGACCCGGGGGGACGCCTCGCGGCGCCCGGCTGGGGCGGGGCGACCGCCCCGGCCCTGCCTCCGGTCAGCCGCCCCCGCCCGACGAGCGTGCCGCCTCCGCCGACCGCACGGCCGCTTCGAGGGCCTTGCGGACCGGCGGCAGGTGCGGGCCCGCCCGGACGGCGAGGGCGTCCAGGCGGGCGGCGTGCCGACGCCGGTCACGGCCGGGGACGAGGCCGCGCAGATGGCCCGCGGCGGCCAGCACCACCAGGGTGGCGTCGTCACGCGGCACCGCGTCCGGCGGCGCCGTACCGGTGAGCGCGCCGAGGGCCTCGGCGCGCAGCACCTCCACGTATCCGGCCCGCAGCAGCGTGTAGCGGGTGCCGGGGAAGACGCCGAGGACCCGGCGGCGCTCGGCCCGCAGGTACCCGTCGTCGGCGAGTCCGCGGCGCACCGTGTCGTGGGTGGAGCGGGCCCGGTGGGTGATCCAGCCGCGCCACTTCCGGGGTCTGGACTCCTCGATGAGCTCCATCAGTTCGTCGGCGGCGGGGACGCCGGTGCGGGCGCCGAGCACGGGGGTCACGATGCCGTCGACCTCGTGGACCAGTTCGCGCTCGGCGAGTTCCGCGAGGACGGCCGCGCGGACCGCGAGGTGCAGGTCGGTGGCGCCCGCGACCCGGTCCTTGCCGGTGTCGTAGGCCAGGAGGAGGAGGCGGGCGGGCACGGTGAGGGAGCCATGGGGCACGTACCGCACGATAATTCGTTGACGGCGTCCGACACAGGGCCTTACGGTGTAGAAGGTTCTGTTGCCGTCGAACGGAGAAGGACGTTGAAGGTCTGAGGTCGCGAGACACCGCGCATGTCATGCGGCGCACGCCTGTGTTCTGTCCAGGCCGTGCTGTTCGCCGCCCCGTGCATGTCGCCGTGTGAGACCTCGGCCTCCTGAGCCGTCCTCTCCGCCGGAGCAGGCCTTTTTTCGTTGCCTGTGGCCCGCGGTGTCTCGAACGCGTTGCATCCCACCGCATCCACCGAGCAACCGCGAGGCCCTCATGTCACGATCCCCGAGTTTCCCCCGCTCCCCCGCGACCTCGATCGCCGTCACCGCCCTCGACTTCACCTGGCCGGACGGCACCGCCGTCTTCGAAGGACTCCAGGTCGCCTTCGGCCCCGGACGCACCGGCCTGATCGGGCTCAACGGGTCCGGAAAGTCCACCCTGTTGAAGCTGATCGCCGGAGAACTCAAGCCGGCCGACGGCACCGTACGGGTGTCCGGCGAGATCGGCTGCCTCCCGCAGAACGTCACGCTCGACACCGCGCTGCGCGTCGACGAGGTCCTCGGCATCGCCGCGACCCGGACCGCGCTGCACGCCATCGAGGCGGGTGACGTCGGCGAGGAGAACTTCGCCGCGGTCGGCGACGACTGGGACGTCGAGGAACGCGCGATCGCCACGCTCGGCGAACTCGGCCTGGGCCACGTCGACCTGGACCGCACGATCGGCGAGGTGTCGGGCGGCGAGTCGGTGCTGCTGCGGCTGGCGGCGCTGCTCCTGCGCCGCCCGGACGTCCTGCTGCTCGACGAGCCCACCAACAACCTCGACCTGCACGCGCGACAACGGCTGTACGCCGCCGTCGAGAGCTGGTCGGGCGTGATGGTGGTGGTCAGCCACGACCGTGAACTCCTCGAACGCGTCGACCAGATCGCCGATCTGCGGGGCGGCGAGGTCACCTGGTACGGCGGGACCTACTCGGCGTACGAGAAGGCGCTCGCCGCCGAACAGGAGGCCGCCGAGCGGATGGTGCGCGTCGCCGAGTCCGACGTGAAGAAGCAGAAGCGCGAACTGACCGAGGCCCAGGTCACGTTGGCGCGGCGCAGGCGCTACGGGCAGAAGATGTGGGACAGCAAGCGCGAGCCGAAGATCGTGATGGGGGCGCGCAAGCGGGCGGCGCAGGTCTCCGCGGGCAAGCACCGCATCCTGCACGAGGAGAAGCTGGCCGAGGCGAAGGAGCGGCTGGACGTCGCCGTGGAGGCGGTGCGCGACGACGACGAGATCCGCGTCGACCTGCCGTGCACGGCGGTGCCGCCGGGCCGGTCCGTCCTGTCGCTGCACAACGTCACGACGGCCTACGGGGCGCGGGTGGCGGGCGAGTTCGAGCTGCGCGGCCCCGAGCGGATCGCGCTGCTCGGCCGCAACGGCTCGGGCAAGACGACGCTCCTGCGCACCATCGCCGGCGAACTGGCACCGGCCGGGGGCGAGCTGGAGACGCACGTGCCGCTGCGCTTCCTGCCGCAGCGCCTCGACGTGCTGGACGACCGGCTGAGCGTCGCGGAGAACGTGGCCCGGTTCGCGCCGCAGGCCACGAACAACCGGGTGCGTGCGCGGCTGGCCCGCTTCCTGTTCAAGGGGGCGCGGGCCGACCAGCCGGCCGGGACGCTGTCGGGCGGCGAGCGGTTCCGGGCGACGCTGGCCGCACTGATGCTCGCGGAGCCCGCGCCGCAGCTGCTGATGCTGGACGAACCGACGAACAACCTGGACATGGCGAGCGTGGACCAGCTGACGTCGGCCCTGGAGGCGTACGAGGGCGCGCTGATCGTGGCCAGCCACGACCTGCCGTTCCTGGAGTCGATCGGCGTCACCCGGTGGCTGCACCTGAACGGCGAGCTGAAGGAGGGCGCCGCGTAGGGGCGCGGGAAGCGACGAGCAGGGGGCGGACATACCCGACACTCGGTGTCGGGTATCCGTCCTAGCGTCGTCGGCATGAAGTATCTGCACATCGTCGGCGCCCGGGAGAACAACCTCCAGGACGTCACGCTCCGCATCCCGAAGGACCGGCTCACCGTCTTCACGGGGGTGAGCGGGTCCGGCAAGTCGTCCGTCGTCTTCGACACGATCGCGGTGGAGTCGCAGCGCCAGCTGGGCGAGACGTTCACCTGGTACGTCCGCAACCGGCTGCCGAAGTACGAGCGGCCGCACGCGGACGCCCTCACCGACCTCTCCCCCGCGATCGTCGTCGACCAGCGGCCGATCGGCGGGCACTCGCGGTCCACGGTCGGCACGATGACGGACATCTACGCGGTGCTGCGCGTGCTGTTCTCGCGGCACGGCACGCCGAGCGCGGGCGGGGCGAACGCCTACTCGTTCAACGACCCGGCCGGCATGTGCCCCGCGTGCGACGGGCTCGGGCGGACCGTGCGGCCCGACTACGACCGCATCCTCGACCCCACGAAGTCCCTCGCGGACGGGGCGGTGCTCTTCCCGCCGTTCGCGGCCGGCACCTGGCAGGGCCAGACGTACACGCACACCACCGACCTCGACACGACCAAGCCGGTCGGCGCGTTCACCGACGCCGAAAGGGAGTTCCTGCTGCGCGGCCGGGACGCCAAGGTGACCGTGGACAACACGGGCGGCAGCCGCGCCATCGACTTCGAGGGCCTCGCCGACCGGTTCGAGCGCCTCTATCTGAACCGGGACCTGTCGGCGCTCAGCCGGCGCACCCAGGAGACCGTGCGGCAGTACCTGGTCGAGGACGTCTGCCCGGACTGCCACGGCGCCCGGCTCGCCGCCGCCGCGCTCGCCACCCGGATCGACGGCCGGAACATCGCCGAGTGCGCGGCGATGGAGGTCGGCGAGCTGATCCCGTTCCTGCGGCGGATCGAGGGCCCGGTGGGCGAGCCGATCGCGGCGGCCGCCGTCACGGCCCTGGAGCGCGTGGCGGCGATCGGGCTCGGCTACCTCAGCCTGGACCGGCAGACGTCGACGCTCTCCGGCGGCGAGGGCCAGCGGCTGAAGACCGTACGGCACCTCGGATCGAGCCTGACCGGGATGACGTACATCTTCGACGAGCCCAGCGTCGGCCTGCACCCGCGCGACGTGGGACGGCTGAACGATCTGCTGCTGCGGCTGCGCGACAAGGGCAACACGGTCCTCGTCGTCGAGCACGACCCGGACGTGATCGCCGTCGCCGACCACGTCGTCGACATGGGCCCGGCGGGCGGCACGGGCGGCGGGCACGTCGTGTACGAGGGGACGCCGCAGGGCCTGGCGCACGCGGACACGCTCACCGGCCGCTGTCTGCGCCGCACCGGCGGGGTGAAGGAGAACCCGCGTACGGCGACCGGCGCCGTGCGCATCGAGAGCGCCTCGCTGCACAACCTCAAGGACCTGACGGTGGACGTGCCGACGGGCGTGCTCACCGCGGTCACCGGCGTCGCGGGCTCCGGCAAGAGCAGTCTCGTGTCGGGCGCGCTGCGCGCGGCGCGGCCGGACGCCGTGGTCGTCGACCAGTCGTCCATCGGTATCTCGGGGCGGTCCACCCCGGCGACGTACCTCGGGATCATGGACACCGTACGGAAGATCTTCGCCCGCGGGACGGGCGCCGACGCGGGCCTGTTCAGCTTCAACTCGTCGGGGGCCTGCGGGAGCTGTCAGGGACGCGGGGTGATCTTCAGCGATCTCGCGTTCATGGACCCCGTGACCACGGTCTGCCCGGTGTGCGACGGGCGGCGGTTCAAGGACGAGGTGCTGGCGCTGACCGTGCGCGGGCGCAGCGTCGCCGACGTGCTGGACATGACGGCGGGGCAGGCCCTCGACCACTTCACCGCCCCCGACGAGGAGCCGGTGCGCCGCCGGCTGCGCGCCCTGCGGGACGTCGGCCTCACCTACCTCGCGCTGGGCCGGCCGCTGAGCACCCTGTCCGGCGGCGAGCGCCAGCGGATCAAGCTGGCCACGCAGCTGCACCGCACCGCGGCCACGTACCTCCTCGACGAGCCGACCACCGGGCTGCACCTGGCGGACGTCGACGGGCTCGTGACGCTGCTCGACCGGCTGGTCGACGCGGGCAACAGCGTGGTCGTCGTCGAGCACCACCTCGATGTGATCCGGCGCGCGGACTGGGTCATCGACCTGGGCCCGGAGGGCGGCCGGCACGGCGGACGGGTGCTGTTCGAGGGCACTCCGGCCCAACTCCTCGACGCGGACGGCTCGTTCACCGCGGAGCACCTGCGGCGGGCCGTCGAGGGCGCGGGCGGGCCCGGTGAGGGGGCCGTGACAGCCGCGTGACGGGGGATTCCGCCGCGCCCGCCGGGCTGTGCATGATGTGCGCCGTCGCACCCCACCGCAGCAGCCCTGGAGTACCCCGTGCCCAGCAAGAAGGCCCTCATCCGCCGCCCCGGACCGCGCATCGCGGACGGACTCGTCACGCACGTCGAGCGCACGCCCGTCGACGCCGGGCGGGCGCTGGCCCAGTGGCAGGAGTACGTCGCCGCCCTGGAGGGGCACGGCTGGGAGACGTTCCTGGTGGAGCCGGCGGACGACTGCCCGGACGCGGTGTTCGTGGAGGACGCGGTGGTCGCCTTCCGGAACGTGGCGCTGATCGCCCGGCCGGGCGCCGAGTCGCGGCGCGGGGAGACCGCCGGGGTCGAGGAGGCGGTGGCGCGGCTCGGCTGCTCCGTCAACTGGGTCTGGGAACCCGGCACGCTCGACGGGGGCGACGTACTGAAAGTGGGCGACACCGTCTACGTGGGCCGCGGCGGCCGGACGAACGCCGCCGGCGTGGCCCAGCTGCGGGCCGCCTTCGAACCGCTGGGCGCGCGCGTGGTGGCGGTTCCGGTCAGCAAGGTGCTGCATCTGAAGTCGGCGGTCACGGCGCTGCCCGACGGCACGGTCATCGGCCACGAGCCCCTGGTCGACCACGTCTCGCTCTTCCCGCGCTTCCTGCCCGTGCCGGAGGAGTCGGGCGCACACGTGGTGCTGCTGGGCGGTGACCGTCTGCTCATGGCGGCCAGCGCGCCCAAGTCGGCGGAGCTGCTGGCGGGCCTCGGCTACGACCCCGTCCTGGTGGACATCTCGGAGTTCGAGAAGCTCGAAGGGTGTGTGACGTGCCTCTCAGTCCGGCTGCGGGGGCTGCACGCGTAACCACGACTCTTTATGGAACGCTTAACCTACGGCAACGTAACCTACGACACCGTAGGTAGAACCGCTCGTACCGCTCGCTGTACCTCCGTCCCCCAGGAGCCCCCGTGACCGTCATCTCCCCCCGCCTCGGCTCGTCGACCACCTGGACCGACGCCCGGCTCCTTTACGCGCTGGAGGAAGTGGTCGAGAAGGAGCTCAACCGGCACCTCAAGGTGGCCAAGGACTGGATGCCGCACGAGTACGTGCCCTGGTCCGCCGGCCGCAACTTCCCCGGCTTCTTCGAGGACGGCGAGGCCTGGGACAAGGAGCAGTCGCAGGTCACCGAGATCGGCCGGACCGCCCTCGTCGTCAACCTGCTGACCGAGGACAACCTGCCCAGCTACCACCACGAGATCGCCTCGCTCTTCGGCCGCGACGGCGCGTGGGGCACCTGGGTGCACCGCTGGACGGCGGAGGAGGGCCGGCACGGCATCGTGATGCGCGACTACCTCCTCGCGTCGCGCGCCGTGGACCCGGACAAGCTCGAGGCGTTCCGGATGTCGCACATGAGCGAGGGCTTCGAGTCGGACAACCGGCACTCGATGCTGCACTCCGTCGCGTACGTCGCGTTCCAGGAGCTGGCGACCCGCATCTCGCACCGCAACACCGGACACCAGTCCGGCGACCCGGTGTGCGACCGGATGCTGGCGCGCATCGCCACGGACGAGAACCTGCACATGGTCTTCTACCGCAACCTGCTCAAGGCCGCGTTCGAGCTCGCGCCCGACCTGACGATGCAGGCCGTGCGCGACGTCGTCGTGAACTTCCGGATGCCCGGTCACGGCATCCCCGGCTTCGAGCGGGCCGCCGCGCAGATGGCGATCGGCGAGGTCTACAACATGCGCATCCACCACGACGACGTGCTCCAGCCGGTGCTGCGCCACCTGAAGGTCCTGGAGATCACGGGCCTGGGCCCCGAGGGCATCAAGGCGCAGGAGGAGCTGGGCCTGTTCATGAACGGCCTCGACTCGGAGGCCGCCAAGTTCGACGAGAAGCTGGCGGCCCGCAAGGCGCGCATGGCAGCGAGGGCCTCCGGCGTCTGACCGGTACGTGGTGACCGTGCCCCGTCAGGGGCGCGGGGAACTGCGCGCTCAGCCACGACGAAAGCCGCGGACGCGTCTGCTCGGTACATGAGCAGACGCGTCCGCGGCTTTTCGTGGGTTGCTCGCGCAGTTCCCCGCGCCCCTTCAGGGCGCCGTTCTCACCCGCGCCGCTGCGTCGCGGACGTCCGGGGCGGGGTGGGACCGCAGGGCCAGCAGCTGTGTGCGCCAACGGTCCGGCCAGGACTCCCGTTCGCCTCGGTCCAGCGTGACGGCCCACGCGAACAACCCCTCCGCGAGCGTGCCGCCGGCAGCCAGCTCCGCCGCGACCCGGTGCAGCCCGGCCCCGTCCACGGACTCCCGACGGAGCCGGTCGCGCAGACGTCCCGCCGTGTCCGCCGCGAGCACCGGGCGGCCGTCGTGCAGCCCGGCCAACTCCCGCAGCCCCGGCCCGGGATCGGCGAGGTCCACCGCGCCGAGCCGCACCCGGACGGCCGTCGCCACGAACGGGTCCCGCCCGGCGAGGGCCTCCGCCAGGGTGCGGGCCACCGGCCGTAGCGCCGGTGTGCGCGGCAATCGGTCGGCCAGCTGATCCGCGACGTGCTCGACGCGCCGGTGCGCGGGACGGTCCCGCTCCTCCCCCGCGTCGGGCGCGGCCCCGTGCGCCATGAGGGCGCCGATCGCGGCGGTCAGCGCGTCGGCGCCGGCCGTGGACTGCGCGGCCGCCGTGAGCAGCGCGCGGCCCGCCGCGGTCCACACCGAGGGCGTGGGCCGGGCGACGTCGGCCAGGGTCCGGGCGAGCAGGGCGGGCGCCTGCGGCGACCACGGCACCCAGGAGGCCAGTGCGGTCAGGGCGGCCTCGGCGAGTTCGTCGTCGTCGGTGTCGGCGACCGTGGCGACCAGGTCCGCGTAGCGCTCGCGCCGGTCGGGCGCCACGTCGAACACGCCGAGGCGCAGGGCCGCGAGGCGCAGCACGGCGTCGCCGTCGTGGGCCGCCGCGGCGAGGATCCGCCAGGCCGCGTCCTGGCCGAGCAGCCCGTACGCGGCGAAGGCGACGGCCGCGGCCCGTACGTCGCGGTGGGCGTCCGGGGCGGTGAAGGCACGGGCCAGGAGGGGTGCGGCGACCGGGGCGGGGAGCCGGGTCGCGGCGAGCCGTGCGGCTTCCTTGCGGCTGGTGACCTTCTTGCCGGGGCCGGTGAGCAACTCGTCGAGCAGCGGGGCGAGTTCGGACGGCGGCACGTGGCGGGTCGCCCGGGTGGCCGCGTACACGGCGACCCGGGCCCGGTCGTCGCCCGCGTGGGACAGCAGCAGCGGCAGGTCGTGCCCGGTGGCGCCGAGCGCGCCGAGCGCGGCCTCGGCGAGGGGGACGTCCGGCGCATCGGCCCAGCCGCGCGCGAACGACCGGCCGCCGTCCGGCACGTGCGCGCCGCGCCGGACCGCGTCGGCGCGGCGCCACAGATCGTGCCGGGTGTCGTCCGCGCACCCTCTCAACTGCTCCAGAAGCGCGCGCTGTTGGCGGGGCAGCCAGCGGCTCGGCACGCGTCCGCCCGCCGGGAACGCCCACGCCCTGCGGTCCGTCAGGAACCGCCCGCGCGGCGCGTCACCGGTGAGGAAGTGGTCGAGCAGATCGGTCCTGCGACGCGCCACCACCTCGGCCACACAGGGGAGTTCGACGGCGGACGGCTCCAGGGCGAGAACCTCGGCGGCCCGCTCGTCGCGGGTCGCGCGCGGCTCCAGCCAGAGCTCGATCGCGCTCCACGCGGTGGAGTCGTCGCCGCGCTCGACGGCGCGCCGGAGCTGGTCCTGGAGCTCGGGCATGCCGGCGGCGCGCCGGCCCACGGCGCGGGCCAGGGCGAGCAGGAAGTGGTGGTCGTTGACGCCGCACTCGATGTCGATGCGGGGCCGCAGCGCGGCGTACACCTGGTGTTCCTGGCCGCGGCGCAGCGTCCGGTCGAGGCGGCCGAGGTGGATCGAGCCGACCTGGCCGTGGAGGGCGACGAGGGTGTCGAGGGCCCAGTCGGTGTGGTCCCGCGCCGGGTCGGCGGCGCGGGCCCGGAGCACGCCGACGGCGAGCCGGGTGAGGGCGCCGCGGGTCGGGTACGAGCAGTCGCGGGCCTGCAGGGCGTCCTCGGCGAGCCGGCCGAGGTGCGGCAGTGCGGCGGCGGGCCACAGGTCGGGCCGGACGTCGTCGGCGAGCGCGCCCAGGGCGGCGCCGCGCACCGGGTCCTGTTCGTTGCGCAGCCGCCGAGCCAGTTCCTCGGCGGCTTCGGTGACCCGGTCGGGGTCGCCGGTGCGGGCCGCGTTGCGGACGTACAGCGGCCAGGCGGCGGCGCGCTGTTCCGCGACGGGCCTGCGGGTCGCGGCCGCCAGGGCTTCACGGGCCTCGGCGGGCGGCAGGTAGGACTCGGCGAGCAGCACGGTGAGCCAGGTGTCGCCGCGCTCCCGGGCCGCGCGCGCCTCGGCGCGCGCCACGTCGGCCGCGTGCCGTCGGGGCAGGGCGTCGAGGAGCACGCTGTCCACGCCCCGGTGCGCGGTGCCCCGCCCGGCGACGGCGGCCTCGTAGGTGGCGGGGCGGTCGGCGGGTGCCTGGGCGCGCAGCAGCGCGGCGAGTTCCTGGGGCCGCTCGGCGGCGGCGCCGGCGTACCCGGCGAGTTCGGGTGCGCCGGAGCGGGCCAGGGTGCGCAGTGCCGACGGGGTGAGACGCGCGGCGATCCGCTGCCGCCAGGGCCCGGTGGCCATCCGCAGCACGCGTCCGGGGGCGGCGGCCGCGAGCAGGCCGAGGCAGTGGCCCATCGAGTGCGGGAAGTGCTGTGGGGGCCGGGTGTCGAGGAGGTCGAGGACGCGCAGCGGCGCGGCCTTGGCGAGGGCCGCGAGGACGGGCCCGTACCGGAGCCACCAGCTGTCGAGGGAGGCTTCGGGCAGCGCGGCGAGTTCCCGCTCCGTCACGTCGAGCACCGTGCCGGGATGGCGTCGGACGAGTCCGGTCCAGCCCCGTACGGCGTGGAAGACGTCCGGCAGGACGCGGGCGACGGCCTCGGGCGAGCAGCCGGCGAGCAGCCGCCCGGCCGCGGCGTCGCCCCAGTCGGCGCGCAGGCCGTCGACGAGCCGGTCGGCGAGGGCGGTGCGCCGCTCGGCGACGATCGCGCGCAGCAGTTCGCCGCGGACCGCCTCCGGCGCGTCGCGCAGCGCTTCCTCGAAGGCGGCGTCCGGGACGCCGAGGCCCTGCGCCGCGCGCCGCGCGTGGCCGCGGACGAACGGGTCGGGGTCGGCGAGGTGGCCGGCCGCCCACGCGGTGTCGCGTCCGGCGCAGGCGAGGAGCGCGCCGACGCTCCGCTCGTACGCGCCGCCGCGGTCGAGTTCGGCGACGGCCGCGGGGAGTTCGCCGGTGGCGGCGAGCGTGCGGGCGCGGTGGGCGATCTCGCGGGTGCGCCGGGGGTACGGCAGCGGTTCGAGGTCGGCGAGGAGCCGGGAGGCCGGGCTGGAGTGCGGGACGGACATGGGGAGAGTGTGCCCGGCCGTCGTCGGGAGGCCGAGCGAATATCGCCCTCCCGGCGGACTGGCCGCACCGTCCGTGCGGTGCAACGGTGCGCTCAGGGGGTGAACTCCATGGCGCAGACGCACGAGTGGATGTTCTACGAGGTCATGTGGCGCAGCTGGGCCGCGCGGGCCCGGGTTCCCTACCCGGTGCCGTGGTGGGCGCAGCAGGCGTTCCGGCGGTGGAACGACGACTTCGACGCGGGCACGTACGACTCGAAGGAGGCGGCGTTCGCGTCGAACGCGCTGTACCGGTACTGGGGCATGGTCGGGGTCAAGGACCACCGGCAGGAGTCCCTGATCGGGCAGGCCGGGGAGATCGAGCCGGTCTACGACAAGTACTGCCTGACGTTCTTCCTGTTCGACCCGGCGACGGGCGCGCTGCACCTGCCGCAACTGCCGGAGGGCGGCGCGGTGGAGCAGCGGATGGAGGCACCGCACCTGCCGGTAGTGCTGACCACGTTCCGCACGGCGGACGGCGTCGAGTTCGTGCAGCGCACGTTCGCCGCGCCGGTGGGTGCGCGGCAGCGGGACGCGGTGATCACCCGGGTGACCGTGGGGTCGCCGACGGGGCAGGCGCGCGAGGGTCTGCTGTGTGCCGCCGTGCTGCCGGCCGGGCCGAGCGGTTTCCAGCGGCACGACCGCAACGGACGGGAGATCACCGACCGGCGGCTGACCTATCTGCGGTACCTGCGGGACGAGCGGCGGGTGGAGACCAACAGCGGCTGGGGCCCGGTGTTCGACACGGCGCCCGAGCAGTTCGGGGTGTACGGCAACCCGGACTTCGAGCAGGATCCGGAGACGTACCTGCGGCACAGTCCGTTCCACGACCTGGTGATGGGCGGCAAGCTCAACGCGGCGGACGAGGCGCAGGACCAGGTGGCGGGGCTGTGCAGCGCGGTGTTCGGCTGGCCGTACCGGGTCGTCGAGGACGAGACGGCGCAGATCGACGTGCGGCTGCCCGTCGATCTGTACAGCGGCGCCGACGACCTGGCCGAGCTGCGGGGCACGTCCGCCGTCGAGCTGGAGGTGATGAACCAGGACTTCTGGACGGTGAAGCTGCTCCAGTTCGGGATGCAGCCACAACTGCCGCGCCCGGTGGCGCACTTGACGGATCTGTTCCGGCAGGCCCGCTCGCAGCTGCTGATCCTGTCCGACCTCGGGGAGATCCATCCCGGGCCGACGGTGTACGACTCGTTCTGGATCAGGGACTCGTCGGTGGAGGCGACCGCGTGCTCGCTGGTGGGCGACACCGCCCTGGCGGAGCACCAGTTGGGGACGCACTACCCGCTGAGGTTCAACCGGGGCGGCGGGCGGATCGGGCCGTGTGCGGAGTACGGGTTCTACGGCGGGCCGCACGAGAAGGACGACCGGGAGTGGGACAGCAACGGGCAGGCGCTGTGGGCGATCGGCCGGTTCGACCGCACGCGCGGCCGGGCCGCCGCGTTCGGCGCGAAGCTGTACCAGCCGTACGTCGTGGACGGGGCGCGCTGGCTGCGGGACAACCGCGACGGGTACGGGCTGCTGCACAGCGGGTGGAGCGCCGAGCACCTGGGCGACCGGGACAAGCCGCACTACTGGGACGACCTGTGGGGGCTCGCGGGGCTCTACGAGGCGGCGCGGCTCGCGGAGCGGCTCGGCACCCCCGAGGTGGCCGAACTCTGGGGCGCCTTCGACGATCTGAAGGCGGCGACGGCGGCGTCCGTGCGCTGGGTGCTCGACGAGCAGCGGCGGCGCGGGGCCTGGGAGACGTACATCCCGACGGGGCCCGGGGACGTGGGGCGGCTCGACTCGACGATGATCGGGGCGGCCGCGTACTTCCATCCGCTGCGCCTGCACATGGGCAGCAAGCTCGGCGACGACGTCGACCGGGCCGCGCGCTTCACCCTCGACACGATGTACGCGCACTTCGTGACGGGCGGGTTCCGGCACGAGGCGGCCTGGAACGCCTACGGGCCCTATCTGACCATGCAGCTGGCCCACGCCTACCTGCTGGCGGGTGATCCGCGGCGGACGGACGAGCTGCTCGGCTGGGTGGTCGGCGCCGCGTTCCCGCGCACGCAGGACCGGGCGGCGGCGCTCGGCGCGTGGAACGAGCAGCACGCCTTCCCGATCGCCTCGGACTTCCACGAGGTCCCCGACCGGCACTGGTACATGGGCGACATCCCGCACGGCTGGGCGGCGGCGGAGTATCTGCTGCTGCTGCGCGACATCCTCTTCTTCGAGGCCGACGAGGACCGGGATCCGCATCTGTACATCGCGCCGGGGGTCCGCCCGCACTGGGTGCCGGACGGGGAGCGCGTGGGCGTGGCCGACGCGCCGACCCTGTTCGGGGAGCCCTTCGGATACGGGCTGCGGCACGACGCGGGCGCGCGGACCGTGACGGTGTCGATCGGGTCCGCGCCCACGGGGGTGCGGTTCGTGTATCCGTGCCGGTTCGGGACGGTGCTGTCGGCCGTCGCGGACGGGCGGGAGCTGGACGTGTCGCGGTTCGGCGACGACGTCCACGTGCCCGCCGGGACGGCCGAGTTCCGGGTCAGGTACGCCTGAGGTGGTGCCGCTCCTTCTCGGAGAGGCCGCCCCAGACGCCGAACCGCTCGTCGTGGCTGAGGGCGTAGTCGAGGCAGGCGGGCCGGATCTCGCACATGCGGCAGATCATCTTGGCCTCGCGCACCGAGCTGCCCGGCTCGGGGAAGAAGAAGTCTCCGCCGGTCTGGGCGCACAGGGCCTGTTCCTGCCAGGTGGGGCCGGCAGGTGTGAAGGTCGTGTTGGCGTGCATGGGGTGAGCATGCGGGGTGGCGCAAAACGTTTGATCAACGTCGGATCAACGACACCGTTCCGCGTCACCCTGCGTGTCGACACGCACCCGCGCGTCACGTCTGGTTCGGGTCCCCCTTGATCACGGCGAAGCCCGCCCCGGACGGATCGGCCAGCTTCGCGATCCGGCCCACCCCGGCGATGCTCACCGGAGCCGATCGCACCGTACCGCCCAGCTCCTGGGTGCGGTCGGCCGTCGCGTCCACGTCCGGGACGTGGATGTACGGCGTCCAGTGCGCGCCCTCCCGCTCCTCCGCGGGGTCCATCGCGAGCGGCACGATCCCGCCGAACATGCCGTTCTCGTCCGTGTCCGCCGGGTTGACCGTCGTGTACGAACCGCCGGGGAACTCCACGTCGAAGGCACCCCAGCCGAAGACTCCGCTGTAGAACGCCTTCGCGGCGGCGACGTCGGGCACGTACAGCTCCGCCCAGTTCAGGCCGCCGTCCTGCGTGACGTACTCCAGGCCCTTGTTCCGCCCTGGCTGCCAGATGCCGAAGGACGCGCCCGCCGGGTCGGCCAGGATGGCCATGCGGCCCTGGTCGAAGACGTCCATGGGCTGCATCAGGACCACGCCGCCGCCCTGCTCGACGGCCTTCGCCGTGGCGTCCGCGTCACCGCTCTGGAAGTACACGCTCCAGGCGGGCCCGCCCTGGTCGGCGGTGACGGTCATGGCGCCCGCGACCGTCTTCCCGTCGAGCTGGAACATCCCGTAGCCGCCGGCCTCGGGTCCTGCCGACTGGAAGCGCCAGCCGAAGAGTCCGCCGTAGAACGAGATCGCTCCGTCCAGATCGGGGGTGCCGAGGTCCATCCAGTTCGGCGAGCCGTTCACGAAATCCGTCGTGATCATGGTCCTGCCCTCCTCGTCGAGGGTCCGTCGTGGGTTTCTTCTCCCGGACTGCCGAGTCTTCCACCGCCCACTGACAATCGCCGTCGCACCGCGCTGACCAGGGAAGGTACAGACCAAGCGGACACATAGGCGCAGCCTTCAACTTCTGAACGGAATCAATTCGTGGGAGCGCTCCCGGTCATAAGTCTTGACGCTCTTCGTCACTCTCGCCACAGTGGGGCTCCCCCACTCACCCCCCACACTTCAGGAGTGCGATCGTGATATCGCGCAGGATGTTCCTCGCCGGCGCCTCGGCGACCGCCGCAACCGCCGCCGCCTCCCTGACCGTTCCGTCGTGGACCGCGGGCGCCGCTCCCGCCACGTGCGAACTGGCGCTGGAGAACAAGTCGTTGACCGGGACCGTGCGCGCGTACGTCACCGGGCACGAGCAGTCGACCGGGAACTGGGTGCTGCTCAAGTCCGACGGCAGCGTCTACCGGCCCGAGTCGCCCAGCGCCCCGCAGACCCCGCTGCCCGTCGACTGCGCCATCCCGCTGGGCGCGGCCGGCTCGGCACCGAAGGTGGTGACGCTGCCTCAGATGTACGGCGCCCGCGTCTACTTCGTCCGGGACGACACCCTGGACTTCTACCTCAACCCGGGCCCGTCCCTGGTCGAGCCCGCCTTCGCCACGAAGGCCGACCCGAACTACGGCAGGACCTGGTCCTTCTGCGAATTCACCTTCAACTCCGACCAGTTGTACGCCAACATCAGCTACGTCGACCTGGTCACGGCCCTCCCCATCGGGCTCACCCTGGAAGGCGACGCGACGCACACGGTCGCACCGCTGCCGGACGGCGCGGTCGACCGGATCGCGGCGGACCTCGCGGCGCAGGCCGCCAAGGACGGACAGCCCTGGGACGAGCTCGTCATCAAGGGCGACGACGGGAAGGTGCTGCGGGTGATCTCGCCGCAGAACCTGATGGCGCCGTACTTCGACCGGCCGGACGAGATGCCGTTCCGCGACGTCTGGAACGGGTACATCGACCAGGTCTGGAGCAAGTACGCCGGCACCGACCTGAAGATCGACCTCCAGGGCGGGCGCGGCGTGTTCACCGGCCGGGTCAGCGGCGACACGCTCACCTTCAACGGCGGCCACACCTTCACCAAGCCGACGTCGAAGGACATCTTCACCTGCAACCACGGCCCGTTCACCAACAACCCGGCCGACTCCGACGACAAGAAGGGCCTGCTGGCCCGGCTCGCCGCCGGATTCAACCGGAGCATCATGCTCACGCACCCCGAGCAGCCGAACGGCACGACGTCCGGCGACTACTACCAGGACGCCACGACGAACCACTGGTCGCGCGTCGTGCACGCCAACTCGCCCATCGGGTACGCCTTCCCGTACGACGACGTCCGTCCCGACGGCCAGCCGGACGTGTCGGGCGCGGCGCACGACGGGAACCCGCGGCGGTTCACGGTGAGCGTGGGTTCGTAACCCGCCTCCCTCCGCCTCTACTTGGCAGCGTCCTCGCGGATGAGTTCCACCGCCTTCTCCGCGAGGGCGACCGTCGGCGCGTGGGTGTGACCCCGGGTGATGCGCGGCATGACGGAGGCGTCGACGACCCGGAGTGACTCGGTGCCGCGCACGCGCAGCCGCGGGTCGGTCACGGAGCCCTCGTCGGTGCCCATCCGGCAGGTGCCGACCGGGTGGTAGAGGGTCTCGGCCCCGGCCCGGACCGACCGGGCGAGCGCGTCGTCGTCGACGACGCCCGGGTAGGCGCCCATCGGTGCCGAGTGCAGCGGACTCAGTGCCCCGTCGGCGAGGAGTTCCTCGGCCCGGCGGACTCCGGCGACGAGGGTGCGCAGGTCCTCCTCGTCGGTGAGGTAGCCGGGGTCGATGCGCGGGCGGGAGCCCGGACCCGTCGGGGTGATGCGGCCCTCGCTGCGCGGCTGCAGCAGGATGACGCCGATGGTGAGGCCGTGCTCGGTCGGCGGGGTCAGTCCGTGGTTCACGAAGGGCACGGGTGCGTAGAGCAACTCGATGTCGGGGGCGGCGAGTTCGGGGCGCGTCTTGACGAAGGCGATGGCCTCGCCGACGTTCGAGGTGAGCGGGCCGCGGCCGCCGAGCAGGAACCGGGCGATGTTCGCGGGCGAGTCCGCGCCGACCAGCGAGACGGGGCGCGGGCAGCGCACGGTCACCGCGTAGGCGAGGTGGTCCTGGAGCCGGCGGCCCACGTCGGGCGAGGCGACGAGCGTGTCGATGCCGGCCGCTTCGAGGACGTCCGGGTCGCCGATGCCCGCCTGCTGGAGCAGTTGCGGGGAGCCGATGGTGCCCGCGGCGAGGATCACCTCGCGGGTGGCGCGCAGGGTGCCCGCGGCGATGCCGTCGGCGACGACGCCCGCGGCGCGGGTGCCGTCGAAGTCGAGGCGGGTGACGCGGGCGTCGGTGTAGACGTCGAGGTTGGGGCGGCGCGCGGCGTGCTTCAGATAGCCGTCGGCGGCGCTCCAGCGGCGGCCCCGGTACTGGTTGAGCGGGGTGACGCCGAAGCCGGAGTGGTCGGGCTGGTTCAACTCGCCCAGTTCGCGCAGGTTCTGCGCGCGGCACGCGTCGAGGAACGAGGACGTGGTCGGGTTCGGATGGCGGGGCGGGGAGATGTGCAGCGGGCCGAGCGTGCCGTACACGGACTTCTCGGTGCGCTCGCCGTGCCACCGCTCGGCGCGCTGGAAGTACCGCACGAACTGCTCGTACGCCCACTCCTCGCCCGCGGCCTCGCCCCACGCGTCGTAGTCGTCGCGGTGCCCGCGCACCCACATCATGCCGTTGATGGACGAGGATCCGCCGAGCGTGTGGCCGCGCGGCCAGTACAGCTCCCGGTCGTCGAGCCCGGTCTGCTTGGCCGTGGCGTAGTCCCAGTCGTACGGCGTCTTGAACAGTTTCGGGAACGCGGCGGGTATCCGGATCTCGGTCTTGCGGTCGCGCGGCCCCGACTCCACCAGGGCGACCCGCACGGCCGGATCCTCGGACAGCCGCCCGGCCAGCACACATCCGGCGGACCCGGCCCCCACGATGACGTAGTCGTACGTACGGTCCTTGCTCAACTCGGCTCCCTGGACAGCTCGTTGACTGGTTGGCTCGAACAGGTGTTACCGATGGTCTACACCCGGGCGGGGGTGGGCGTACATATGCGGTTGTGCGGGGCCCGGGGGTGCCCAGAGGATCTCGGCATGGACCTTCCCGTGACGGACTTCGCCCTGCGTCCCTACGCGCAGGTGCCTCACCACCATCGCGGTCGCCGCGTGGTGTCCTCGACCGTGGACGCGTTCGGGCGCGCCCACTGGCTGCTCAGGGACCGGATACGGGACGGGCCGTACGACGCTCTGGTCGTCACGGTGGAGGCGGGCGGGGGCTCGTACGAGACGGCTTTGGGCTCGGTGCGGGCTCAGGCGGGGACCGCCTCGTCGTCGGCACGCTCACCTGGGACGAGGGACGGCCGGTGAGCACCGGCACTCTGACGTGCGCCGACGGCGGGCCGATCGGTTCGCGGCGGGTCGTCAGCCGGGGCCACCTCATCCACGTCCGGACGCGACCCTTCACGGAGTGGTCCGTGTTCGATCTCAGCGAGGTCTGACCACCCCCAGCGCGGGCAGCACCGTCTCCGCCACCCGGTACGCCTCCTCCAGGAGGGGGTTGCCGGAGAGGATGAAGGTGTCGACGCCCAGGGATCTGAACTCCTGGAGGCGGTCGACGACTTGGGCGGTGGAGCCGACGATCGCCGTGCCGGGGCCCGGGCGGAACAGGCTCATGCCGGGCCAGAGGTTGGGGTGGGTCTCCAGTTCGCGGGCGCGGGCGGGGACGCGGCCGCCGTGCTGGCGGAACTGGCGCTGCCAGCCGACGCCGTCCTCGCCCGCACGGTCGCCGAGCTGACGGGCGTACGTCGCTTCGCTGGTGACGTCGAGGAGCCGGTCCGCGGCGGCCCACGCCTCGTCCTCCGTGTCGCGGACGATGAGGTGCAGGCGCAGGCCGATGCGGAGCGTGCGGCCGTGGGCGGCGGCGCGCGCCCGGACGTGGTCGAGCTTCTCCTTGAGGAGGTGCGGGGGCTCGCCCCAGGTGAGGTAGACGTCGACGTGTTCCGCGGCCATCTCGATGCCCGGCGCCGAGGAGCCGCCGAACCAGAGCGGGACGTGCGGCGTCTGGACGGGCTTCAGGTCGCGGAAGGAGGCGCCCGCGTTCCGCAGGTCGTAGAAGCGGCCCTTGTGGTCGAAGACCTCGCCTGCGGTGAGGCGCTTGACGATCGACCAGTACTCGGCGCTGAGCTCGTAGCGTTCGTCGTGCTCCACGTGCAGCCCGTACTCCTGAAGGGACTTGGTGGAGCCGTTGACGACGTTGAAACGGAGCCGGCCGCCGAAGAGGTGGTCGAAGCTGAGCGCCGTCTTCGCGAGGAGCGTCGGGGAGATCAGGCCGGGGTGAACGGCGAGGAGGGGCTGGAAGGCGGGGCTCGTCGACGCCGCGAGCGCGCTGCCGAGCGGCCACACGTCGTAGAGGTCCGTGGCGAGCAACGCGCCGCTGTAGCCGAGGCGTTCGACCGTCGCGGCGAGGTGGGTGAGGTAGCCGAGGTCGACCTGGCGGCGGCCCTCCGGTTCCCAGGGGTAGGCGCCCTCGCGCGGGATGATGTACCAGAGGACCTCGGGCGGGGCTGTCGTGTCCGTTGTCATGCCGCGTCCTGTCCGGTGCGTGCCACCGCGTCGGCGACCCGCACCGGCCGCTCCACGAAACCGACCCGCGCGAAGACGTCGGCGGCCTCCTGCTGCTCCGCGAGGAAGGCGTCCGTGACGTCCTCGATCCGCCACGGCAGGGCGCGCAGCGCGGTCTCCCAGTCGTCGGCGGTGCCGCCCTGGTGCCCGGCGGCGATCTCGGCGGCCTCGCGCGGATGGGCCCGCGCCCAGTCGTCGGCCCGCTGAAGGGCCCGGACGAGGGCGGCGACGACCTCGGGGCGCTGTTCGGCGAGGTCGCGGCGGGTGAAGAACACGGACCGGTCGGTGATGACGTCCCCGGTGCGGACCAGGACGCGGACGCCGCCGGTGCGCAGGGCCGCGACGAGCTGCGGCCCCTGGGCGACCCACGCGCCGATGTCCCGGGAGCGCAGCAGGCGTTCGCTGTCCTCGCCGGAGCGCACGGCGGTGATGTCCGTGGCGTACGAAAGCCCCTGCTCGTCGAGGGACTTGGCGACGAGGTGCGTCTGCCAGGAGCCGATCGCGAGGTGCACGGTGGCGCCCTTGAGGTCGGCGACGGTCCGGACGTGACTGTCCTCGGCGACCAGGAGCGCGCCGTGGTCGGGGCGGGGCGCGGAGACGGCGACGTACACGACGTCGTGTCCTGCGGCCTGTGCGGTGACGGGCGGGGTCGAGCCGGTGCCGCCGAAGTCGATGACGCCGTCGGTGAGGAGTTCACCGGTGCGCACACCGTTCGTGTACGGGTGGAAGGCCGCGGTCTCGCCGAGCGCCGCCAGCTCCTGCTGCGCGAAGTCGAGCCGCGAGAGGTAGTAGAGGGTCGGATTGCTGTTGTGGACACCGATGGTGACGGTCATTCAGTTCACTCCGGAAGGAAGGGGGGTACGGGTGGCGGCGTGCACGCCGAGGTCGGCGAGGAGGCGGTGGCGCAGCTCGGCGAAGGCCGGGTCGCCGGGGTCGCGGGGGCGGTCGACGGTGACGGGTTCGTCGGTGATCAGCCGGCCGTCGCGCAGCACGCAGACCCGGTCGGCGAGCCGGACGGCCTCGTCGACGTCGTGCGTGACGAGGAGGACGGCCGGGCGGTGCGCGCGGCACAGCTCGGCGACGAGGTCCTGCATGCGGAGCCGGGTCAGGGCGTCGAGCGCGGCGAACGGCTCGTCCAGGAGCAGGAGTTCGGGCTCGCGCACGAGAGCGCGGGCGAGCGCGACCCGCTGGGCCTCGCCGCCGGAGAGCGTGCCGGGCCAGGCGTCGGCGTGCCGCTCCAGGCCGACCTCGGCGAGCGCGGTACGGGCCCGCTCGCGGGTGGCGGCGCCGCGCGGCAGGGCGACGGTGACGTTCGCGAGGACCTTCTTGGAGGGGACGAGGCGCGGTTCCTGGAAGACGATGGTGCGGGCCGGCGGCACGAGAACCTCGCCCTCGTCCGCGCCGTCGAGGGCCCCGAGGATCCGCAGCAGTGTCGTCTTGCCGCTGCCGCTCGCGCCGAGCAGGGCGACGAACTCGCCACCCCGGATGGTGAGTTCGAGCCCGTCGAGGACGTTCCGGTCGCCGAAGGTGCGGCGCAGTCCCGCGATGCGGACGGCGGTCTCCGCGTCGGCGCCGCCGATACTGCTGGTGCTGGTGGTGGTCATCGCGGCGCTCCGCCCTGCCCCGCGGTGCGCCACGGCATCAGGGCGCGCTCCAGGAGGCGTACGAGGGCGTCCGCGGTGAGCCCGAGGAGGCCGTAGACGAGGATGCAGACCGCGAGGACGTCGGTGCGGGCGTAGCTCTGGGCCTGCGCCATCAAGTAGCCGATGCCTGCCGTGGCGTTGATCTCCTCGGCGGCGATCAGGGCGATCACGCTCAGCGTCATCGACAGGCGGAGACCGGCGAGGAGCGAGGGCAGGGCGCCGGGCAGCACGACCTCGCGGACGATCGCGAGGCGGCCCATGCCGAAGCTGCGCATGGCCTCGACGAGCTTGCGGTCGGCGCCGCGGACGCCGCCGTACGTGGACACGTACATGGGGAAGGTGGTGGCGACCGCGATGAGCAGGATCTTCGCCGTCTCGTTGATGCCGAACCAGACCATGAACAGCGGGACGAGGGAGAGGAAGGGAATGGTGCGCAGGGTCTGGACGGAGGAGTCGAGGAGTTCGTCGCCGAGGCGGGTGAACCCGGTGACCACGCCGAGGACGAGCCCGGTGGTGAGCCCGATGACCAGGCCGACGCCTGAGCGGGTGAGGGAGGTGGCGAGCGCGTCGGGCAGCTGACCGTTGCCCCACAATTCCCCTACGGCGTCGATGACTTGGGCGGGCGACGCGAGGACGTCCGCGGTGAGCACGCCGGTCGCCGACGCCACCCACCACGCGGCGAGCAGGACGAGCGGTCCGAGGGCGCGCAGGGCCGCGGTGTGCCCGGGGCGGCGGGGCCGGACGCGCGGCGGACGCGGCCGCACCAGAGCCGTCGGGGCCGTGGATGCCTCAGAAGCCGCAGGGACCGTGGGGGCTGCGGGGACCGTGGGGGCCGTCATGACAGCTTCTCCACGTCCAGGACGTGGTCCGCGACGGTGACCTTCGTCGGGGTGACCTGCTGCTCGGCGTAGAACCGGGCGACCGCCTCGAACCGCTTCGTGTCGGCCGGGGTGATCGGGTCGACGGTGCCGCCCTGCCGGGTGATCTCGATCTGCCGCCGCTCGGCGGCGCCGCTGAGCGCCTGCGGGCCCGCGTCGGTGTTCACGTTCAGATACGCGGCAGGGTCCTGCTTCTCCTCGGCGCTGGCGGTGTGCAGGTAGTCGTAGAGGGCGCGGACGACCTCGGGGTGCCGGTCGGCGAACGCGGTGCGGACGGCGGTGAGGCTGTAGTTGTCGGAGCCGATGTCCTTGCCGGTGGTGACGAACTTCGCCTTGCCCGTGCCGAGTTCGGCGACCGAGTACGTCGCCCAGACGGCCCACGCGTCGACCTTGCCGCTGTTGAACACGGCGGCGGTCTGGTCGGGACGCAGATAGACCCGCTCGACCTTCGAGGCCGGGATGTCGTGCTCGGCGAGGGCCTTGAGGAGCAGGTACTCGCCGGTGCCGCCCTGGTTGACGGCGACCCTCCTGCCGACGAGGTCCTCGACGGAGTCGATGCCGGAGCCCTTCCTGGCGAGGATGCCCTCACCGGCGCCGTCGGGTGCGGTGGCGGTGAAGAACGTGAAGCCGGGCGTCTGCGTCAGGGACGTGATGCCGGAGGTGATGGAGCCGGTGGCGATGTCCAGCTGGTTCGCGTTCATGGCCTGCGCGGCGGGCGCGAACGGGCCCGCGCTGCCGGTCCACGCGACCTTCGCGTGCACCTTGGCGAGGGCCTTGTCGAGGCTGCCGTCCTTCTTGCCGACGGCGAGGGCGCCGGAGTTTCCGGGGTCGGGGATGCGGACGGTGATCTGCTCGCCGCCCGTGCTCCCCGAGTCGGCCTCCGAGGTGCCGCAGCCGGAGGCGAGGGCGATGAGGGCCGCGGCTGCGGCGAGGGCGGCGACG
>NZ_JAMOLN010000073.1 GCF_024448165.1 Streptomyces longispororuber
GGTCCAGCCGCCGTCGACCGTGAGTACGGTGCCGGTGACGTACGTCGCCGCGTCGGACACCAAGTAGGCGGCGGCACCGACGAGTTCGTCGGCGCGGGCCCAGCGTTTGAGGGCGGAGGCCTGCGCGTACGCGTCGTACCAGGCGGGGTCGGCGGCGATCTGGTCGGTGAGGGGGGTGCGGACGACGCCGGGCGCGACGGCGTTGAAGCGGACGCCCTGGGGACCCCATTCGGCGGCCGCGGTGCGCAGCAGCTGGACGAGTCCGGCCTTCGACGCGGCGTACGCGCCCTGGCCCGGCTCCACCTGGAAGGCCCGCATGGACGCGAACCCGACGACGCTGCCGCGGCCGCGCTCGGCCATGCCGGGGGCGACGGCCTGGACGAGGGTGAGGTAGGAGCGCAGGTTGAGGGCGATGACGCGGTCGAACTCGTCGAGGGTGTAATCGGCGATGCGCTTGCGCACGTTGGCGCCGACGGTGACGACGAGTCCGTCGAGCGGGCCCCAGCCCTCGACGGCGGTGCGGGTGGCGTCGGCGTCCAGGACGTCGAGGGTGCACACGGACCCGGCGCCGGCGAGCCGGACGGTCTCCCCGGCCCCCTTCTCGTCCCGGTCGGCGACGACGACGTCGGCGCCCTGGGCGACGAGCGCGCCCACCACTTCGCGGCCGATGCCGCTCGCGCCGCCGACGACGGCGACGCGCCGCCCGTCGAGCCTGAACAGACGTGTGTAGTCCATGGGTTGACACCTCGGGCGGGTCAGGGCCGGATGACGGCCATGCGGGTCACGGTCAGCTCGTCGATGGCGAAGCGCGGCCCCTCGCGGCCGATGCCGGAGTCCTTGACGCCGCCGTACGGGGCGATGTCGCTGCGGTAGCCGGGCACGTCGTTGATGACGACGCCGCCCACGTCGAGGGCGTCGATCGCGGCGAGGGCGGTCCGCAGGTCCTTGGTGTGCACGGCGGCGTGCAGGCCGTAGCGGCTGGCGTTGACGACGGCGTACGCCGTGTGGAGGTCGGGCACGGTGCGCAGGCACACGACGGGCCCGAACACCTCTTCCGCCCAGACGGGTTGGCCGTCGGGGACGTCGGCGAGCACCGTCGGGGCGATGCAGCTCGGCTCGCCGGGCGCCCGCGTCCCGCCGGCCAGGAGCCGCGCCCCGGCCGCCCGCGCCTCGTCGATCCACTTCAGTACGCGGACGGTGGCGGCCTCGTCGATCAGGGCGGAGACCCGGGTCCCGGGGTCGCGCGGGTCCCCCACCGCGACGGACGCGACGCGCGCGAGGATCCTGCGCCGCAGTTCGTCGGCGACGTCCGCGACGGCGATGACGCGCTGCACCGAGATGCAGGCCTGTCCGCTGGCGTAGAGGCCCCCGCGGACGATCGCGTCGGCGGCGGCGTCCAGGTCGGCGTCGGCGGCCACGACGAGCGCGGCGTTCGACCCGAGTTCCAGGACGACCTTGCGGGGTGCGGCGTCCCGGGCGATGGCGTGGCCGACGGCGGCGGAGCCGGTGAAGGAGACGGCGGCGACGTCCGGATGGGTGGTGAGGGTCAGTCCCACCTCGACGTCGCCGGTGACGAGCTGCACCGCGGCGGCGGGCGCGCCGGCCGCGGTCAGCCGCTCGCGCACCAGGTGGACGAGCCAGAGGGTGGCCAGCGGGGTCGCGGGTGCGGGCTTGAGGACGATCGGGCAGCCCGCCGCGAGCGCGGGGGCGATCTTGTGGGAGGCGAGGAGCACGGGGTAGTTGAACCCGGCGATGCCGACGACGACGCCGACCGGGCGCCGCGTCCAGAACCCGAGCAGCCCCTCGCCGGACTCCTGGGCGTCCAACGGCACGGTCTCGCCCCGCAGTTGGGACACCTCGTCGGCGGCCGCCCGCCAGGTGCCCACGGTCCGGCGTACCTCCACGTCGCAGTCGACGCGCGGCTTGCCGGTCTCCAGGACGAGCAGCTCCGCCATCCGGTCGGCCACCGCTTCCAGGGCGTCCGCGACGTCGGCGAGGACGCGGCGGCGCAGATGGGCGGGGAGCGCGGCGACGTCGGCCCGCACCCCGGCGGCGTGCGCGACGGCGGCCCGGGCCAGGGCAGCGTCCCCGACGGGGGCGTCGGCGACGGTCCCGCCGTCGTAGGGGAAGGTGACGGGGTGGTGGACGGCGACGGGCAGCCAGCCGGGACCGACCGGCAGCCCGTCCGGCACCTCGGGCGCGGTCCGGGCCGCGGCCGGTTGGGCCCGCGTCATCGCGCACCGCCGGTCAGGAAGGCGCGGGCGGCGGCCGCGTAGACGCGGGCGTACTCGCCGATCTCGTGGACCTCCACGAACTCGTCCTTCTGGTGGGCGATCCACTTGCCGCCCGGCCCGTAGACGACCGTGGGCAGGCCCGCGTCGCGGGTGAGGATGGTGCCGTCCGTGGTGCCCGGTACGGCGCCGAACGGCGGGGCCTCGCCGTGCACGCGGGTGTGGGCGTCGACCAGGGCCGTGACGACGGGGTGGTCCGCGGGGATCTCGATGGCGGGCCGGTCGTCGACGACGGTGACCGTGACGCCCACGCCGACCGTCGCCGCCGCGCGGCGCGCCGACTCCTCGATGCGGGCGATGAGTTCGGGATGATCGGTGCCCGGGACGGTGCGCACGTCGACGCCGACCACTGCGTGCGCGGGGATGACGTTCAGCTGGTCGGGGTCACCGCCGAGCAGCACGGTCGGGGTGACCGTGACCCGGCCCGCGTGCGGATGCGTGCCGTACCGCTCGCGCGCCCACGTCTGCGCGGTGTCGAGGGCCGTCACGACGCGCGCGCCGGCGACGATGGGGCTGCGCCCCTCCTGCGGCATCGCGCCGTGGGCCATCACGCCGTGCAGATCGAGCCGGAGCCGGATACCGCCCCGTGCCGAGGTGCACACCTCGTAGCCCTCCGGCTCGCAGACGATCACGCCGTCCACGTCGCGGGCGAGCGGGGACGCCGCGAACGCCTTCGCGCCGAGCATCAGCCCTTCCTCGTCGCACAGCACGCCGACGACGATCCGGCCGGGGAACGGGCCGGCCAGCTGCAGCGCCCGGACTCCGTGGATCATGGCCGCCACACCGGACTTCATGTCGGCGGCGCCGCGGCCCCACAGCTTCCCGTCGCGGATCTCGCCGCCGTACGGGTCGACGGTCCAGTCCCCCGGGTCGCCCTCGGTCACGACGTCGACGTGCCCCTCGAACATCAGGGTGGGGCCCGGTCCTCCCCCGCCCTCCACGACGGCGACGGTGTTGGGGCGGCCCGGCGCGACCTCGGTCACCTCGTAGGGCCACCCGAAGTCGTCGAAGAGCCGCTGCACGAGTGCGGCGGCGGGTCGCTCGACCTCAACGGCGCCCGCGGCGTTGACCGTTCGCAGTCGTACCAGGTCACGGGTCAGGGCGACGGCGGCGTCGGCATCGACCACGGGCTCGGTCGTCGACGGATGTGCACCGGCATGCATAGAACCTCCAACTCGACTGCCCACCAGGCCAGTCGACTGGTCAGACCAGGTGAATTCCCGTACTGTGCCCACACGTTCGAGCCGAGGTCAATGGTCCGATCATGGATTCACCGCGCGGTGACGCGCCGGCCTTACCCGGAGAGGCACATGACATCCGACGACGTTCTCTTCCGACCGGTGCAGCCGGTCCGCGCGTATCAGCGGGTCGCGGAGCAGATAGAGGAGCGCATCCTCAGCGGGGACCTGCCGCCCGGCTCCCGGCTGCCCGCCGAGCGTGACCTCGTCACCCGGTTCGGGGTCGGCCGGTCCACGGTCCGGGAGGCGCTGAGGGTGCTGCAGTCGGCCGGACTGATCCGGTCGCGGCCCGGTGACCCGCTGGGCGCGGAGGTGCTGGGCGTGTCGCCGGACAACCTGAGCCAGGCGCTCGGCCGGCTGACCCGCTCGCGCGTCGCGAGCCTCGGTGAGCTGGTGCAGTTCCGCATGGTCCTGGAGGCCGAGAGCAACCGGCTCGCCGCCCGGTTGCACACGGCGGAGGACCTCGCGCGGATGCAGGACGAGATCGACCGGATGGCGGCGCTCGGGCCCGCCGAGCTGCACGCCTTCAGCGAGGCCGACGCCCGCTTCCACCAGGCCGTCGCCGAGGCCAGCGGCAACTCGTTGCTGGCGTTGTGCGCCCGCGCGGTGCACGAGGCCGTGGTCGCGGTCATCGAGAAGAGGATCGCGGGGGCGGCGGACGCGGCGGCGTGGATGGCGCGGTCGATCGAGCATCACCGTGCGGTGCTGTGCGCTGTCCGCTCGGGGGAGGCGGAAGCGGCCTGCCGGCTGGGGCGGGAGGCGTTGTTCGCGTACTACGCGGACCTTGTGGAGCCGGAGGCGCGGCGGCTGCTGGAGGCATCGGTGGAGCCGTGAGCTCCGCTCCGTGGGGGCCGCGGATGGGCGTGTGCCGGGTGGGTGGGGGGTGTCGCGTGCGGGTTCGTCGTGGCTGGGCGCGCAGTTCCCCGCGCCCCTGTCGGGGCCGTTGCCCGCTCCCCCTTCACGTCAGGCTCTTGGGCCGCCCAGTCTGCCCTCCAGTTGGGAGAGCAAGTCGCCCAGTAGGGCGCTGAGTTCGGCGTCGCGGCCGTTCGTGAGGCCCGAGAGGACCGAGGTCTCGTACGCCAGCTGGCTCGGCAGCAGGTCGTCGACGAGGGCGCGGCCCTCGTCCGTGAGGCTCAGGTGGGACACGCGGCGGTCGCGGGTGTCGCCGCGCCGCGCGACCAGGCCCCGCTCCTGGAGCTGCTTGAGCCGCTTGGTGACGGCCGCGCCGGAGGCGAACGTCTCGCGGGCCAGGTCGCCGGGGGTCAGCTCGCGCCCGGTCCGCCGCAACGTGCCCAGCAGGTCGAACTCGGGCCGGGTCAGTCCGGCGTGCCGCAGCGGGGCGTCCTCGGCCTGCTGGAGCAGCGCGGCGCACCGGTTGATGCGTCCGATGATCTCCATCGGGCCGGTGTCGATGTCGGGCCGTACGGTCTGCCACTGCCGTACGACGGACGACACGGTGTCGAGCGGCCGCGCTGCCGCCCCGCCTTGCTGCGTGCTCATCCCTGCCTGACCGGCCCTTCCTCGCCGAGGTCGCCCGCCGGGGCGACTAGCCGCGGGCGCCGCTTCGGTCGCCCGTCCTCTCCCCAGTCTCGCCGACGCCCGCCTGACGTCGCACCGTGGCCGCGAGCGTACGGTGTCCGGCCTGCTCGGCCGCGAGGACCCGGTCCTCGGGCAGGGCCCGCTGCCACCACTCGCCGGCCGCGGTGTCGGCGGCGGCGCGCAGCTCCACGAGGGATCCGGCCAGACGGCGCCCGGCGGCCTCCAGGGCCGCGGGGCCCGGCTCGGGCAGGGCGAGGACCCGGCCGGCCGCCTCCCGCGCGGTGTCGGACGCGGCGAGGGCCCGCTCGATGTGGTCGCCGGCGCGCCGGTTGGTGACGGCGACCGCGGCCAGGATCCCGACCAGCGCGCCGACGAGGGTGTCGACGACCCGGTCGGTGATCAGTTCGCCGGGCTCCTGGAACCGGGCGAACTCGGTGACGAGGAGCGCCATCGGCGTCACGCACAGGCTGCCCAGCCAGTAGTTGCGGGTGATGAGGGCCTCCGCGCCGAAGCTGAAGGCGAGCACGCAGACGATGAGGGCGGCGTGGCCGGTGTGCGCGAACGGGACGACGGCGGCGAAGACGAGCACCCCGGCCAGGTTCCCGACGACGCGCTGGACGCCTCGGCTCCAGGTCAGCGTGACGTTGGCCTGGTAGAGCGAGGCGGCGGTGACCAGCGCCCAGTAGGGGCGCCCGACGCCGAGGGCGAGCGAGGCGTATCCGGCCAGCGCGCAGCCGAGGAACGTGCGCAGGGCGACCGGCAGCAGCGGCGAACCGGGACCGAGCCGCCGCCACAGCGACGTCTTCGCCCCGGCCGCCAGCTCGGTCTCGACGCCGAGCAGCTCGTCGTCGTCACCGGCGACCGGCGCGGGCCGCGGCACGGCTCCCGTGCCGCGCAGTCCGGCGGCCCAGCCACGCAGCTGCGCCGCGTCCGCGTCGCCGGGCGCCGCGACGGCGACCTCGGCGCGGACGACGAGCCGTTCCATGGCCCGGCGGGCGGGGGTGCGGGCGCCGGTGGCGAGCAGCGACTGCCAGGCGGCGTGCACGGCGGCCGCGGCGGCGGCGCGGGCGGGCGCGTGGTCGGGGCGCTCCGCGTAGGCGGCGGCGGCGTTCAGGGCGCGTGCGGTGGCGCGCCGCTCCGGGCCGTGCGGGCGGACGACGCAGGGCGCCATGCCGACGATCCAGGCGACGACCCCCGCGCCGAGGGTGAGCGCGAGATGGCCCGGCACCTGCCCGAGGGTCTGCGGCGCGAACAGCGACGCGGAGCTGACGAACGTGAAGATCAGGTGTCCCGGCGGTCCGATCCGGGTCGCGTCGCAGAGCGTCTTCTGCGCGGCGGCGAGCAGCGCGCCGACGGCGACGAGCACGGCGACCGAGGTGGTGAGCGAGGCGGCGACGAGCGCGACGCCGACGCTCGCGAGCATGCCGAGCAGCACCCAGACGAGGGCGCGCGCCCGGGCCGCGTAGGGGAGGTTGTGCGCGTACAGGGCACAGAAGCTGCCGGCCATCGTGTACATCACGAGGTCGAGCCGGCCCAGGGCGAGCAGGGTCAGGTTCGGCAGCGCGGCGGCGGCGACCACGCTGGTGGCGGGCTTGAACCAGATGTCCGACGGCTTGTTCGGGCGCAGCACTCCGGCGAGCGGGAGCGGTCGGACGGAGGGGGCGCGAGGGGACGGGGGTGTGCTGCTCATACCTAAAACCTTAGCAGGTGTTTTACTCGTAAAAGATGTGAGGCGCAGGACACCGCGCGACCGCCCGTGCTCCCCTGCGCCGCCATACGCCCCCGGCCCGCCGGGCATCTAGCCCGGAGACCGGCACCGGACGACGGAGCCGGACGACGAGGGGGACTCGGGTGCACGGACCGCTGTCGGCCGCCTGGCTGCTGGTCGCGCTGTGCGCGGCGACCGGCGCGTACTGCCTGCTGCGCATGCGCAGCCCCGTCGACGAGCAGCGCCGCACGGCCGGCGGCGAGGCGCTGATGGGCTTCGGAATGGCGCTGATGGCCGTGCCCGCCGCGGTCCTCACGCCGCCGCGCCCGGTCTGGCTGCTCTACGCGGTGGTGTTCGGGGCCGCCGCGCTGCGGGCCCTGTGGGCGTCGAGAGCCGGTGCCCACCATCTGCACCACCTGGTCGGCGCGTTCGCGATGGCCTACATGGCGGCGGCGATGGCGGCGCGCCCGTCGGCGGAACACGCCCACCACGGCGGCGCGGGCGCACCCGCCCTCACGGCGCTCCTGCTCGTCTATTTCGCGGCGTACGTCCTGTGGTCGGGCTCGCGCCTCGTCCCGGCCACAGCCACGGCGACCACGGCCGGCGGCCCGGCCGGCGGCTGGGGCGACCGCCCGGAACTGGCGCGGGCCTGCCGGCTCTCGATGGGGATCGGGATGCTGGCGATGCTGCTCACCATGTGAAGAACCCCTGATCGATAAGGTCCGTCCGCGTCCCGTACCGCGACGGCGCGATCGGCAACGAAACCGTGGCGTGCGTCACTTGCGGCTCTCGTGCATACCGCCGGGTAGCGGCCGACTCATAGGCTGCGACCATGACGGTCCCCGTAGCACTGTTGCTGCTCGGCTTGCTCGCCGCTGTCGTCGCCCCGCGCCTGCTGGCGCGCGCCGACTGGCCCGAGCGGGAGCCGATCGTCGCGCTGTGGGTGTGGCAGTGCGTCGTGGCGGCGGTGCTGCTGTGCTGCGCCCTGTCGATGACGCTCAGCGCGGCCGCCGCGTGGCAGGCGGTACGCGGGCACGTGTTCGCGCCCGCGCCCAGCGGAGTCGTCGACGCGTACGCGCTGCGGGCAGGACCCTGGGCGGTGACGCTCGCCGTGACGCTGGCGCTCGGCGGGGTGTGGACGGCCGCGATGCTGGTGCGCGAGGTGCGCGGGGCGCGGGTCCGGCGCGGTCGGCGGCGCGCCGAACTCCTGGTGCGCGCACCGCAGTTGCCCGGCGAGGAGCCCGCTACCGACCGGCTCGTGATCCTGGAGGGCGAGCGCCCCGACGCCTGGTGGCTGCCCGGGCAGACGCCCCAACTGGTGATCACCACCGCCGCGTTGCGTCGCCTGAAGGGCCGTCAGCTCGATGCGGTGCTGGCGCACGAGATGGGCCACGCGCAGTGGCGGCACGACTGGCTGCTGCACTGCTCGGGCGCGCTGGCGTCCGGATTCCCGCAGGTTCCGGTGTTCGCCGCGTTCCGCGACGAGATGCACCGGCTCGTGGAGCTGGCCGCGGACGACGTGGCCTCGCGCCGGTTCGGCCGGCTGACCATCGCCCTCGCCCTGGTCGAACTCAACGAGGACCGCGGCGTGTTCGGCGGCCCCTGCCCGACACCGCACGCGCATGTCCCGCAGCGCGTGCACCGGCTGCTCGCACCGCCGTCCCGGCTCACCCCGGCCCGCCGGCTGCGTCTGACGGCGGCCGCCGCGCTCGTCCCGCTGGTCCCCGTCCTGGTGGCCTTCGTCCCGGGGTTGCGGGCCCTGGGCTAGGTGCTGGACGAGGAACTTGGCGAGGACCCGGGTTGGCCCGCGCCCCCGCCGATGGGCGAGGATCCTCCCCATGCACCCGGCACGGCTCGACTCCCCGCACCGTTCCCGATCCCGCGCCCCGCTGACGGCGACGCTCGCGCTGACCTCGCTGCTGCTCCTGGTCCTCGTCGCGGTCCGGTGGCGCCCGCTGACGGACCTCGACTCCGGCATCGCCGATGACCTGCACCGCTCCGCCGTCGCCGAACCCGGCCTGACGCGGGCGAACCGGATCCTGACGGACTGGGTCTGGGACCCGTGGACGATGCGCGCCCTGTGCGCGGTCGTCGTGCTGGTGCTGGTGTGGCGGCTGCGGAACTGGGCGCTCGCGGGCTGGATCGCGGCGACCTGTCTGCTCGGCACGCTCGTGCAGCAGGGCCTCAAGGCGGCGGTCGACCGGCCCCGCCCGGTGTGGCCCGACCCGGTGGACTCGGCGCACTACGCCGCGTTCCCCTCCGGGCACTCGATGACGGCGGTCGTCGTGTGCGGCCTCCTGCTGTGGCTGCTGCGCCGGTACGGCGCGGGGCGCGCGTTGCGCCGCACGGCACTGGCCGTCGCGGTGGTCTCGGTCCTCGGGGTGGGCCTCACCCGGCTGTGGCTGGGCGTGCACTGGCCGTCCGACGTCCTGGGCGGCTGGCTGCTGGGCGCGCTCACGGTGACGGTGTCCACCGCCGCGTACGAACGGTGGAACGGCCTGAACAGCCGTCCTTGACCAGCGAGTTCGGCACCCCGCAGGATCGGTCGCATGACGATCAAAGCGGTGCTCTTCGACTTCTCAGGGACCCTCTTCCGCATCGAGTCCACCGAGTCCTGGCTGCGCGCCGTGCTCGACTCGTCCGGACTGTCCATGTCCGACGGGGAGTTCAGCCGCGCCGTGGCGGGACTGCACGCGGTGGGCGCGCTGCCCGGCGGCACGACGCACCACGTCGAGGTGCCCGGCCACCTGACGGAGCTGATGGCCGTCCGCGACGTCGACGCCGAGCGGCACCGGGCCGCGTACACGGGGATGGCCCGTGAGGTACCGCTGCCCGACGACCGGCTCTACGACGCGCTGTACGACCGCCACATGCTGCCCGCGGCCTGGCGCCCCTACCCCGACGCGCTCGACGTCCTCACCGGTCTGCGCGAGCGCGGCGTACGCGTCGGCGTGGTCAGCAACATCGGCTGGGACCTGCGCCCCGTCTTCGTCGGGCACGGCCTCGACCCGTACGTGGACACGTACGTCATGTCGTACCGGCACGGCATCACGAAGCCCGACCCGCGCCTGTTCACGACGGCCTGCGAGGCGCTCGGCGTGGCCCCCGGCGACACGCTGATGGTGGGCGACGACCGGCGCGCGGACGGCGGCGCCGCCGGCATCGGCTGCCGGGTGCACTTCGTGGAGCACCTGCCGGTGGACCGGCGCCCGGACGCCCTGCGCCCGGTCCTGGACCTGCTGTAGCCCCCACGGCTCCTGGCGGGGCGCTCAGCCCTCGCCGTCCTTCCCGCACGCGCCCGCGTGATCGCAGTACGGCTGGTTCCCGCTGACGCCGCAGCCGCACAGGGTGGCCCGGACCTCCACGGCCCGCGACCCGTCGGCGGTACGGATCCGCAGGTCGCCGCGCATGACGAGGCGGCCGTCCGGTGTCCGCTCGATCGTCGTGGCCGCCGGGGGCACCTCCACGGTTCCGTCGAGGAGCTCGTAGCGCAGCGCGCCCGACGGACAGCGCCGGACGACCGCGGCGACCTCGTCGGCGGGCGCGGCGTCCGGCTGGATCCAGGGCCGCCGCGCCGTGTCGAAGACCTGCGGGAGGCCGCGCACGCACTCCGCGGCGTGCAGACAGCGCTGCCCGTCGAACGTGACCGTGACCAGGTTCCCCGGGTACGGCTTGCGGGTCACGACTGGTATCCCTCGACCTGCCCGGACGGCCTGACCCGTGCCTCGTCGGGGTTCTCGCCGAACTCGGCCTTGGCCCGGCGCTGCCGCAGCAGGTCCCAGCACTGGTCGAGGGCCCGCTCCACGGCGGCCAGCCGCTCTCGCTCGGTGGCGGTGTCGATGGTCCCGTCGGCCAGGGACGCCCGGAGCTGCTTCTCGTCGTCGACCATGGCGCTGATCCGGCTCAGGATCTCCTGCTGGTCCATGTGGCACGCCTCCCGGTGAAGGTGACCCCCCGGCCCACTCTAGGAAGACCCGCCCGGCCCCGCGCGCGGAACGGCCCCCGGGCGGCGCCGACACCGTCCGGAGGCCCGCTCACGAAACGGCCGTATCGGACGATCCCCCGCGTCGCCCGATACGGCCGGCCGCCCATGCGCACCACGCCCCGAAGGACCGGTGGCCGGGCCGCGCTGAGTATAGTTGGCTGGAAGCCAGTCAACGCAGGAGTCAAGGATGTCCCCCCGCAGCGCATCGGTCAATGAGGAGTTGCGCCGACGTTCCCGCGAACGGCTTCTGCAGGCGACGCTGGAGCTCGTCGGGGAGCGCGGGTACGACGCGACGACGCTCGGCGACATCGCGGACCGGGCCGGTTCGGCCCGCGGTCTGGTCTCGTACTACTTCCCGGGCAAGCGGCAGCTGCTGCAGTCCGCGGTGCACCGGCTGATGCACCGGACGCTGGAGGAGGCCCTGGCGCGGGAGCCGCGGCCCGACACCGAAGACGGGGACGAGCGGCTGGCCCGGGCGATCGACGCGATCCTGGGCCTCGCCCGCGACCAGCCCGTCCTGATGCGGACGCACATGGCCGGGATCCTCCAGGCCGAAGGGTTCGTGCAGTGCCCGGAGCAGCAGCGGCTCGCCGCGCTGCTGCGCGACACGGTGCTGCGGCACGGGACGCTCGACGTGGATAGGGACTATCCGCTGCTGCGGGCCCTGCTGATGGGCGCGGTCTTCTCGATCCTGGTGCCCGGGGCGCCGATGCCGATGCCGACGCTGCGGGCGGAGCTGTTCCAGCGGTACGACCTGACGTGGGAACGGGGCTTCCCGCCGGGCGGCGGTGACGAGCCGTCCGACGAGAGCCCCGCGCACGACCGGGTGGCCGATTTCTCACGCTACTTCGAGCCGTTGCGGCCCCCGGCCGACCCTGACGGCCGGGGGGCGCGGCCTCCTCAGTCGAAGTAGTCGGGCTGCGTCTGGACGTTGAGCTCGTCCAGGTGGATCCGCTTGGCCGGATCCGTGCGCTTGTCGCTGAGCTTCAGGACGTCGAAGCCCTTCGCGATGTCGTTGGAGAAGATGTAGCCGTTGTAGTAGTACGCCGACCAGGAGCCGCCCGTGGTGAGCTTGTCGGTGGTCAGCGGGCCGCGCTCGAAGTAGCCGATCTCCTTGGGCTTCGCCGAGTCGGTGAAGTCCCAGACGGAGACGCCGCCCTGGTACCAGGCCTGGACCATCAGGTCCTTGCCCTTGACCGGGATCAGCGAGCCGTTGTGCGCGACGCAGTTCTCGGTGTCGGCCTGGTGGCGCGGGATCTTGAAGTAGCTCTTGAAAACGAGCTTGCGCTTGTCGCCCTTGCCGACGATGTCGTAGATGCCGTCGGCGCCGCGGTTCGGGCCGATGGCCGCGTTGCAGGTGGCGGCACCGCCACCGCCCAGCTCATCGGTGAACACGACCTTGTTCGCCTTCTGGTTGAAGGTCGCCGAGTGCCAGAACGCGAAGTTGACGTTGTCCTGGACGCGGTCGATGACCTTCGGGTTCTCCGGGTCCTTGATGGAGAACAGGATGCCGTCGCCCATGCAGGCACCGGCCGCCAGGTCCTTGGAGGGCAGGACCGTGATGTCGTGGCAGCCCGTGGTCTTGGAGACGCCGGGGTTGGTGGGCGCGCCCGGGTTGCCGCCGCCGTCCGGGCCCTCGCCCGGGAACAGCACAGGGAAGCCGACGACCGCCGCCTTCTCCGGAGCGTTGCGCGGCACCTTGATGACGGAGATGCCGTCGTGCGGCGGCTGGCAGTCGGGGAACGTCGCGCTCGGCGAGTACGAGGAGACGTAGATGTAGACGTTCTTCTTCTCCGGCACCAGGGAGTGCGTGTGCGAGCCGCACGCGGTCTCGACGGCGGCGACGTACTTCGGGTTCCGCTTGTCGCTGATGTCGAAGACCTTCATGCCCTCCCACGACGACTTCTCGGTCGCGGGCTGGGTGGTGGAGGCGCAGGAGTTGTCACTGCGGGAGCTGTCCGTGGACAGGAACAGCAGGTTCCCGGAGACGGTGACGTCGTTCTGCGATCCGGGACACAGGACCTGCGCGACGGTCCTGGGCGCCTTCGGGTTGCTGATGTCGAAGATGCGGAAGCCGTCGTAGTTCCCCGCGAAGGCGTACTTGCCCTGGAAGGCGAGGTCCGAGTTGGTGCCGGGCAGCGCGTCCTTGGGGATGTTGGTGAGGTGTTCGATGTTGTCGGAGTGGACGATCTCGTCCTGGCCGGGTATCTCGCCGGCGGCTATCGCCGCCTTCGCGCGAGCCTCGGTGCTCTCCGAGACGCTCTTGGGCGCGGCCGACTTGTCACCCGGGTCGGGCGTGGCCGACACGGGGCCGGCGGCGAGGAGCGCGGCGAGCAGGCCGGCGGCGGCGGTGGCAACTCCGAGGCGTCTGCGGCGCGTTCGGGCGGAGTTCTGCAACAGGGTCACTGTTGTCTCCCTGGTTGACGACGGCGTCGTTCATACGTGAACGGTTCACGGATCCCCCGAGTATCGTCTTCCTCATGCACAGATCAACAGATGGCAACAGACTCGTCATGATAGTTGCTGTGCCCGCGCTGGTCGCGGCGCTGGCCCTGGGGGTGACCGGCTGCGACTCGGACGGGCCCGCGAAGGCCGACTCCCCGGCGTCCGGCGGCCCTTCGGTGATCGCTCCGGGCAAGCCCGGCGAGGCGGCGGAGACCCTGTCGGCCAAGGACGCCGAGCGGCGCGCCCCGGACGACAGCCCGAACTCGGCCGACGTCGGCTACGCGCAGATGATGATCCAGCACCACGAGCAGGCCCTGACGATGACCCGACTCGTCCCGAAGCGGGCGGAGTCGGGGAAGGTGAAGCGGCTCGCCGAGCGCATCTCCGCGGCGCAGGCCCCGGAGATCGAGGTGATGCGCGGCTGGCTGAAGAAGTACGGCAAGTCCGAGTCGCCGACGGGCCACCAGGGGCACGGCACGATGCCGGGGATGGCGACCGAGGCACAGCTGAAGAGTCTGCGGGCGGCGCACGGCGCCGCGTTCGACGAACTGTTCCTGAAGCTGATGATCACGCATCACCAGGGGGCCGTGACGATGGCCACTGAAGTGAAGAGCGACGGGAACAACGTGCAGGTCGAGGAGATGGCCGACGACGTGATCGCGCAGCAGACGGCGGAGATCGGCCGGATGCGCGACATGGGGTGACCGGGCGCGGCACGGCTGACGCGGGCGCGACATGGAGTGACGCGGGGCGCGAGGTCACGCGGGCGCGGCATGGGGTGACCCAGGCGCGCCATCGGGTGACGCGGGCGCGATGCCCTGTTGTTCAGCGCCTGTTGTGGCGTGGCGCCAGGAACCCCGCGTCCCGGGCCGCCGCGATCAGGCGCAGCGATCTGCGGCGGCTGCGGCCCGTCGCGCACATCACCGCCAGGACCGGGTCGCGGCCTTCCGCCTGGGCCGCGCGATAGGTCTCGGCGACGCCGCGGCGCCCCTCGACGCCGCGCGGCCAGGCCGGGCGCGCCCGCCGGCCGGCCACTCCTTCGCGCCCCTCCTCCCGGCGGGGCGAAGCGTCGAAGGGGCCCGCGTCGGAGTAGTCGGCGACGGCGACGAGGGCGCCCTCGGCCCAGTCGTCCCGTGCCACGCCGGGGTCGACGGCGGACAGCGGCGGCCCGGCCCCCATCTCCTCCAGGACGACACGGCCTTCCGTGACCCTGCCCAGCATGTCGACCCGGGCCCCGTCGCCGAACGCCAGCCGGACGTGGAAGCACGGCGTCCTGACGTCATCGCCGGGCCTCTCCCGGTTCCCCTGCGGCCGCTCAGAGACGGAATCGTCCGGCCGGTAGTGATCAGAAAAGTCGAAGAATGAACTCTCCAGCACACGCGAACGGTAGCCCTATGATCACGTTTGGTCATCAACGGCGCGCAGGGAGCCCTGCCGATCCCGGGGGCACAGCACGCCCACCACCCCCGTCCAGCCCCTCCCCGGCCGCCCCGTGCGGTGCCATGCTGAAGAGCATCAGCGCGCGCCAGCGGAAGGAGCCGCCCGTGCCGCACATCGCCGTCGTCGGATCGGGGCCGAGCGGGGTCTACACCGCCCAGGGCCTCGTGCAGCAGGCAGGCGTCCCCGACCTCCGGGTCGACGTGCTCGACCGGCTGCCCTGCCCGTACGGCCTCGTGCGCTACGGCGTCGCCCCCGACCACGAGAAGATCAAGTCGCTGCAGGGCAACCTGCGGACGGTCCTGGAGGACGAGCGGGTCCGGTTCCTCGGCGGCGTCGAGGTGGGTCCCGCACTGCCGCCCGCGAAGCTGCTCGACCTGTACCACGCGGTCGTCTACTGCGTGGGCGCCGCGGCCGACCGGCATCTCGGGGTGCCCGGCGAGGACCTGCCGGGCAGCTGGTCGGCGACCGACTTCGTGGCCTGGTACAGCGCCCACCCGGACGCCTCCGACCACGGTTTCGTCCACGGCGTGCGCGCGGCCGTCGCCATCGGCGTGGGGAACGTCGCCGTGGACGTGACGCGCATCCTGGCCCGCGGCGCCGCCGAGCTCGCCCCCACCGACATGCCGGAGGCGGCGCTGCGCACCCTGGCCGTGAGCGAGGTGCGGGACGTGTACATGGTGGGGCGGCGCGGCCCGTCGCAGGCCCGCTTCACCACCAAGGAGCTGCGCGAGCTCGGCGGCCTCCCCGACACCGAAATCGTCGTCGACGCCCGGGAGTTGGCACTCGATCCGGCCTACACCGACCCGTCGGCGCTGCCCGCCGCGAACCGCCGCAACGTCGAGGTCCTGCGCGCCTGGGCCGCCGCCCCGCCCCGCGCCGACGCCCGCCGCCGGATCCATCTGCGCTTCTTCCTGCGCCCCGCCGAGATCGTGGACGGCGGCGGGCGGGTGGCCGGAGTGCAGTTCGAGCGGACGCGCCCGGACGGACAGGGCGGCGTGCTCGGCACCGGCATGTACGAGGAGATCCCCGCCCAACTGGTGCTGCGCTCGGTCGGATACCGCGGGGTGCCGCTGGAGGGGCTGCCGTTCGACGAGGCGCTCGGGACCGTGCCGCACGCGGCCGGCCGCGTCCTGCGCGACGGACGGGCCTCCCTCGGCGAGTACGTCGCGGGGTGGATCAAGCGCGGCCCCACCGGCGTCATCGGCACCAACCGGCCGTGCGCCAAGGAGACCGTGACGTCCCTGCTGGCGGACGCCCCCGCCCTCGTACGCAAGGACCTCGCGCAGGACCCGCTGGCCGGGCTGCTCGACGCGGGCGTGCGGCCCGTCGAATGGGGCGGATGGCGGGCGATCGAGCGCGCCGAGGCGGAGTTGGGGCGCTCGCTCGGCCGGGGGTCCGTCAAGATCCCCGACTGGGCGGGGCTGTTGGGCGCGGCACGCGGTTCGTAGGCGATCCGCACCCGCTCCTGCACCGCGACACACACCGGCAACACCCGCGAAATCAACAAACCGTTTAAGCCCCCTACGGTCTCGTGCTGCCACCCCTGCTCGGACTCCCCTGCCTTGGAGCACGTATGACACATCCGGTCGACCAGGTCCCGCCCGTGCGCCAGTTGGCGGCGTTCGGGCTGCAGCACGTCCTCGCGATGTACGCGGGCGCGGTCGCCGTGCCGCTGATCGTGGGCGGCGCGATGAAGCTGCCGCCCGCCGACCTCGCGTACCTGATCACCGCCGATCTGCTGGTCTGCGGCATCGCGACGCTGATCCAGTGCATCGGCGTGTGGCGGTTCGGCATCCGCCTGCCGATCGTGCAGGGCTGTACGTTCGCGGCCGTGTCGCCGATGGTGCTCATCGGGACGACGGGCGGCGGGCTGCCCGCGATCTACGGGGCGGTGATCGTCGCGGGGCTGGCGATGATGCTGCTCGCACCGGTCTTCGGACGGCTGCTGAAGTTCTTCCCGCCGCTGGTCACGGGCACGGTGATCCTGATCATCGGCCTGTCACTGCTGCCGACCGCCGGCACGTGGGCGGCGGGCGGTTCCGGCGCGCAGGACTTCGGGGAACCGAAGAACCTCGCGCTCGCGGCGCTGGTCCTGGTGATCGTGCTCGGCGTCCAGCGGTTCGCGCCGCCCGCGCTGAGCCGGATCGCGGTGCTGATCGGCATCGTGGCGGGCACGGCGGTGGCGATACCGACCGGCTTCACGGACTTCGGCGCGGTCGGCGACGCGAACTGGGTGGGCATCAGCACGCCGTTCCACTTCGGGGCGCCGGAGTTCCACGGGGCGGCGATCGTGTCGATGCTGATCGTGGCGCTTGTCACGATGACCGAGACCACTGGTGACTTCATCGCGGTGGGCGAGATGACGGAGCGCCCGGTCGACCGGCGGGCGCTCGCCGACGGGCTGCGCGCGGACGGCTTCTCCACGGTCCTCGGCGGCGTCTTCAACACGTTCCCGTACACGGCGTTCGCACAGAACGTGGGACTGGTCGGCATGACGAAGGTGCGCAGCCGGTGGGTCGTGGCCGTGGCGGGCGGGATCCTCGTGGTGCTGGGGCTGCTGCCGAAGCTGGGTGCGGTGATCGCCGCGATCCCGTCGCCGGTGCTGGGCGGCGCGGGTCTGGTGATGTTCGGGACCGTCGCGGCGAGCGGGCTCAGGACGCTCGCCAAGGTGGAGTTCGAGGGCACCAGCAATCTGACCGTGGTGGCCGTCTCCGTCGCACTCGGGGTCATCCCGGTGGGCGTGCCGACGATCTACGACAAGTTCCCCGACTGGTTCCAGACGGTGATGCACAGCGGGATCAGCGCGGGCTGCCTCACCGCGATCGTGCTGAACCTGCTCTTCAACCACCTTCCGGGGAAGGCGACTTCAGCTGACGCCACCACCACCGGCACCACCGTCACCGCCACCGCCGAGCCGGTCGGCCTGCCGGGCAGCCGCGTCGAGGACGCTGTCGAGCAGTCCGGGGAACAGCGCGTCTAGATCGGCCCTGCGCAGGCCGTTCAGCTTGGCGGTCCCCCGGTAGACCTGCTCGATCACCCCGCTCTCGCGCAGCACCCGGAAGTGGTGCGTGGAGGTGGACTTGGTGACGGGCAGGTCGAAGTGCGAACAGGCGAGCCCGTCCGGCTCGCTCTGCGCGTTGGCGCCCATCTCGCGGACGATCGAGAGCCGCATCGGATCGGAGAGCGCGTGCAGCACCGCTTCGAGGCGGATCTCCTCGCGGGCGGGGTGCGCGAGGGTGCGGCTACCGGTGGCCTGCGGTGTTGCGGTCGTCATGACGGTCCCCTCGGTGTGCGATCTCCCTGCCTCATTGTACGAGATCTCTCGTAGTTTGACAGTTGCCGTACTACGATGTCTATCGTACGAGGCAAGCAGGTAGCACGGGTGAGCACTCACCCGTGCACGTACTGACCACACGTACCGAACGCCTGTACCGATCGCCCGTACCGAATGGAGTCCGCCGTGAGCGCGCTGTTCGAGCCCTACACGCTGAGGTCCCTGACCTTCCCGAACCGCGTCTGGATGCCGCCGATGTGTCAGTACAGCGCGGCCCCCGACGGCCCGCTGACCGGTGCGCCCACGGACTGGCACTTCCAGCACTACGGGGCGCGGGCCGCGGGCGGCACGGGTCTGATCATCGTCGAGGCGACGGGCGTCTCGCCCGAGGGCCGGATCTCCCCGTACGACCTGGGGATCTGGAACGACGCGCAGGTCGAGGCGTTCCGCCGGATCACTGCGTTCTTGAAGTCGCAGGGGACGGTTGCGGGCATCCAGCTCGGTCACGCCGGGCGCAAGGCGTCGACGGACCGGCCCTGGAAGGGCGGCGGGCCGGTCGGTCCCGAGGAGCACGGGTGGCAGGCGGTGGCGCCGAGCGCGATCGCGTTCGACGAGCGCCACGCCGCGCCGGCCGAGCTGACGGCCGACGGCATCCGGGAGATCGTCGGGCAGTTCGCCGAGGCGGCGCGGCGCTCTCTGGACGCCGGGTTCGAGGTCGCCGAGATCCACGGCGCCCACGGTTACCTGATCGGCCAGTTCCTCTCCCCGCACTCCAACCACCGCACGGACGAGTACGGCGGCTCCTACGAGAACCGCACCCGCTTCGCCCTGGAGGTCGTCGACGCCGTTCGCGCCGTGTGGCCGGACGAGCTTCCGCTGTTCTTCCGGATCTCCGCGACGGACTGGCTGGAGGGCCGGGCCGGCTGGACCGCCGACGACACCGTCCTGTTCGCATCGGACCTCGCGCGGCACGGCGTCGACCTCATCGACGTCTCGACCGGCGGCAACGCGTCCGGCGTCCGCATCCCGGTCGGCCCCGGCTACCAGGTCCCGTTCGCGGCGCGGGTCCGCAACGAGGCCGGGGTGCCGGCCGCGGCGGTCGGCCTCATCACGGACGCCGAACAGGCGGAGAAGATCCTCGCCAACGGGGAGGCGGACGCGATCCTGCTGGGCCGCGAACTGCTGCGCGACCCGTCGTTCGCCCGACGGGCGGCGCGCGAGCTGGGCGGCGCCGTCCACGTTCCGGACCAGTACCACCGCTCGGTCTGAGCGGTTCCGCTCGCGCAGTGCGAGGCCCGGGCTGTTCGGTGTGCCGAATCGCCTGTTGCCCCCAACCACCGCCGCCCACCAGGGACTTCACGGCCCGGTGCGGCGACCATGGAGTGGGAGGCTGTTGCTTCGCGGTGGGACGGCTGGTGGTTCATGGGATTCGTGGGCGGGCCGACCCTCGCGGTCGTGGCGCGGGAGGCCGGGTTGTCCGTGCCGACCGCATCCAAAGTGGTCAACGGGCGGCAGGACGTCGCGCCCGAGACCCGGCGGCGGGTCACCGAGGCCCTCGACCGGCTCGGGTACGTGCGCAGGCGGCGGGCCGCGTCCGCCGCGCTCGTCGACCTGGTCGTGCCCTCGCTCGGCGGCGCCGGGGCGGCGGAGGTGCTGCGCGGCGTGGAGGAGGCGGCGCACTCCGCGGGCCTGGAGGTCGTGGTGTCCACGGGGCCGGCGCGGGCGCGCGGCCGGCGGGACCGGGTGATGACGCGGGGGACGTCCGGGGTCCTGTTCCTGCGGTCCGGGGTCGCCCGGGTGGCGGGATTCCGTGCGGCGCTGGCGGCGGCCGGGGTGCGGCCGCGCCCCGCGTACGTCCGGAACGGCGACCGCATGCGTGAGCCGCTCGACCTGCCGCCGGCGGAGATGGCGGCGACGGCCGCCCTACGCCTCGTGACCGGGCAGGAGACCTCCCGGGACGCAGGCGGTGGAGGTGGCCATCCGCCTTGCGGTGCGGGGCAGTACGGCGGCGGAGCCGGCGCCGGGCGGCCCTGTCAGGGTGGCGCGCCCGGCGCCGGGGCTCGGGTCCGGTGTCGGGCCGGACTGAGCTTCCACTGCCGGCAGTTGTTGTTCAGCCGGCTCCACTGCCGTACGTCGGCGCCGTCGGCGGCTGAGCGATCGGCGGTGTCGAGGACCTTGCCGCCGGCGCGGTTGGCGACCGGCCGAGGCCGAGCGCCGGCAGGAGCGCGCCGAGCAGGGTCAGTAGGCGACGGGCCAACCGGTGCTCCAGTTCAGGAGGTTGACGCCGAGCTTCGGGGTGCCGTTGTCGTTCCCGTCGTAGTAGTGGTAGACGATCAGGTCGCCGTCGGTGTCGTTCATGATCGACTGGCCGCCGGGGCCGATGACGCTGCCGTGGGACTCCAGGACCGGGGTGCCGCCGTTGTTCGTCATGGAGACGCCGCTCTTGTCGTAGTAGGGCCCGGTGACGCCGGCGGCGCGCCCCACCTTGACCTTGTACGTGGAGCTGGTGCCGGCGCAGCAGGTGTCGTACGAGGCGAACAGGTAGTAGGAGCCGCCGCGCTTGACGATGTACGGGGCCTCGACGGCCTTGGTGCCGGTCGGCCGGGACGCGAGGGAGTAGCGGGTGGTGTTCGAGGCGAGCTGTTTGCCGGTCGACGGGTCGATCCGGATCATCTTGATGCCGGTCCACCAGCTGCCGAACGACAGCCACCACGTGCCGTCGTCGTCGACGAAGAGGTTCGGGTCGATGGCGTTGTAGTCGCTGGCGGTCGTGGACGTGTAGACGACGCCGTAGTCGGTCCAGGACCCGGGCAGGCCGGTGGTCGAGCCGGCCAGGCCGATCGCGGACTTGTTGGAGCCGAACGTCGAGACGGCGTAGTACATGAGGTACTTGCCGCCGTGGTAGGAGATGTCGGGCGCCCACGCCTCGGTCGCGTACGACGACCACCACGACGGCTTGGTGGTGAAGGCGTCGCTGCCCGCGCTGAACGCGATGCGGTCGGTGGAGGTGCGGTAGCCGAGGCCGCCGCCGGTGGCGTACAGGAGATAGCGGCCGGCGGAGGTGCGGATCATGGTCGGGTCGTGGACGACGGTGGCGCCGGTGACGGTCCCGGGGTTCGGGTACGCGGACGCGGTCGACGGGATCAGGGCCAGCAGGGCGGCGGCCGGCAGGGCGAGGAGCGCGGTTCTGGTGCGGCGGGGGGTGCGGCGGCTCACGCGGCTCTCCTTCGGGGCGGGGTGCGCGGGGGTTCGTGACACGGTCGCCGTGCGGACGCGAGAGGTTGCCGATCCGCCTCAACACCCATACCACGTACGGGATTTCGAACGCTGGTCGTGACTTCGGACGGGACCGTAGAATCGAAGCGCTCCCGCGTCAATGACTCCCCCAGGACTCATCTAACTTGCATTTCAGATGCCACATTTGTAGCGTGCACTCATGCGGTTGACGCGATTCACGGATCTGGCTCTGCGCGTACTGATGCGCCTCGCGGTCGAGGAGGGGGACCTGCCCACGACCCGCGAGGTGGCTTCCGCCATGGACGTGCCGTACACGCACACCGCGAAGGTCGTCGCGAAGCTGCAACACATGGGCCTGGTCGAGGCGCGGCGCGGCCGGGGCGGCGGGCTCGTGCTCACCGGGGCCGGCCGGGCGGTCTCCATCGGCGGGCTGGTGCGGGACCTCGAAGGACCCGGCGACGTCGTCGACTGCGAGGGCACCACCCCGTGCCCGCTGCGCTCGGCCTGCCGGTTGCGGGGCGCGCTGCGCGAGGCCCAGGAGGCGTTCTTCGCGTCACTGGACCCGCTGACGCTGCCCGATCTCGTCAAGGCACCCACCGGCCCCCTGCTGGTGGCCCTCTCACCCACCCCCGCCGCGGACTGAACTCGTGACCACGACCACGGTCCGCGTCGACCCACACCTCAAAATACGACTCTCAGATGCATATTAAGGAGTTCCGCTGATGCTCAGCGCTCAGTCGGCCGCAGTCGTCCGCGCCACGCTCCCCGCCGTCGGTGCGGCCATCGAGGACATCACCGGGCGGTTCTACGGCAAGCTCTTCGACGCCCACCCCGACCTGCTCCGCGACCTGTTCAACCGGGGCAACCAGGCGGCCGGCAGCCAGCGGCAGGCGCTCGCCGGCTCCATCGCCGCGTTCGCCACGTACCTCGTGTCGCACCCGGACGACAGGCCCGACGTGATGCTGCAGCGCATCGCGCACAAGCACGCCTCGCTGGGCGTGCTCCCCGAGCAGTACCCGGTCGTGCACCAGCACCTGTTCGAGGCGATCGCCGAGGTGCTCGGCGACGCGGTCACCCCGGAAGTGGCCCGCGCCTGGGACGAGGTGTACTGGCTGATGGCGAACGCCCTCATCGCGATCGAGGAGCGGCTCTACGCGGAGCAGGGCGTGACCGCAGGCGACGTGTGGCAGGAGTGGGAGGTCGTGTCCCGCACCGATCCCACGCAGGACGTCGCCGCCTTCCTGCTCCGCCCCGCCGACGGCGCCGCCGCGCCCGCGTTCAAGCCGGGCCAGTACGTGTCCGTCCAGGTCACGCTGCCCGACGGCGCCCAGCAGATACGCCAGTACAGCCTGACGGGCGCGCCGTCCGCGACGACCCGCTCGATCGCCGTCAAGCGGGTGCCCGGCACCGGCACCACGCCCGACGGCGAGGTATCGCACCACCTGCACACGCATGTCGGCGCGGGCGACCGGCTGCGGGTCTCGGCGCCCTACGGCGACCTGGTCCTGGCGGTCGACGAGGCGCCGCTGCTGCTCGCCTCCGCGGGCATCGGCTGCACCCCGATGCTGGCCATGCTGGAGGAGCTCGCGGCCGCCCGGCACACCGGCCCGGTGACGGTCGTGCACGCCGACCGCTCCCCCGACACCCACGCGCTGCGCGCCGAGCACGAGGCGCTGGCCGGGAAGCTCCCCGACGCCACCGCCCACTTCTGGTACGAGCGGCCCGGCTCCGGGCACCGCACCGGCCGCGTCGACCTCGCGAACGTGCCGGTCGCCCCCGGCACCCGCGCCTACCTCTGCGGCCCGCTGCCCTTCATGCGCGCGGTGCGCGAGCAGCTCCTCGCCCAGGGCGTGGCGCCGGCCGACATCCACTACGAGGTGTTCGGCCCCGACCTGTGGCTCGCCGCGGCCGCCTGAGCCGGGCCGACGGCCCTAGGGGCGGAGCACGATCTTGCCGTGCGTGTGCCCCTGCTCCAGGTCACGGAACGCCTCCCGCACCTGCTCCAGGGGGTAGGTGCGGGCGATCGGCGCCACCAGTTCGCCGCGCGCGGCGAGCCGGGCGAGTTCGCCGAGGACGACCGCGCAGGCCGCCGAGCCCTCGCCGTGGGTCCGCGCGCCGATCCTGGCGGCGGACCGCCAGGCGCGGATCGTGTTGATCCGCTCGGGCCGCACCCCCAGCTCCACGGCCAGTTCGACGTACGGGTCGCCGAACGTGTCGATGAACGCGTCGACCCGGTCGCCGGAGGCCTGCCGGATCCGCTCCGCCACCCCTTCCCCGTACGCGACCGGCACGACGCCGCGCTCCTCCAGCCAGGCATGGTTCCGCTCGCTCGCCAGGCCGATCACCGTGGCGCCGCGCCGCCGCGCAAGCTGCACGGCGAGCGATCCGACGCCGCCCGCCGCGCCGGACACCACGACCGTGTCGCCGGGAGCGGGGTCCACCGCGAACACGGTGGCGTACGCCGTCGTCCCCGCCACGTACAGCGAACCGGCCACGTCCCACGGCAGGCCCTGCGGGCGGGCGACCAGGTTCACGTCGTCGACCACCACCAACTCCGCCTGGCTGGCCCGCCGATGGGTGAAGCCGAGGACCTCGTCGCCCACCGCGAAGCCGCGCACCTCCGGGCCGGTCTCCACCACCACGCCGGCCAGATCGCTGCCCTGCCCGGAGGGGAACGTCGCCGGCCAGCGCGCGTGCAGCGCACCCGTGCGGATGTGCGTCTCACCCGGCTGGATCCCGGCCGCCCGCACCTCGACCAGGACCTGCGCGGGCCCGGGCACCGGCCGCTGCACCTCCTCGACCTCCAGCACATCGATCCCGCCGTACGCGTGGAACCGCACCGCCTTCATTCCGTGATCACCGCACTTTCTGGAGAGGACCGTCCTGGCGTCGACAACGGATCACGAACGCCGCGTCTTCCCCCGTCTTCCCGGGGCAGCTGGACACCCGCAGACTCACAGACGGGCGGCCCACGGATGGGCTCCGTACGTCGTGGTGAGCGCGTCCGCGAGCCAGCGGCGCTGCTCCCGTGCGAGATGCGGCAGCGCCGCGTCGAAGTCCAGTTCGTCCTTGGGGCGCACGCCCTTCGCCTTGTAGTGGAGCTGCACCTCGGGAACCACCACGGGCGTGCCGTCGCCGGTGGTGAACCCGAGGGCGTCGAGCGGCCTGCTCACGCGCGCGTCACGGCGGGAGACCCATGCGGCCCCCTCGCTCTCCTCCAGCATGAGCTGGATGCGCCAGGGCGCGTCGGGGCCGGGACGGCACCAGATGTCGTGCACGCCCGGCGCCAGCGGTTCGCCCGCCGCCCAGGGCCGCAGACTGCCCGGCGGGTCGGCGGCCCACAACTCCCATCCCCGCAACGCCTGTTGCGCACGGGTCTGATCCCGGCGGAGCACCATCACGTCGATGTCGCCGTGCGCGCGCAGCCGCCGCCCCACGGCCAGCTCGATGGCGATGCCCCCGGCCAGCCACCACGGTGCGCCGATCTCCTCGAAGAGGGCCGCGACCTCGCCCGCGGGGGCGGGGTCCCAGGGGCCGAACGGTGCGTGGAGTCGTCTCATACGGCCCATCCTGCCGCTCCGGAACGCCACGCTCCCCCAAGCCCGTACACGGTCTTCACCCGCCCCCCGCTCTTCTGCCAGGGTGAGGCCCGCATGATCAGTTCACCCTGCATCCATGTTCGTCCACCTCGACGAGGAGCATCGATGAGCCGCCGCGTGCCCAAGCAGCGCACCGCCACCCTGTCCGCCCTGGTCTGCCTGCTGGCCCTGACCGCCGCCGCACCCGCGGCGCCCTCCGCCGCGCACCGCCCCGCGAAGAAGCCGGCCACGAGTCTGCTGGACTCCGTGCCCAGGACCGGGGTGCTGCGCGTCTGCACGACGGGCGACTACCGGCCGTTCACCTACAAGGACCCGAAGGACGGCTCGTACCGCGGTGTCGACGTCGACATGGCGCGCGACCTGGCGAAGAGCCTCGACGCCGAGCCCCGCTTCGTGGACACCACCTGGGCGAACCTGGTGGCCGACCTGTCGGCCGGGAAGTGCGACGTCGCGGCCGGCGGTGTCTCCGTCACGCTGCCGCGCGCCCGCCAGGTGTCCTTCAGCGAGCCGACCCGCGAGGACGGCAAGACGCCGATCGTGCGGTGCGCCGACAAGGACAGGTACCGCACGCTCCAGGACATCGACCAGGTCGGCACCACCGTGATCGTCAACCCCGGTGGCACGAACGAGCAGTTCGCCCGCGCCCACATCAAGCAGGCCACCATCAAGCTCCACCCGGAGAACACCACGATCTTCCAGGAGATCGTGGCGGGCCGGGCGGACGTGATGATGACCGACGCGAGCGAGACCCGCTACCAGGCCAAGCTCCACCCGGAGTTGTGCTCGGTCCACCCCGACGAGCCGTTCACGTTCGCGGAGAAGGCGTACGCGACGCCGCGCGGCGACCGGGACTTCCAGGAGTACGTGAGCCAGTTCGTGCACCTGGCCACGCACGACGGTACGTACGCCACGTACGAAGCGGAATGGATGAGTTGAGGGTTCCGCGGCCGCTCAGAGCAGGACCGGTGCGAGGTCGGGTCCGTCGCCCGTGTCGTGGGCGTCCTCGTCGAAGGGGTAGAGCGGGCGCTCCACCCGGTGGTGCCCCAGGCGCACCAGGTCCTGGTCGACGCCGCCGGGGGTGAGCGCGAGCAGCCAGTCGGCGGCCATCGCGTGCAACTCCGGTTCCAGATAGCCGATCTTGACGACGACGAGGTCGTAGGTGCGCGGGTCGATCCCGAGTCCGCCGTCGGCGGGGCCGAGGAAGTCGGCGAGGGTGTGGAACGGCTTGCGGCGCTCGACGAGGATCACGGTGAGGCCGCCGACGCGGACGGCCGCCATGTCGACGCCGCGGTCGTACGCCCCGCCCTCGGCGTGGTCCTTCCGGTCGGCGGCGCGCTGCAACGCCTCGACGGTGCCGGTCAGCCGGTACGGGCCGCCGTGCTGCGCGTCGACCTTGCCGCCGACCGAGAGCGTCACCTCGGCGCCGACCCCGGCCTCGAAGCAGGCGGCGACGGCGGCCGGGTCGGTGATGCCGGGGTGCACGGCCGTCACCGCGCCGTCGCGGATCGCGTCGTGGGCCAGCAACTCGCCCAGCACGTAGGCCAGATCACCGGCGCCGCCCGCGGTCGGGTTGTCGCCCGAGTCACTGATGAGGAACGGCCGGCGGTCGGAGGCCACGGCCCGCGCGATGCACTCCCGGGCGCTGCCGGTCGGGCCCACGAAGACAAAGTCCCGGCGGGCGTCCCAGTAGCGCCGGGCGAGCAACTCTGCTTCCCGCACGGCCAGTTCGGCGTCCTCGCCGGTCACCACGACGGCGGCCCTGCAGCGCGGCTCGTCGGCCCACGCGTAGCCGACCCACAGCGCGGCGTCGAGGATGCCGTCCTGCTTCTCGATGCCGGCGAGGGAGGCGTAGAGCGACGCGGCGGGTTCCAGCCGGGTGCTGGTCTTCTCGCCGGGGAGGAGGACGGGGACCTGGACCCAGGCGCGGTGCGGGCGCAGGCCCTCGCGCAGGCAGTGGACGAGATTGCGGGCGGCACGCTCCCGGGTGTCCCAGGCGTCCTCGTGCGGAGCCAGGCGGTGGGCGGTGAGCAGGTCGACCGGGGTGGCGAAGCGGCGCGAGACGTTGCCGTGCAGATCCATCGCGGCGGAGATCATGGGGCGCTGCCCGTCGGGGGTGCCCACCTGGTCGAGGGCCGCGCGCACGGCTTCGGTCAGGTCGGCCTCGGCATCGGTGAGGCCGACGACGCTCATGGCACCGTGGATGTCGTACACCAGCCCGTCGAGCGGCCCCGACTCCCTGATCCGGGTGACGAGTTCGTCCTTCAGGAGCAGGTACGACTCGGCTTCCACGGGGCCGCCGGGCAGGGCGACCGCGTGCAGCAGCGGTACCCACTCGACGAGGGCGGCGAGGTCGCCGTCCGGACGCGTCCAGGTGTAGCGGTCGAGGAGTTCGGCGCCGCGGGTCCGCCGGAAGTCGTCGAGGGTGGAGCGGTGCGGGCAGAACGTCGACGACTCGATGCCGATGCCGCCGATCCCGATCCGCAGCCGGCGGTCCCGCGCCGGCGCGCTGCTGCTGGTCATGCGTCGCGGCTCTCTTCCTGCTGGGGGCGGTGGCGGCGGAACCCTACCCGCGCGGCGGTGCGCGAAAAGCGTTGGCGGGACGGGGCCGCCCGTGGCTAGCGTCGTTCGAATGACTCACGAGAACCCGCTCGCGTACGCGCTGGGGCTCGAAGGCATCGCGCTGATGCGGGCGTTCACCGGAACCGGGGAGCTCCCGGAAGACCCGGATCGGGCCGGGCACGGCCCGGCGTTCGTGGCCGCGCGGGTCGCGGAGATCCGGCGGCTGCTCGACGACGCGTCGCTCGCGGGGGCCGCGGTCGACGTGGCACGGGTCGACACCGTCGAGGGGTACCGGATCTGGTCGTCGACGTACGACGGCCCGAACACGGCCTTCGACTACGACGAGCCCGTGCTCGCCGGGATCACGGCGGCCCTGCCGCCGGACTCGGTGGTGCTCGACGCGGCCTGCGGCACGGGTCGGCTCGCGGCGCTGGCCGCCGGGTCCGGCCACCGGGTCGTGGGCGTGGACAGCTCGCCCGACATGCTGGCGATGGCCCGCGAGCGGGTGCCGGAGGGCGACTTCCGGCGCGGCGACCTCCATGCCCTGCCCGTGGCGGACGCGTCGGCCGACCTGGTGACGTGCTCCCTCGCGCTCACCCACGTGCCCGAACTCGGTCCGGTGCTCGCCGAGTTCGGGCGGGTACTGCGGCCCGGCGGCCTGCTGTTCGTCGCCGACATCCACCCGGAGCAGGTGGCGCGCGGGGTGATCCCCTCGGTGCGGCGCGCGGACGGCAGCCCCGCCCGGCTCGCGTCGTACGTCCACCGCACGGGCGACTATGTGCGCGCGGCCCTCGCGGCGGGTCTGTCGGTGCGCCGCTGCGACGAGCCGGCGCCACGGCCCGGGCCGGAGGCCGAGGACGACGGCGCGGCGCGGGAGCCCGGCCCCGGGCCGTGGGAGGTGTGGCCGTGGTCGCTGTCGGACCTGGCGCCGGAAGCGGCGGACACGGCGTGGGCGGGGATGCCGGCGATGGTGCTGTGGCAGTTCACGAGACAGGCCATCTGACCTGCGACGAAACCCGCCGGCCCGGCCAATGTCAGTGGCGGGGTGCAGACTGGCCGATACCTGGAGACAACGACGTTTCGGAGGTGTTCGGCATGACTGAAGTGCTGCTGGCCGTGGGCACGCGCAAAGGGCTGTTCCTTGGACGGCGGACGGGCGGGGGGTCCGGGGCGTCCTGGGTCTTCGACGACCATCCCTACTTCAACGCGCAGGCGGTGTACGCCGTCGCGATCGACACCCGGGGAGACACGCCCCGGCTCCTCGCGAGCGGGGACAGCGCGCACTGGGGGCCGTCCGTCTTCCACTCCGACGACCTGGGCCGGACCTGGACGGAGCCGTCGGCGCCCGCCGTCAAGTTCCCCAAGGACACCGGGACTTCGCTGGAGCGGGTGTGGCAGCTCCATCCGGCGGCGGCCGAGCCGGACGTGGTGTACGCGGGGACCGAGCCCGCCGCGCTGTACCGGTCGGAGGACCGCGGCGAGACGTTCGAGCTGTGCCGCCCGCTCTGGGAGCATCCGACGCGCTCGCAGTGGGTGCCGGGCGGGGGCGGCGAGGGCCTGCACACCGTGCTCACCGACGCGCGGGACCCGCGGGCGCTGACGGTGGCGGTGTCGACGGCCGGGGTGTTCCGCTCCGCGGACGCCGGCGCCAGCTGGGCCCCGGCGAACCACGGGGTGTCGGCGGTGTTCCTGCCCGATCCGGACCCGGAGTTCGGGCAGTGCGTGCACAAGGTGGCGCGGGACGCCGTCGACCCGGACCGGCTCTACCTGCAGAACCACTGGGGCGTGTACCGCAGCGACGACGGGGGCGGCCGCTGGACCGACATCGGCGACGGCCTGCCGTCGACGTTCGGGTTCGGGGTGGCCACGCACCCGCGCCGCGGGGACACGGCGTACGTGTTCCCGATCACCGCGGACGCGGACCGCGTCCCCGCCGACCACCGGTGCCGGGTCTTCCGCACCCAGGACGCGGGCAAGAGCTGGGAGCCGCTGTCGAGGGGCCTGCCGGAGGGCGACCACTACGGCACGGTGCTGCGGGACGCGCTGTGCACGGACGACGCGGACCCGGCGGGCGTCTACTTCGGCAACAGGAACGGCGAGGTGTACGCGTCGGCCGACGACGGTGACAGCTGGCGGCAGTTGGCGTCCCACCTGCCGGACGTGCTGTGCGTGCGCGCGGCCGTCGTGGGGTGACACGGGAGCACGGGGCGGTCGGCCGGAGGACCGTGGCCGACCGCCGGTTGAAGTGCTCCGCGTGTACGGCAGTAGGGTGACGCCCGTGGCACCACGACCCTTGCATGAAATCGTCGAGGCGGGCTGGGCGAAGGCCCTGGAACCCGTGGCCGGGCAGATCACCGCGATGGGAGAGTTCCTGCGCGCGGAGATCGCCGCCGGGCGCACCTATCTCCCGGCCGGAGCCAACGTGCTCCGCGCCTTCCAGCAACCGTTCGACGACGTCCGGGTGTTGATCGTCGGGCAGGACCCCTACCCCACGCCGGGGCACGCGGTCGGCCTGTCGTTCTCCGTCGCGCCCGACGTGCGTCCGCTGCCGGGCAGCCTCATCAACATCTACCGGGAGCTGGGCAGCGACCTCGGCCTGCCGCAGCCGTCGAACGGGGACCTGACGCCCTGGACCCAGCAGGGCGTCCTGCTGCTCAACAGGGCGCTGACCGTGGCGCCCCGCCGCCCCGCGTCGCACCGCGACAAGGGGTGGGAGCAGGTCACCGAGCAGGCGATCAAGGCGCTCGCCGCGCGCGGCCGGCCGCTGGTGTCCGTGCTGTGGGGCCGGGACGCGCGCAATACGCGGCCCTGGCTCGGCGAGTACCCGGCGATCGAGTCACCGCACCCCTCCCCCATGTCCGCGGACCGCGGCTTCTTCGGCTCGCGCCCCTTCAGCCGGGCCAACGACCTGCTGGCCCGGCAGGGCGCGCAGCCCATCGACTGGCGGCTGCCGTGACCGCGCGCCGGGTCCTCGGAGTGGACTCGGGCGGCTCGGGACTGCGGCTGGCACTCGCCGACCTCGACGATCCCGGGCGGACCACGACCGCCGTGTCCCGCACTCCGGTGCGGACCTCCGCCGCAGGGATCGACGCCGCCGACATGATGGCGCAACTACTGCCCATGGCACGGGCGTTGCTCGGTGACGACGACGCCGAGCGGCAGGCTCCGGCCGCGGTCGTCGTGGGCGCCGCCGGGATGGCCACGCTCGGAGCGGACCTGCGCGCCGAACTGCCGGGCGCGATGCGGCGCGAGCTGGACGTCGACCGGCTCGCGCTGGCCGCCGACGGCGTGACCGCCTACGCGGGCGCGCTCGGACAGCGGCCCGGCGCGGTCGTCGCCGCGGGCACCGGGATGATCGCCCTCGGCACCGACCTCGACGGCTGGCGGCGGGCCGACGGCTGGGGCCATCTGCTCGGCGACTGCGGTGGCGGCGCCTGGATCGGACGGGCCGGGCTCGACGCGGCGATGCGGGCGTACGACGGGCGCAGCGGCGGCAGCAAGGCGCTGCTCGCGCTCGCCGAGGAGCGGTTCGGCCCGGCCGGTGACCTGCCGGGCCGGATCTATCCGCGCACGGACCGGCCCGCGGCGCTCGCCTCGTTCGCACCGGACGTGGCCGCGTGCGCGGCGGACGATCCGGTCGCGGCCGACATCCTGCGCGCCGCGGCGCGGCACATCGCCGAGGCCGCCGCGGCGGTGTGTCCCGCGCAGGGCGGTGAAGTCGCACTGACCGGCGGACTGTTCAAGATGGGCGATCCGCTGCTCGGCCCCCTGGCCGAGGAACTGGCCGGCCAACTCCCGCAGGCCACCGTGGTGCCCGCGGCCGGTGACCCGCTGCACGGTGCCCTGGTGATCGCGGGCGCCCTCGCGACGGACGGCCTGCGACTGCCCATCGACGGGCGTCTGCTGCATGTGCCGTAGACCGCCGCACCCCTGCGGACCAGGACAGTTGAGCCATCCGTAACCGATCGGACATTAGCGGACGGATACCGCTCAGCTGCCCCCTGACCGAACAAGGATGCCGCCCGAGCCAGTAGCATGCGGCGCCATGAGCTCCCCCACTGGGCCCGCTTCCGGCCTGCCTGTACGAATGCCGCGACCCCGACAGCCCGGACGGCACCGCCGCCCGGAACCCGTGGCCGCCCCCGAGGGCGCACCGTCCCTCGTTCTCGCGGTTCCTGGCGTGCCCAGCGCCGCGACGCGCATGCTCGCCGACGAGGTCGTCAGCATCGCGCGGTCCGAGCTGCCCGGCCTGGACGCGCGGGTCGGTTTCGTCGAGGGTGAGGTCACCGACTTCCCGATCTCGGCCGAGTTCCCCTCTCTCGCGTCCGTGCTCGCGCACGCCGCGAAGGAGCGCACCGCCCGCTACGAGCAGGCCGTCGCCGCCGGGGTCGAGGGAGTCAAGGAGCCCGAGGGGCCGGTCGCCGTCGTCGTGCCGCTCCTCGCGGGGCCCGACAACGCGCAGATCCGGCAGATCCGCCAGGGCATCACCGACAGCCGGGTCGCCGCCGAGCTGACGGACGTCCTCGGCCCGCACCCGCTGCTCGCCGAGGGCCTGCACGTGCGGCTCTCGGAGGCCGGGCTCGCCCGCGCCGACCGGGCCCGCCTGTTCACCGTGGCCACGGCCGCGGACGGCATCATCCTCGCGTCGGTCGGCGGCGAGGAGGCGGTCCAGGCCGCCGGCATCACCGGCATGCTGCTCGCCGCGCGCCTCGCCGTGCCGGTGATCGCCGCCGCGCTCGACGCCGAGGGGGCCGTCGCCGCGACCGCCGAGCAGCTCCGCAACTCCGGTTCGCAGCAGCTGGCGCTCGCGCCATACCTGATCGGGCCCGAGCTGGACCCGTCCGTGCTGGAGGCCGCGGCCAAGGACGCGGGGTGCGCTGCCGCGGAGCCGCTCGGGGCGTATCCGGCGATGGGGAAGCTGGCGCTGGCCAAGTACACGACGGCGCTGGGGATCACCCCCCAGCCGGTTGCCTCCGGCGGTTGAGCGGGGGGTTCGTGGGGCCCGTGGCCGGTGCTGCGGGTCCTTCGTCGTTTCCGGGCTCGCCCTGCGGGCTCGATCGTCGCCCTGCGGGCTCGTCCTCAAGCGCCGGACGGGCTGGATGGTGAGCCTCGGGTGAGGCGTCGCGCGCCTTCAGACCGCCCTCAAACGCCGGACGGGCTGGATGGTGCGTACCGGGTGAGGCGTCGCGGGCTTTCAGACCGTCGCTCAAGCGCCGGACCGGCTGGATGGTGAGCCTCGGGTGAGGCGTCGCGCGCCTTCAGACCGTCCTCAGACGCCGGACCGGCTGGATGGTGAGCCTCGTGTGAGGCGTCGCGCGCCCTCAGACCGTCCTCAAGCGCCGGACCGGCTGGATGGTGTGTACCGGCCCATGAGCGCGTGGAACGTCTGTACCGTCGTGGGGCATGGGTGCTGACGAGGACGACGCTCTGCTGACCGAGCAGATGGCTTACTACCGGGCCCGGGCGCCGGAGTACGACCGGCCCTACGCCGAGCGGAGCGACCTGCGGGAGTTGCTGGGGCTCGTCGACGCGTGGCCGGTCGGTGGGGACGTGCTGGAGCTGGCCTGCGGGACCGGGCAGTGGACCGCGCTGCTCGCCGCGCGGGCGGACTCGGTGACCGCGGTCGACGCGTCCGCCGAGGTGCTGGACATCGCACGGGCGCGTGCGGAGGGGCCGGGCGTGCGGTTCGTCCAGGCCGATCTGTTCACCTGGCAGCCGCCGCGCCGGTACGACACCGTGTTCTTCGGGTTCTGGCTGTCCCACGTGCCGGCGGCGCGGCTGGCGGACTTCTGGGCCACCGTCGATGCCGCGCTCGCGCCGGGCGGCACCGTGGTGTTCGTCGACGACGGTCCGGACGAAGCCGTGCACGAGAAGCTCGTCCCCGGCGGGTCCGGGGACACCGCGCTGCGGCGCCTCGACGACGGCAGCGAGTACCGCATCGTGAAGGTGTTCCACGAGGCCGAGGCGCTGACCGGGCGGCTCGCGGCGCTCGGCTGGTCCGTGCGGGTGCGGCCCGCCGCCGGGAGCTTCATCGTCGGGATCGCCCGGCGGCGGGCGGCCGCAGACGTCAGCTGAACACCACGCAGGACGCGGCGGGCACCCGTACCGAACCCGCCCGCACCGGCACGCCCGACTCCGCGTCCACGGCGAACCAGGTGACGTCGCCGGAGCGTTCGTTCGCCGCGTAGAGGAACCGGCCCGAGGGATCGAGGGCCAGGTCGCGAGGCCAGTCGCCGCCGCACGGCACGATCGCGCGCAGGGTGGGCTGTTCGCCCGTCGGGTCGAGGGAGAACAGCGAGACGGTGTTCTCACCGCGCGTCGCGACCCACAGGAAGCGGCCGTCGGGCGCGACGACGACCTCTGAGGGGTAGGCGTCACCGGCCGGGGCGTCGGGCAGGACCTGGAGCTCGGTGAGCGGCTTCAGGGTGCCGTCGGCCGCGTCCCAGCGGCACACGGTGAGGGTCGGGGTCAGCTCGTTGAGGACGTACGCGTGGTCGCCCGCGGGGTGGAAGGCCAGGTGCCGGGGGCCCGAGCCGGGCCGCAGGGCCGTCTCGTGGTGGAGCGTGACGCGGCCGTCGCCGTCAAGGGCGCAGACCCGGACCGAGTCCGTGCCGAGGTCGACGCTCAGGGCCCAGCGGCCGCTCGGGTCCGGCAGGACCTGGTGGGCGTGCGGGGTCTGCTGGCGCTGCGGGTGGGGTCCCGAGCCGGTGTGGGCCAGCACGTCGCGGCCCGCGGGGTCCGGGGTGCCGTCGGTGCGCAGCGGCACCACGGTGACGCTGCCGGAGCCGTAGTTGGCGGTCAGGACGCGGGCGGCCTCGGGCCACACCGACAGATGGGTGGGGCCGTCGCCGTCGACGAGCGTGGGCGGTGCGGCCAGGCGCACCGGCACCGTGTCGGTGCGGAACGCGGCGACGGCGCCGTCGGTGGTCTCGCTCACCGCGTAGAGCAGTCCGCCGCCGGCCGTCAGGTACGAGGGGTCGGGCAGCACGTCCGTGGCGTCCAGGACCGTGAGCGAGCCGTCGGCCGGGTCGAGGTCCGCGGTGACGATGCCGCGGCCGCCCGCTGCCGTGAACGATCCGATGTACGCCCGCCCTGCCTGACTGCCGCTCACTGCTTCCCCTTTCGGCGTGCGGGCCGAGTGCCCGCGCGGCCGACGGTAGCAGCGGGTCTAGACCAGATCGTGCCAGGGAGTGCGGCGCCGCGTCGCGATCCCCTCTTCGCCGCGGGCCCTCGCGTGCGCCTCGGGGTGGTGGACGTACGCCGGGGTGCTCTCGACGTCGTCGTACGTGCGGTGGAAGACGCCGGTCGCGGAGCCGGAGATCGGCGGCACGATCCACGACCAGTCGGCGCCGACGGGGCGCCCGCGGGACTCCTCGCGCTCGATGTGGGTGAGGAAGCGCCGGGACTCGGTGTGGTGGTCGGTGATGGTGACGCCCGCCCGGTCGAAGGAGTGCAGGACGGAGCGGTTCAGCTCGACGAGCGCCTCGTCCTTCCACAGGGAGCGGTCGGTGCTGGTGTCGAGGCCGAGGCGGTGGGCGAGGTGGGGCAGGAGGTTGTAGCGGTCGGTGTCGGCGAGGTTGCGGGCGCCTATCTCGGTGCCCATGTACCAGCCGTTGAACGGCGCGGAGCCGTAGCAGACGCCGCCGATCTCCAGGCACATGTTGGCGAGGGCGGGGACCGCGTGCCAGCGCAGGCCGAGCTCGGACCACCAGGTGAAGTCCGGGTGTTCCAGGGGGACTTCGAGGACGGCGTCGGGGGGCAGGTCGAACCAGCGGGGCCGTTCGTGCGGGGCGCTCTGGACGACGAGGGGCAGGACGTCGAACGGAGTGCCGGGTCCGCCGCGCCAGCCGAGGCTCCGGGCCAGGGCCGTGAGGCCCGTGCCGCGCGGGTCGCCGATGACGTGGCCGCTGTGCTGGACGTATCCGGCGTAGCGGATGAGTTGTTCGTTCCAGATGCGGGGGCCGGGACGCCCGGGGCGGTCGGGCGCGAAGACGGTGATCAGCGGGCGGATCCGGCCTTCGGGCGCGGCCTCCCGCAGGTGGTCGGCGCAGGCCGCCGCGATCTCCTCGGGACGGGTGAGCCCGCGCAGGTCGCGCACGCGCAGCGAGCGCCAGTAGAGGCGGCCTATGCAGCGGTTGGCGTTGCGCCAGGCGACCCGGGCGCCGAAGACGAGTTCCTCGGTGGTGTGGGTGTACGTGCCGGTCGCGGCGAGCTCGGCCTCGACCTCGGCGAGCCGGGGTGCCGGGTCGCCGAGCTGTTCCTCGGCGTGGTGGCGGCGGACGAAGTCGGCGGCGGCGTGTGCCACGTCGCCGGGGCGCAGGGCGGTGGGCCTGCGGTGGGTGCCGGTGGCGGGGGCCGGGCAGCGGTCGTGCCGGCGCGCTTCGGCGGCGTCCCCCGGGTGCGCGTCCGTGGCGGCGGCCAGCCAGCCCTCGACCTCCTGGGCTCCGGTCCGGCGCAGGTTGCTTCGCATGGTGACCCCCAGCGGCTCGACGGTGGCCCGCGGCTCGCTCCCGCGCGGCCGTGGGTGGGGGACCTGTCCGACGGACAGCGCCCCGGGCGTCCAATGGCGCGGGATTACCCCTGGGGCAGGGTGATCCACCCTGTACGTGCTCCGGGAAAGGGCCTCATTCGGGGCCGGGTTGTCCACGCCGATGCGAGACAACCACAAGTGGGCGCCGGTCGGCGGGCGGTCGGCGACGAACGGGGAGCGTGCGGAACTGTGCAGGGGCGCGTGGACCGTTTCACACGCCTGGGGCGCGGGCCGGGCCCCAGACCGGGCCCGAAGCGGAGCCCGGTGCACGACCCGGTGCGGGCTCAGGCCCCGGCGGCCCCGACCGGTACGCGGTTCGATCCGCGCAGCGGAACGGCCAGGTCGAGGAGGGCCCGCTCCAGGGCGTGCAGGTGCGCGAGCACCGGTTCGGCGCCGGCCGGGTGCGGGGCCACAGCCTCGTCGACGGGGCGGTGCTGCCCGCCGGTCGGTGCGTCGGTGAGCGCCTCGACGGCCGCTTCCACGCGCCAGCAGGCGGCGGCGAGGCGGGCGTCGTGGGAGGCCTCGGGGTCGGCGGCGACGGACGCCAGGCCGCGCACCTCGCGCGCGCAGTCGTCGAGCAGTGCGAGCACCTGCCGGGCCCGGCCGCTGCGGGCCCTCATCGGGCTGAGCGGGTGGACGAGCGGGGCGAGCGAGAGCCGGACGCGGCCGAGGATCGCCTCCAGCTCGGCGACGCGCGGGGCCGGATCGGCGGCCGCGTTCCCCGCGAGGCGTGCGGCGGCCTCCGCCGTGCACGCGTGCACACAGCGCAGCGCCCGTTCGACCCAGGCGTCGGTCACCGAGTGCGTGGTCACCGGCAGCACGAGCAGCACGGCGAGCACGGCCCCCAGCGAGCCCACGGCCGTCTCGCTCACCCGCAGGGCGAGCAGCGCCGGGTCGAGCACGCCCAGGAGTCCGTAGAGCATGCTGGCCATCACGGTCACCGCGAGCATCATCCACGTGTACGAGACGTGCGCGGTGTAGAAGATCCCGAAGACGCCGACGGCGACGACGACCGCGGCGGCCACCGGATCGTGGTGCAGGGGCACGGCGACCGCGAAGCCCACGACGATGCCGAGCACGGTGCCCAGGAACCGCCGGAAGCCCCGTACGACCGTCTCCCCGCGCGAGGTCGTCGCCACGAACACCCACCAGGTGGCGCCCACGGCCCAGTACCACCGCTGGTCGGACAGCAACTGCCCGACGGCCAGGGCGAATCCGGCGCCCACGGTCGCCTGGACGGCCTGCCGCGTGGTGATCCGGGCGAGCCCGGTGCCCCCGGTCGGCGGCGCGACGGCGGCGGGCGCCGGCAGCCGGAGCTCGTAGCACCACACCCCGAACCGCACGGCGGCCGCGGCGACGAGCGACAGCAGCACCGCCGCGTACAGCTCGGGGAGCTGGCCGGGCACTGTGTGCAGGAACTGCGTGGCGAAGAACATCATGAACGCGAAGACGCCGAGGGAGTGGCCGCGCGGTCCCCACCGCCGCGCGTACACCCCCGCTCCGACGACCGCGAGGAAGGCCAGGTCGCGGGCGACCGGCACGTCGTGCAGCAGCGCGGCGAGCGCGAGGACCGGAAGGCCGGCGACCGGGAGCAGGGCGGTGGTCACGGCCTGGCCGCGCACCGTCGCGTCGGTGACGGTGAACAGGGCGAGCAGCGCGGCCAGACCACCGGTGATGGCGGCCACCAGCGAGTGCCCGGCCAGTCCGCAGGCCGCGACGGCGAGCCCGATCCCGAGCACGGCCCGGCTCGCGAACCGCAGCCGGATCCGCCCCGGGTCCGGCGCCACGAACGCCCTCTTCAGCACGTTGCCCCGCCCCTTCCGCACCTGAGATGCGCCACGACATGAGAAAGGCGCCGCGGAGATCCCTGGGGATCCGCAGCGCCATCGACATACGTATCTCAGCATCCAACCGGCTGACGGTTCAAATGAGGCCGAATGTTCTGAGCCAATGGCCCAGTGAGATGCTGTTCCTGTCGGCCACGGCAGAGCCAACGGACCACCTGCCCGGGCAGGCGGCCGTCATGGACCGGACCGCTCAGGAGCCGAGGATCCGCGCCTTCTCCACGGCGAACTCCTCGTCCGTCAGCAGCCCCTGGGCCTTGAGGTCGGCGAGCGCGCTGAGCTGGGCGACCCGGTCCGCCGGTGCTGGAGCCGGGGCCGGGGCGGGCGGGGGTGCGGCCTGCGCCTCCGCCTCCGCCTGCCGGCGCATGTCGCGCTCGGACATGCCGCGGTTGACGCGGTGGGAGACGGCCGAGGCGGTGCCGGAGATCACCGCGGTGCGTGCGACGGTGCCCAGCAGGCCGGGCCGTCCGTATCGCCGAGGCATGTCGATCCTCCCTTTCGCTGAATCACTGAATCACTGAATCACTGAATCGCCGGATCGCCGGATCACTGTCAGTCGTCGTCGAGCGCGGCGACGGCTTCGACGACGACCGCCCTGGGGATGCGTTCCAGCAGCCGCAGGTCGCCGTGCGACGCCCGCACCGCGATGGACAGCCGCGCCGCCCAGGAGTTCTCCCAGGCCACGACGAGCGCCGACGACGCCGGCGGGAGTTCCTCCGCGACGGCGTGCAGGTCCTCGTCGCTGAACAGGTCGAACTGGGCGCCGGCGATCGATCCGAAGTCCTCCGCGACTTCCGCGTCGGCCCCTTCGACGACCGCCACGGAACCGTCGTCGTCCTTGCGGACGAAACTCAGGTCCAGGATGCGCACGGTGCCGTTCTTCTGCAGCTCCCACAGTGCGGGAGCGACGTCGCCGTTGATGTGGTTGCCCTCGAAGACGACCACGGCGACGTCGACCGGTCCGATCGTGTCGACGTTCAAACCACTGGGCACGAGCGGGACCCCCTTCCCTGAGGCGGGTCACGGACTCACGGACATCGCGGAGCACGGAGCACCGGGAACCGGAAACCGGGTGGTGGGAACGAGACAAGCACCGCTGCCGCCCGGACGGTAGCCACGAACAAGCCACCGCGTCGGCTCACCCCGTGCGGTCCGGTCGGCCGCGGCCGCCGAGGGCCGCGCGGTAGCGGCTCGGCCGCGTGCCCGTGTGCCGGGCGAAGAGGGCGCTGAACGTGCCCACGTCGCGGTAGCCGACCTCGGCGGAGATGCTCGCCACGGTCCGCTCGGTGCTCTCCAGCAGGTGGCGGGCCCGGCGCACTCGCGCCTGGTGCAGGTACGCGAGGGGGGTCCGCCCGGTCTCGGCGCCGAAGCGGCGCAGCAGGGTCCGGGCGCTGACGCCGAACTCGCGGGCCAGGGCGGGCAGGTCGTAGCGGGCGGCCAGGTTCTGGTCGAGGCGGCGCATGACGGAGGGGGCGAGGCCGCGTCCGACCGTGGGCAGCAGGTCCAGGTCGACGTAGGGCGCCTGCGTGGAGCGGGTGTCGTCGAGCAGGGCCAGGCGTGCGGTGCCGCGGGCGACCCGTGGGCCGTCGTGCTCGCGGACGAAGCGCAGCGCGAAGTCGTACATCGCGCTGAAGGCAGCCGTGGTCGTCACCCCGCGGTCGGTCACCACCAGTTCCGCCGGGCCGATCCGCGCCTCGGGGTGGCGCCTCGCGAGTCGGTCCGCGTACAGCCAGGAGGTGGTCGCCTCGCGGCCGTCGAGCAGTCCGGCCTCCCCCAGCAGGAAGGCGCCGACGCAGATCGACACCAGGGCGGTGCCGGCCGCGGCCTGCGCTCGGATCGTGCCGGTCTCCGGCGCGAGGGCCGCCAGGGCGGCGTCGAGGGCGGGTCCGGGCGGCGCCTCGAACCCCGGCACGATCAGGACGTCCGCGGGACGCACCGCCGAGACGTCGAGCCGCGCGCCGCCGGACGCGGTCACCCGGCGCCGGGGCGAGACCACCGACGTCTCGTACGACGGCCCGGCCGCGCCCTGGGCCGCGGCGACCCGTGTCGCCATGGTCAGCAGGTCGAGGACGCCGTAGACCTCCGACGCGAAACAGCCCGGGTAGGCGAGGACGCTCACGCGCAGCGGGCTCACACGGCACCTCCGACGACCGACGGTGGACGGCGGTATCGCCCCGACACGTGGCGGCATCGCCGGTTCTCTGCGCGGCCAGCCTCCCCCCATCCTTGCGATCATGACAAGCAGGCAAGGACGACAGGACGACGATCCCCTCGACGACTTCGAGCGCCGGGACGTCGTCGTCGACGGCGTCGGCAAGCGGGTGTACGTCACCGGGGACGGTCCCGCGGTGATCCTCATGCCGGAGATGCCGGGGATCAGTCCCGACGTCGCCCGGTTCGCGCGCTGGATCCGGGACGCGGGCCTCTCCGTGTACCTGCCCTCGCTGTTCGGCGTCGACGGGGCGTATCCCCACGCGAAGGCGGCCGAGGCGGTGGTGCGCCGGGCGTGCGTCAGCGCCGAGTTCCGGGCGTTCGCCGGGGGCGGCACCAGTCCGGTGGTGGGCTGGCTGCGCGGCCTCGCGCGGATCGCGCACGCCGAGCGGGGCGGCCCCGGGGTCGGCGCGGTGGGCCTCTGCTTCACCGGCAACTTCGCCCTCACCATGGCGCTCGAACCGGCCGTCGTCGCGCCGGTGGTGAACCATCCGTCGCTGCCGCTCGACGATCCGGGCGGCCTGGAGATGGACGCGGCGGACGCCGCCGCGGTGGCCGACCGGGTCCGCCGCGACGGGCTGACCGTGCTCGCGCACCGCTTCGAGGGCGACCGGTGGTGCACCGGCCGACGGTTCGCCGCCTACCGCGCGCTGCTGGGCGACGCGTTCGACGGGCGCGTGCTGCCCGCCGACGCGGCCAACCCGGACCCCCCGCCGTTCTTCCGTGACGTCGTCGGCTGCGCCCACAGCGTGGTCACGGCGCATCTCGTCGACCGGGACGGCCATCCCACGGTGCGGGCCCGCGACGACATCCTCGCCTTCCTCCAGGAACGGCTCGGCGAGGCGGCCCCGGCGTAGCCGGCGCGTCCTACGGGGCGATCCCCACCCCGTCGATCCGCGACCACGCCTTCTCCTGTGCGGCCGTCATGGCGGGCCAGGTCAGTCCGCCGGGGCGGGGCCTGATCCGGGAGGCGTACGGCTCGGGGCGGAACGACGGGACGTAGAAGCAGCCGGTGCCGTAGGTGCGGTCGAAGGTGGCGCAGGACGCGGCGAGGGATCCGGGCGTCGGCTTCTCGCCCGTACGGGCCCAACGGTCCAGCGCCGCCAGGGAGTTGGCGTACTCGGAGTCGCTGAGCGCGCTGTGCTCGGTCTCCGTCGTGAACGTCTGCACGAGGTGCCCGTCGCGGCCCGCGCCGCGCAGCGTCTCGCGGTAGGCGGCCTCGTGCTCGACGAACGCGGTCGGGTCGTCGATCGCGTGCAGGGTGAGCACCGGCAGCGTCACCCGGCCCGTGAGGTCGCTGTCGTAGGAGAGGTCACGGCGCGCCGTGGGGTCCGCGGAGAAGCGGGCGACGCCCGCGTTGAGCGCCTTGTCGTCGTGCGAACCGGTGTATCGCACGCCGCGGTTGGAGAACGGGTTGCGGCCGCCGAGGCGGGTGTCGACGATGTCGCGGAAGGTGAACGTGGCGAACCTCAGATGGGATTCGAGGGCCCTTTCGGGGATGCGCGTGACGGCGAGGATGTCGTCGAGGTTGCGCTGCTGGAGCGCGGTGCGCTGTTCGGGCGGCGAGGTGTAGCCGGTGCACTCCTGGAGGCGGGCGCGCAGTCCGGCCGACGTCATGGTGGAGCCGGGGCGCAGGCCCTGCCACAGCGGGTACTGCGGTTCGCTGGGGCGGGGGTGGTTGTGGCAGTAGTACTGGTAGACGACGCGCAGGTCGACGCGGTAGTCGTAGCCGCGCGAACCGCCGCCCAGGACGCCGCTGGTGAGCAGCACGCCGTCGTAGGCGCCGGGCCGGGTGCCGTAGGTCTCGGCGACCTTGGCGGCGACGTCGCCGCCCCAGGACTGGCCGTGCAGGTAGGTGCGGTCCGGTGTGCCGAACTCCTCGACGAACAGGCGGCGCACGCTCTCGGTGTCGGCGGCCGCCATCCGGGTGCCGTATCCGCCGCGCCGGTAGGAGGATCCGGCCCAGGCGTACCCCTGGTCGACGAGCACGGCCCAGCGGTCCAGGTCGTCGGTGCTGCGGGCGGGGTCGGAGGCGTCGCCGAGGTCGGGGCCGCCGTGGGCGTGGACGACCAGGGAGCCGTTCCAGTGCGTGGGGACCGCGACGGTGTAGTACGCCCCGGCGTCGTCCTGACCG